>CAYPSL010000012.1:0-15924 GCA_964413615.1 uncultured Candidatus Saccharibacteria bacterium | reverse complement strand
TAGTTTGCACGGCCTTGGCTCATTGATCGAACCTGCGTTGCGTATCCGAACATTTCCCCAAGCGGCACCGTAGCGTCAATAACCTTTAAGTTAAGCCTATCAGTAATAGAAAGAATTTGGCCTCGGCGAGAATTTAAGTCGCCCACTACGTCTCCCATATAGTTTTCCGGAGTAATAACTTCTACTTTCATGATCGGTTCTAGCAATACCGGATCTGCCATACGCACACCCTCACGAAACGCCATCGATCCTGCGATCTTAAAGGCAACTTCAGAACTGTCCACATCATGGTAACTTCCATCGAACGCAGTAGCTTTAATATCTACAACAGGGAATCCTGCAAGCACACCATTCTTAGATGCCTCTTCCACACCCTTGCCAACCGCAGGCAAGTATTCCTGTGGAATAACCCCTCCCTTGATTGCCTGCTCATATTCAACACCCTTTCCACGCTCTTGCGGTTCCAAGCGAAGCCACACGTGGCCATATTGCCCGCGACCTCCGCTCTGCTTGATATATTTTCCTTCTGCTTCCACTGTTTTTCGAATAGTTTCCTTGTATGCAACCTGAGGCTTACCAACATTCACCTCTACTCCAAATTCGCGCTTCATGCGGTCAACAATAATTTCAAGATGAAGCTCTCCCATTCCTTGCATAATTACCTGGGCAGTTTCCTGATCAGTGTGCACGCGGAATGTTGGGTCTTCTCCCATCAACGCTTTAATTGCAAGCCCGAGCTTTTCCTGATCCTGCTTAGATTTCGGCTCAACAGCAATAGAGATAACTGGTTCTTGTCCGACAATGCGCTCCAAAAGAATTGGATTCTCTTCATCGCACAACGTATCGCCAGTTGTAGTTGCCTTCATACCTACAAGTGCGCCAATTCCTCCTGCAGAAATTTCCTCTACTTCTTCTCGCTCGTTCGCATGCATTCGAAGAATACGGCTAATGCGTTCGCGCTTTCCGTTAGAGGAGTTGAGTACGTACGAACCTGTTTTCAAAGATCCGGAATATACGCGGAAGAATGTAAGCTGGCCAACATATGGGTCTGTTGCAATCTTAAACGCAAGTGCAGCAAACGGTTCATCGGAGGATGGCTTTCGAGTTAATACCTTTTCATGATTATTTACATCAACACCCTCAACAGCAGGAACGTCTGTAGGCGCAGGAAGGTAATCCACAACGGCGTCCAACATTCGCTGTACACCTTTATTCTTAAGCGCAGTTCCGCAAAGCACTGGCACAATCTTGCCAGCAATCACTCCCTTGCGAAGCGCTGCATTTAATTCATCTACAGAAATTTCTTCTCCTTCTAAATATTTTTCCGTAAGCGCGTCATCTAGCCCTGCAATTTTTTCTACCATTTCAGCACGGCGGGCCTTTGCATCTTCTACTAATTCCGCAGGAATATCTTTCTTTTGAATATCAATTCCCATTTCTCCTTCAAAATACCAAGCCTTTTCTGTAAGCAAATCAATAATACCGCCAAAGTTTTCTTCCTCTCCGATTGGAAGCGTTAATACAACCGTATCTTTTGTAAGTCGTTCATGAATAGAATCAAGCACTTTCCAGAAGTTAGCGCCTGTACGGTCAAGCTTGTTCACGAAACACATGCGAGGCACCTTGTGTACATCTGCCTGGCGCCATACTGTCTCAGACTGTGGCTCTACTCCAGCAACCCCATCAAATACCACAACGGCTCCGTCGAGTACTCGAAGGCTTCGCTCTACCTCAACGGTAAAGTCAACGTGACCTGGGGTATCAATCAAATTCAAACGATAGTCGCGCCAAAATGCAGTAGTCGTCGCAGAGGTAATAGTAATACCTCGTTCACGCTCCTGTTCCATCCAGTCCATGACAGTGTCTCCTTCATGCACTTCTCCGATTTTGTGTGTTAATCCAGTATAAAAAAGCACGCGTTCTGATACTGTTGTTTTCCCGGCATCAATGTGCGCAATAATTCCAAAATTACGAACTTTTTCAATAGGAACTTTCGGGAATTGCTTTGAAGGTGCATTCATATGAAATTATCGTGCAAAGTGTGAGAACGCTCGGTTTGCTTCTGCCATGCGATGCATGTCTCCACGCTTCTTCATAGCTCCGCCTTGTTTCTGGGATGCATCAATAAGTTCTGCAGCCAATTTTTCTGCCATGCTGTGGCCGCCTCGTCCTCGGGCAGCGTCGCGAAGCCATCGCATAGATAACGTATCTCGGCGCGCTGGGCGAACTTCTTGTGCAATCTGATAGTTTGCTCCCCCTACTCGGCGAGCCTTTACTTCAAGTACAGGGGCAACATTCTTGAGTGCAGTATCAAACACCATAAGCGGATCGTTCTTTGTAGTATCAGAAATAATATCGAGCGCATCATAAATAATTCGCTGTGCAACGCTCTTCTTGCCGTCATACATCATATAGTTGATGAATTTAGACAACGCCATGTTTCCAAACTTTGGGTCTGGCTTAAGGTACTTTTTATTCTTATATACTCGTTTCTTTCGTGGCATAAAATATAGTAATTATTCAGCAGATTTTGGTTTCTTTGCTCCGTATCGGCTTCGACCGCGTCGGCGAGCTTCTACTCCAACAGTATCAAGCACACCTCGAACTACCTGATATCGAACACCTGGCAAGTCTTTTCTTCGACCGCCTCGAATCATTACGATGGAGTGCTCCTGAAGGTTATGGCCTTCTCCCGGGATAAATGCAGTTACTTCCATTCCATTGGAAAGGCGAACACGCGCAACTTTTCGAAGAGCGGAGTTCGGTTTCTTTGGAGTCATTGTTTTTACCTGCAAACATACGCCTCGCTTAAACGGGCTTCCCTTCTTAAATTTAATTGGTCGGTCGGTAAGTACGTTAAAGCCCCGAAGCAATGCGGGTGCTTTGGACTTCCTTGACTTCGATTCGCGTCGACTGCGTACAAGCTGGTTAATCGTTGGCATTTATGTACTATAGATAAGCCAATAAAAAAAGTCAAAGCAAATTGATAAGTTCCCCCAAGGAAACTCCCGTAACAATGCTTGTGAGGGTAAGAGCTGGTACAAATACGAGTTGGCTTATAAATCCAGGAGCAAATATAAGCATCCCCAAGAGGATATACATACCGTATCGCTCAAGCACCATAATAATGTCCGGCCGCTTCTCGAGAAACAGGAAAAGGACCTTTGATCCATCCAATGGTGGGATTGGAAGCAAATTAAACAACATGAGAAATGCGTTTATAAGCCCAATAGTGATAAAAAGGTATGGCAATGCAGTATTCTCTGGCACAAAGCGAACAATCAATCCACAAATCAACAGAATAATAAAATTAGCAGCAGGGCCAGCAAGCGCCACTAGTACAGGTCCCCATTTTCCATATCGAAGATTGTAGTAATTAACTGGAACCGGCTTAGCCCACCCAAACACAAACCCCGCCTGAGTTATAATTAATGCAAGAGGAATAATAATAGTTCCCCACATATCCACATGCCGAATCGGATTGAGGGATAATCTCCCCGCATACTTCGCAGTCCCATCCCCAAGCCAATTTGCCACATACCCATGGGAAACTTCGTGGAAAATTACTGCAACCCCGATTGCAATAATAGAAGCAAGGGTAGAAAGCCCAGACGGCACGCTCGCTACAGCAAACATATCAAACATACACACAGAATATCAGCATATGCGGGTATTGTCATACCGCTCGCCCTGCCTTGAGCTATTGGGGCTTGCATTTTCTTTTGCTCCTCTTTATAGTAAGAAAATTCTATGGCACGAGTATGTGAAATTTGTAAGAAAGGCAAAACGGTAGGCAACTACCGAAAGCTGTTGCGCGGTCATTACAACGTAACAGGCCGACGAACATTCAAGCCGAACCTCCAGTCCGTGGCTCACGAAGGCCAGAAAGTATTAGCATGCGTACGCTGCATTCGCACCAAAGCTAAAAACGCCAAAGTATAACAACGGCAAAGAAGAGAAATAGCACCTATTGACAATACAATCAATAGGTGCTATTATTATAGAAGGTAGTTTTTGCCCTTTACACGTTCGTTCACTCTTGCCCTAGGAAGGGGTCAATTATGATTCAGCTCGAAAGCATCCGTATTGGAAATTTTGGAGAAATATCCGAACTTCAAAGAAACACGGGTGGGCTCACCATGTACCTCATCGAACTGGATGAAGAACAGCGACCGACCCAACTGGACTTACTCAGGAAAGCAATCGGACCCCTCGGCGTTGTTCGCGGATCACCCACGCTTGTCCCCGGCGCCCACCCAAGGAGATGGGTCGTTGATTGCGAGACCGCAAGGTTCGACGTCGAATGGATCGCGAACAATCTCGCCAAAAAATTCCAAGAGATCGAGGAAGAGTCGGCCGCCCCTTTGGCCAGCTAACTCAAATCCCCGCGGAACATTATGTTCCGCGGGGCTTCTTTTTTTATTTAAAACGTATAACACTACATCGAGTTACGGGATGTAGTATAAAGGCAGTACGCAAGGCTGGGGGTCTTGTAGCCCGGGTTCGATTCCCGGCATCCCGACCATGAACTACTCTCTTGAGGAAAAGAAACGACGCGCAAAGATTATTCATACAGAATTAGAGCGCCTCTTTCCTGGCGACCTTGCAACCCCGCTGCATTATAAAACTCCGTTCCAGTTATTAGTTGCCGTTATTTTATCTGCGCAGTGCACTGATGATCGCGTAAATATTGTGACCCCTCCCCTGTTTAGTACATATAAAAATGCAAAAGCGTTTGCAAACGCAAATCAGAAAGAATTAGAAAAGCTTATTTTCTCTACTGGATTTTATCGCGCAAAAGCAAAAGCGATTATCAGATCTGCGCAGATTATTACAACCAAACACCACGGAAGGCTTCCATCTACCATGCAAGAGTTGCTAGAGCTTCCCGGAGTCGGCCGAAAAACAGCAAATGTTATGCTGGGGCACATCTTTAATACCGTAGAAGGCATTGCGGTTGATACGCACGTACGGCGCCTGGCGAATAAATTTGGACTTACAACATCATCCAATCCCGATGTCATAGAAAAAGAATTATGCGAACTGCTTCCCCAAAAAGATTGGTGGAATTTTTCGTATCGATTAAAGGCGTACGGACGAACGCACAGCAAAGCGTATCAAAAAAATCTTGATACTGACCCTATTAGTAAAAAATTAGTGCGCGAACACCTACTCTAGTATTCCGTCGAGGTTTACGTCGTAGAGCACCTGCTCTTGGAGTAATCGGTACGATACAATTTCATTCGCAGCAAACCATAATGGAATTTCTCGCTGAGCTTCTTCCGGGCTATCAGAACAATGAATCAAATTACGTACTGCGCGGTTATCAAGACTAGAAAGTGCGTAGGAGTCTACTGTGAGATCTCCACGGATCGTACCAACATCAGATGTAAGGGGTTCCGTACCACCTACCAGCTTTTTCACAATAGCAACGGACTGATTGCCTTCCACAACCATTGCCAGCACTGGGCCAGAGGTAAAGAAATCTACATTTGCCTGAATAATATCTTTTCCGTAGTCTATTGGCTCTTTTTCAATAGGAAGCCCATGAGATTTTCGGTCTTCGGTTACTCGAGCTCCTTTTTTCAAAAACCACTCTTCATCCTTATTATAGTGGCTCCAGCATTGCTCGGCCTGCGGAAGCAAGAATTTTACTGCCACAAACTTTAATCCGGTTCGCTCAATACGGCCCATAATCTCCCCAATAAGGGAGCGCTGAATGCCATCGGGCTTGATAATAACGAGTGTTTGTTCAGTTGCCATAAGTGTTGTTTATATAGGTATGTATTACTTCTTGATACATAATTGTTGCAAAAAAGGCAAATCCGTTTTTCTATGACAACTCGCGTTCCAGCTATTACCATCAAGACGAAAAGATACTGTTCCCATCGTATCGGTGCGGAATATTTGGCTTTTCTTTAAGCGTGCAAGCACTTCGTCCGTAGGGTGGCCATAGGAATTATTTGCTCCAGCTGAAACAAAAGAAATAGCTGGGGTTGTAGCATCAACAAGCTGTTGAGTAGTTGATGTTTTACTGCCATGGTGTCCCACCTTTAAAATATCAACATCAAAGGCAGAGGGTGGAACAGATGACAGAATTTGACGCTCTATCCCTGATTCAGCGTCTCCCGTTAACAACATCGACACGGACTCTGCATCCCCTTTTGGGATATAGTCCATCCGTATAATAATAGAGGCGTTATTTGATTTGCTTTTCGACAAGCGCTCCCACTGATCACCCGGAATCGGAGATATAACGCGAAACAGCATATCACCCGCAGAAATTTGCTGGCCATACCAAGCAAAGCGATACGGAATATTCTTCTCTTCTACAAGGCGAAGAAACTGCTCCTTAATGGATGTAGAGGTTGCAGTGTAATACGGCATCAATACCATTCCCACTTCATACCGATGCAGCACATGAGAAAGTCCCTCCAAATGGTCACGATCAAAATGAGTAGCAATCACCACATCAACCTTTCTATCAAACCAAGGCATTTCCTCCCCAAGGCGCGTAAGCACCTCAGCTCCCGGTCCGCCATCTATTAAAACCTGCACTGCCCCATCTTGAAATAGAAAACTATCACCTTGCCCCACATCAAGCATGCTTATGGAACGCGCAGCAGGTGTCACACTATCGAATAACCCAAGCAGTACTACAAAAAATAAAACGATAGCAATACTTACGCGCCTCATACCCACCACTGCCTCCAGGAAATTTTAAAGTATTTCATTGCAGCTACAACCCCCGCAACAAGCAAAGCGTAATACACCACTACCGCCCAAAGAGAAATCTTTACTTCTTCCGCATGGCCATATGGAACAGAAGCAAGAGCCATTGCAACAAAAAGAATCCAATTCATAAGAAGGTGAACAAAAAACGCGATTGCAATACTAAACCCAGAAAACATTTCCGAAACAAGCAGCGCGATAATTGAAAGATACGTTACCACAGGAAGTAGCGGAACAACGAGAAGATTCGTAATTAATCCAACAATCGAAATAGTACCAAAATAATATAATGTAAGCGGAGCTGTTGCGAGCGTTGCGCCAACAGAAACAGCCAATGCCGATCCTACCGCCTTTGCCACAGGAGCAAGGCGCGCTCTCCGAAAGAAAAACAATGCAATCCCTATTCCGCACACAGCACTAACAGAAAGCTCAAAACCAATAGATCGTGTAAGCATTGGATCAACACCAAGAATAATCGCAAGCGTTATAAGAATAACGGTGAGCATCCCAATGAGGGCCCGCGCTTGGTACCCAATACTAAACAACGTCCAAAATACTCCCGCCCGAACAGCAGACGCAGGAGCACCCACTCCTACAATATAAGTCCAAAGAAATACTGCCAGCACGAGAACGCGCACGTACCCAGGCAGGGGCGCTCTACTTATACAAAATCCCAACACGAGAGCAATAATGGAAATATGAAGCCCCGATATTGAAAGAATATGAGTAATACCGCTGTTTCTATATACATCTTTTATATGTGCAGGGATCATTCCTTGATCACCCGTAAGCATTGCCACAAGAAGTGATGCGTCCGGTTCTGAAAAAAGGTGTTCAATTCGAGACATTACACGGATCCGAAATGTATCAATCGGATCACTACCCTTCTCAACCACCCTCACATCCCCAACTCGCACTACATAATCAATTCCACTATCCAAAAGAAATTCCGCATATTCAGGAAGCGCTGCAAATGCCTGCTGGGGAGTTTCGTGCTTTCCAGCAAGCACCGCTCGAGTACCTCGAACTAATACCGGAAAGCGGGGAGCGTACACAAGAATAGAACAGTCAGTATCTTGCTTGAACACATATCGTGATTCTTTTGGAGAAAGCGCATATACACGCTCTAACACAACTGAATTGCCCTCAACAAACGCACATGCCTTGCGAGCAGAAAAAGCTGCGTATGATGCCTGTGCATATCCGCATGCCAGCAGCAGGACTATTGCCGCAACATACTGTATCCGAAACCCAATGCGGCTAGCAAATATAGCGAATGCACATAACGTAATAATAAAAACTCCAGCAGGTGCATGAAATGCCCCCAACGCACTACCAAGAATAAAACTAAAAACAATGAGCGCAATTACGCTTCGCATACCATAACGGTACACCTAAAAATCCTCCGTATGCACTTGTGCCCTACAGCTGGCCTTCTTCTCCGGGAGACTGCTTTCGTTCGCGCATTTTTCTACGAATAAACGTAGGAACTTCCAAGTCTTCTTCATCTTGAGATCCAAACTTTTGCTGAGGTGGAATCTGACGATTCATAGGAGAAAGCGATGGTGAATAGGAAGATCGTACCGGCTGTGGGCGCGGCGCTTCTTGCGGAGCTGCTGGCTCCGGCATCATTGCCCCGCGAGATGGGGTAAAGTGCTGCATTGGCATATACGCGGCGTTTTGATTCGATCGAACAATATTTTGCGGCTTATCAAAGCCAGTTGCAACCACTGTAATTTTAATTTCACCCTCTTCGATTTGCTCAGGATCAATAACAGCTCCAAAAATGACTTTGGCATGCGGATCAGCATGTTCTGTAATAGTGCGAGCAGCTGCCTCTACTTCATACATGCGAAGATCTGGCCCTGCAGTAATATTAAATACAATTCCCTTTGCGCCATCAATCGTAACATCAAGCATTGGGCTGTCTATTGCGGCACGAGCAGCCTCCACAGCACGATTTTCTCCGGATGCTCGACCAATACCCATAAGAGCAGATCCTGCATTTTGCATAATCGCTTTAATGTCCGCAAAGTCTACGTTCACCATTCCGTGGTGAGTAATAAGATCCGAAATACCCTGGACACCCTGGCGAAGCACATCATCTACTACCCGAAAGGCGTCCATTAAACTTGTCTTTTTATCAATAATTTGAAGAAGTCGATCGTTTGGAATAATAACAGATGCGTCCGCCCTGCTCTGCAACTCAACCAACGCTTCTTCGGCAAGAGTCATGCGCTGCTGTCCTTCAAAGGAAAAAGGCTTTGTTACTACAGCAACAGTAAGGGCTCCAACTTCTCGAGCAATTTCAGATACTACAGGAAGCGCTCCAGTACACGTGCCTCCCCCAAAACCACCGGCAGTAAATACCATGTCGGCACCTTTTAATACTTCATAAATTTCTTCGCGACTCTCTTCAGCTGCCTGCTGCCCAAGGGAAGGATTCATTCCTGCGCCTAGGCCGCGGGTTACATTTTGACCAATATGAAGCTTCGTGGGAGCTCCGGAATAATGAAGAGCCTGAGCATCTGTATTTACAGCAATAAATTCTACGCCCTTTATATTGGCTTCGATCATTCGATTAAGCGCTGCATTTCCACCCCCACCAATTCCAACAACTTTTATATTTGCGACATTTTCTATCGTAGGTTTCTTGAGTGGCATATACCATTCATCGTACAAACGAAAGTGATAATGTCAACACCCAATTGTGTTCATCAAGAACACACTTTGTGTTCAGATGTTACGGAAGGAAGGTTTTTACCCAACTACGCATCTTCTCCATGGTAACTGCGACATTCGGTAAATGGATAGAATCTCGAAGAGTAGGCCTGTTCTCCTGATCGATAGCAAAATGAATAAGCCCAACGCTCACCGCATACTCAGGCTCCTCCGTACGATCCGCGATCCCAGTCAGCATTTTAGGACGACCAATTCTAACCGGAAGACGAAGCTTCTTTTTTGCAAGTTCAACAATTCCATCCATATGCGCCCCACCTCCAGTTAAAATAACCCCTGCAGGAAGAATACCTGACCTGCCTATATTTTTAAGCTCATGATCGATAAACGAAAAGAGTTCTTCTAATCGATCACTGATCATGTTCGCAACATCTTTTCTTGAAATAGCTTCGTGTTCACCATCCTCATCTTCTAATGAAATAGTTTCATTTTGAGGCACATCGCCCGGAATTGCCGTACCGTGAGAAACTTTAATTGCTTCCGCAATATCTATAGAAGTACGAAGACCGATTGCAATGTCGTTCGTAATATGAGAAGCCCCAACAGGCAAAACACTTGTATGAAGCAAAACGTTTTCCTCATATACCACCATACTTGTTGTTCCCGCGCCCAGATCTACAAGAACTACGCCCAGCTCCTTTTGGCGCTTATCGAGCACAGCGAGGGAAGCTGCGAGCGGCGCGAACACGAAATCCTCAATATGCACACCGGATTGGTTCACAACCTTTGTGAGATTTTTAATAAATGGAACAGAGCCTTCAATTACATGAGCCTCTACTTCCAATCGAACACCCGTCATTCCAATCGGATCACCAATATGCTCTTGGCCATCCACAATATAATTCTGCGGCAGCACATGTAAGATTTCTCTGTTTGGCGGCATAGAAATTGCTTGTGCGGCATTAATAACTCGATCAACATCATCCGGAGTTATCTCGCCATCAGCACGGCTTACCGCAATAATCCCACGAAGATTTTGGGATGTTAAATGCGCCCCATTAATACTTACGTACGCACGCTCTACCATAACACCCGAAACACGCTCTGCCATATCGCGAGCCTGCCCAAGAGCCTCCACTGCGGCATCAACATCCGTAATTACACCCTTCTGCATTCCTCTCATTGGCACAGCTCCTACACCCAAAATTTTTACTTCCTCACCTTGAGCATCTTTTTGAGCAACAATAACTCGAACCGTATTCGATCCAATATCTATACCTGTAAATGTCTGAGGACGATTCATATAGTCTTTATAGTATACTAGGAACGAAAATTAATATCCCCACAATACACGAGCCAATACTTGCAAACAACACAGCTCCTGCTGCTATATCTTTTGAAATCCGTATCGCCTCATTATACTCCGGATGCACAAGGTCTGAAAAAAGCTCTAGGCATGTATTTATCATTTCTAACACCATGACTATAACAATAGCTAGGACCAAAATAGCCATTTGAAATAATGGAATTTTAAGAAAAATCATTGCGCACACAACAAGTGTTCCAATAACCGCCTGAATGCGCACATTTTGTTCACGGGCAAAAACATCATAAATGCCCCGAAAACCAAATTGCGCCGCTTCAAAAAAAGACCTGCTACGATGCCACTCTTTCATAGGGGTTAGTATACATCGGAAAGTGCTCGAGGCACGAATCCAGCTGTTGAAAGAATTTTCCTTTCAATATCTTCTGTCTTCTGAGCCTCATCAAGAGATCGCTCATGATCCATTCCACATACATGTAAAAACGCGTGCACTACAAGAAGCGCTACATAATCCCGAATAGCTTCTCCCCTTTCCTGTGCTTCTTTTTCTGCAACATCCATGCAAAGAGAAACATCATGTTCATGATCCTCATAATAAGAAAACGTAAGCACGTTTGTAGGACTATCTTTTTTTCTGTATTCAAAATTAAGCCGCTTCATTTCTTCTGCACTCACACATTGCACAGAAACTATGTCGTCAGAAAATGCAGTTTCATCTCGAGTAAGCTCCCAAAGAGTAGCAACCTCTTTGTCCGTAAGCACAAAGTCATTACACTGCACCTGGCATGGCATACGAAAAGGGTATGGAGATTATAACTTGTCGTTCGGAGACGCGATAAGCGGATTATACCCTGCTTTTATTTCATCACCATCAGAATACCCATCACTATCAGTATCGGGATTAAAAGGATCTGTTCCAAACTTTCTTTCATCGGGATCAGGGAACCCATCATTATCCGAATCTAATTTTCCAGCTCCAAGTGGATTATATCCATTCCGAACCTCCTCGCCATCCTTAAACTCATCCGCATCAGTATCAGCATTTGCTGCGTCTGTACCATAGAACCTCTCTTCTGCATTCGTTAAACCATCTTCATCAGGATCCCCAACATCGGAAGTATCCTGAACAACGGGCGCAGTGCTCACAAGAGGCGTACTACTAGGAGATGCTGTTGCAAAAGTATCAGGAGTTGCAGTTGCAGGAATCTCTGTTGGAATTACGATATCGGGTACCGAACTAGTAGAGAACAATGTGTATACAGCAAAAACAATCGCAACAACAAGGAGGATAGCGATGGAAATTCCAATAGTAATTAACACCCACCTTCGGCTTCCGTGTTGTCCTTGAGCTTCTTGGCGAAATACTGGTGGAGCAAGCGGCGTAGGCGCAGCTGCTACCTGGGGAGCTATGATAGGGTTTGGCTGACTTGTCTTGGCTGGCATAGGAATATCAACCTTAGGCGCAGCTTGAGGAGCTGGCTTTGCAGGAACAGGAGGTGGTGTTGGCGATGACGTTGGCGTTGCAAAGGGATCCGGCATATCAAACCCTTCTCCAACCTTTATTCCGGCAGGAGGCACGTTCGGAGGCAAATAAGGATTTTTTTTCTCAATCTTTGGTGACGGAGCACCAGATGGAGGTGTGGGAAGATTTGGTGGCGGTGGTGTAGGCATAAGAAATATTCATATCTATCATAAATGAAAACTCCCCCTTTTGTAAGGGGGAGTTTTACTCCTATTCTTTAAAAACGCTTTCCTTTCTTTTGTGGGTAAGAAAATTCATCAATCTCACCAAGCTTAATCAAGCGATCACGTTCTGACTGAAGCTCGCTTCTTCGCTGTGCTTCTTCTCGAACCTTATTCCTGCTTTTCTTCGGTTCGTGATATCGAACCTTTTTTGCCTGCAATAAGACCCCGCTCTGCTGGACAATGCGAGTAAACCGACGGACTAATCCTTCGGAATTTTCATGTTCACGTTTTTTCACTTCTAACACAAAAAGTCACCTCCTAGTAAAATAAACTCTTGTTTTAATATCCTCAAACGACACCTTACCATGCCAAAAGAGGCAAGTCAATGCTTCTTCTCTATAACACTACCCATTAAAGAAGTTCTCCCCGTTAAAGAAGCCTTCTCCCTGTAAACCTAACGCAGAAAGGAGCGTATTGACTACAATATATCCAAGAGCCACGATAGCAAGACCAATTAATGCCTCGGTAACCGTCTTTTTCCCGCTCGCAAGCTTATCCTCATCTACGGAATACATCAGCATTTGAATACCTCCATATATAAGGAATCCAAGCGCAACAATTCCAGCCATTCCGAGTAAAAAGTTATATATACTCACAAACAATCCAAACAGATGGTCCAAAGTGCATCCGCTTACATTGTCTGCGCTACTTCCGCCCTCCTCGGGTCCGCATGGCACAATCCCCTGTCTGTCTTGTGCGTAGGTCGCAATCGGCAATAGCAATGCTGCCGCCCAAACCCACATACGCATAAAAAAACGTTTCATCATATTAACAAACAATAGACCCTAACTGCTTTCCGCCAAGAATATGAATATGCAAATGAGGCACTTCTTGCCCTCCATTTTTTCCAACATTCGTAAGAACCCGATAGCCATCTTGCGCAATACCAGCCTCTCGAGCAACGTGTGCCGCATCATGCAATAACTTACCTGCGCTAAAATGATCATCTCCAGACATACTATCAAGAGACTCCAAGTGCTTCTTTAAAATTCCAACAATATGAATTGGTGCCTTCGGTGCAATATCTCGAAAAAAAATCGTATCACCGCCATCAAACACAACATCCGCGGAAGTGTTCCCGGAAGCAATACTGCAGAAGATACATTCGGATTCCATATCTTACGTTGCAGTATACCTTTTTGTCTATTGTCGTACAATATTAAGTCTGCGTTCAAGTTCAGCAACAAGCTTTTCTCGATCAATCACTTCCTGCATACCGCTTTCCATATTTCGCAAAATAACAGTTTCATCAAGGACTTCCTTCTGTCCGATAATAATCGCCCACTGGACCTTGAGCCGATCTGCCATATGAAGCTGCTGCTGCATTCCATCACGATCAATACTTTCAACAAATGGAATATCAGCTTCTTGTAACTCCTTCATAATCCGAAGACCAAGCAATTTTGCACGCTCTCCTAACTGGGCAATAAACAGTTGCGGCTGATCAACAATAGTAAGCTCAATACCTTCTTCCTTCACACGCTCAATAACACGCTCAATTCCAATAGCAGCGCCTATAGCAGGGGCGTCTTTTCCTCCTAGCTCTTTTACAAGACCGTTGTACCTTCCTCCAGCCGCAAACGTATTTTGCTGTGATTGCCCTCGAGTAGACTTAGGTACGAATTCAAATACCGTATGAGTGTAATAATCTAATCCCCGTACAAGCGAAGGAGAAACTTCATGCGGAACACCAAGGTCTTGCAAACCCTGCAAGATAAATTCGAAATGTTTTTTCGAAGCATCAGAAAGATGATCGAGAAGCCGCGGAGCCGTGTTAGAAACTTGCTGGCATTTTTCTTCTTTGCAATCAAGAAGTCGAAGCGGATTTGTAACTAAACGCTCTTTGCAATTACGGCAAAGCTTTTGACGATTCCTTCTGTAATGATCCTTCAATAAAGAAATGTATGTTTTGCGCTCTGCCGGCTCTCCCAAGGTATTAATAAGCAAAACATAATCTTCTAGCCCTAAGTGTTGAAAAAAGAGATGCAAAATATAAATAATTTGAACATCAGTAATAGGGGAAGCTGCGCCAATTGCCTCCATGTCAATCTGGTGAAATTCTCGAAGTCTGCCAGCCTGTGGCCTCTCATATCTAAAGAAAGAGCCAATCATAAAAAGCTTCACAGGACGCGGCCAACTTCGCATTCCGTGCTCAATATATGCACGAATCATGGAAGCGGTCCCTTCGGGGCGAAGAGCGTATCGAGTGCCTTTTCCGCGAGACTTTACCTCAAAAAGCTCTTTTTGAATGATGTCCGTATCTGTTCCAATACCCCGAGTAAATAGATTTGCATCTTCGAACATGGGGGTTTCAAGTTGCTGAAAATGCCATCCTCGCAAAAACGATTTTGCGTTCTCAATCACATATTCCCAATATTTTTGATCCTGCGGAAGAAGATCCTGTGTGCCTCGTGGGCTCTGGAGCGGAAAATCAACTTGTGGCTTAATAGCTTTCTTTTTAGGAGTCATAGTTAGGGATTATATAGGAAATCTGGATAAAATCAATAGGCAGATACGAAACTTGGTTGCTCAAAAGGAAATACAACAATCCTATCAAGTGGCCATGCGCGAATCCACGCCTTTCCGATAATTTCATCCCGCCCTACTACCCCCCATGCACGAGAATCAGAACTTGCGGGGCGATTATCACCAAGAACAAAGTATTCATTTGGCCCGAGGGTCATATTTGTCTGCCCGCCAGTCCGTATCGCGGGGGATATATACGACCGCTCGTTTAGCTCTACGCCCGAAGGATACGCATTTGTCCTAATAATAACCTTACCATCCTGGACAGCGACACTCTCGCCAGGAAGACCTATAATTCTTTTAATGAAAAATTGAGAGTGGTCTTGCGGATAACGAAATACCACCACTTCCCCCCTCTTCGGTTCTCGAAAACGATAAGATAGCTGATCAACTACTAAATATTCGCCATCGTGAAAATTAGGCTCCATAGAAGCCCCTCGCACAAAGAATGGCTGTACAACAAAATAGCGAATCGGCACGATAATAACCATCGCAAGAATAAACGCTTTTAAGAGTTCCCAAAAGAATGAACTGACTACCCAGCCAAGTGACCGCCCTGTAAGAGGTTCTTGATCCATACCGATGTATTATACGGATGATATTGCATTCATAGCAAGCAATATACTATACTCAGGTGAAACATGAGCACACAAAATCACGACCAATCAAGCGCCGAAAAGCGAGCGCTTAGCCAGATACGGCAACGGCACAATATAGTTGATCGACCAAAGAAAAAACATACTTTGCGCTTTCGTGTTATACGGACAACCATCATAGCCGTATTCCTTGGCGTAATTCTATTGGCAGGTATTTTTGGATACAAAATCCTTGCAGCCGGAAATAGTATCAGCACAACAGAACAATCAATATTAGCTCAGCTTTCCGACCTCCTATTCAAATCAGGAAATAAGCTAGAA
>CAYPSL010000011.1:10716-16727 GCA_964413615.1 uncultured Candidatus Saccharibacteria bacterium | reverse complement strand
ATCTTTGATATATAAAAAGCCCGCAGCATACAGCTACGGGCAAAGCGTCTTTTTAATACGGCAAACACCCCTCAGAACAAACCAAGCGATCCGACCCATCCATAAGAATAAGCGGAGCTTTACACTGCAAGCATTGCGAAGATGCACTCAATGGCACACTAAGGCCCACATTCAAAGGCTCATCAATAATCGCAAGGGCATCGTCCACTCTTCGAAAAATTGCGGGAAGCAGGCTCTGCCAATTACTGCCAAGATCAAGCGGATATATGACCCAGGAAAAGCTATCAAAGCCAACACTATCCCTATTACTGATTAGCGTTGGCTTTTTTTCGTTATGCGAAATACGACCAATCATGCGCATCACATAACAAAGATCCTTCCAAAAAGCATGCGGATATCGCACTGGTTGCCCCGAGAAGCATCTCCTACTTGAGGCATACGAAATTGAGATATCACTCCTCTCACCGGAACTAAATTCAACTCCTATATAGCCTCGATTTTCTTCCTGCATTTTTCGAACTTCTTCAACAATTACATTAAGAACCTCAACTCGAAATGCTGACGCAGTATCCGGAGAAGTATTCATGGGAATTCCTTTTCTGTTTGCTGGCAAAGAACATGCAAAATAAACACTACGTCTACCGTATTGCCGCAATTCCTTAAAGTCAACTTCACAAGGATACATAATCAACATAGGGTAAAAGAAGTGCTCTTTACCAAATTTCATCGCACTAGATATGGAGAAATGCCATGGAAGCTCCTATGTTCAGCAGCAACCCAGTTATCAAAATCATATGCATGAACGTTTACCTCGCAGCGAACAATCCGCACATTCGATTGCTTTCTTTCGTGGAGACGCAGCTAAAAGATGTCTCTGAATTGTACGTCCTCGCAGATAATCATTTTTTCATCCCGCCCCCTTTTGGCCTTACGGACGATATATTCATAGCCCTTATGGCATTCTCAAAAATAGCCGAGAATGAACATCTCGTCGGCACATTCCAATACGAAGATAAGTATCAAGTAATCGAAGAGCGAAAAGAACGCCGATGGGATATCACACTTTTTAAAAATCATACTGACAAACGCGTCGGTGACATCAAAAAACTCTTCGAACTCGGCGCAAAACAAGCAGAAGATGCAATCAACCTAGCACGCGCACAGAAAAGAGCATCTTAAACGCCCCCCAACCTGGCTTGAATACTATTCAACCAGGTTTTTTCTATATAAAAACTCCCCTTCATTCTTTTTCAAGAAATCAGAGGAGTACACACACTATGCGCACAATTCATGCACACCCTCCTGAACAAAAACGAATCCTCGTTCATGCCAAGGAAGGAAGATAGTGCGAAAATGGGTTTCACAACGCGACAAAATAATCTCGGGTTCGGGGTACACATACTTAAATTGTGTACTCCCGCTTTGGCCTTCTGGGTACTGCATAAGAAGCTGCAATGTGCGCGTTCCTTGCGGAGAGTAAAACTCAACATCAATTTGAAGGAAGTTCGCATCGCTCCACTTCACAAGCTCATAATGAGGATGGTTGATGAGTCCGCGTATCTTGCATGATCGCCCAAACGGATCGAATGCGTCCCGCCATGCAAGCAGAAAAAGCCTTCGCAAAACCACAAGGAATAGGACCATACCAATAATGCACACTACAGCGCATTGTTCCTTTTCCATAAGAAATCCTTTCTTTTTTGGTATGCACTCTAATTGAAAAGAACTGCTGCAAAAATGCTCCCAATGAGACGTATTGTCAATATATACGCAATAAAACCCATATCTTGACTTTTGCACCAAAAAAGAATATAATGCAAAGTTACCGAACCTCTTGAACCTCTATCTCCTTGGAAAGGAGCCTTTCTATGCTACGCCGCCCTACTGGTGCTCTTTCACATCACAATTTCATTCAACTGTCTCGAACAATGTGCCGACCGCACGAGGTGCAGGTGGACTACAGAGCCGATCAATCGTTTGCGTTACCAGAGAACATTCAACGCTACTATGAAGATCTGGTAGAGTACTGGAAGTGGGAAAGCCCAAACCTCCAGGACGGGCAATCGATCGTGCATGTATCCCAAGCAATAACCTGGGATCCCAGATCACCTCAACCGCACCAGAAAAACAAGATCGCACTTGAACTGTTGCCGACAAACTACTTCTCGTTTCTGTTCAGTAACTACAGCTTGGACATTTCGCTCTCCGATGGAGAAACGCTGCGAAAGCTGTACGAAAAAGGAACATTCGGAATGTTCAAAGAAAGGGAACGCGGATCATACCCGAGAGGAGTCGGGTTTGATCATTTTCAATTCCCAACATTCGGCAACAGTCTTGGCATTACCATCTCGGTGGTAACTGCGGACAACAAGCTGATTGTCGCAAAGCGAAGCAGTACCGCAAAAGGAATTGCGCGCGACAAAGGCAATTGGTTGTGTGCCGTTGGCACACAAGTGAAGCGCCATCAGGTGCGATTTCTGTCCCCTGTTTCACAAGAGCCCGACCCATCCTTTTCGGCCCTGCAAGGGTTGCGCGATGAAATGGGCGAAGCAATTAGTGAAAATTGTGGGGTAATCGTCTGCCTTGGGCTCGTGTACCGAGAAGACTTTCACCACTGCGAACTGTTGTACGAAACAACAGCGCAGCTCTCCGCCGAAGACTTGATCGAAACGTGGAGAGAAACAAATGTGCCGGATCGAAGAGAATTTGAAAGGCTCGAAGCTATCGACATCAGTAAGCCCGAGCCTCTCATCAACCATCTCTCCGATCAAACGAATGTGTGGTCGCCCCAGCATGCCGCCGGAGCACTGCACAGCCTGGCAAGCCGCTTCCCAGAAGTGGTTTTGAAATTTGAGTTGAAAGTTGAGTGATGTTCCTCCGGGCCTGTTTCGAATTATCGAAACACGGCCCGTTTTTTATACATAAAAAAGACCCGAGGTATACCCACGGGTCATAGTAATATGTGATGATTTTTTCTACGAAACCAAGTCCACAACTCGGACTCCGTCCCTTCCGCACAAGCTACCCGCAATCGAGTACTCCGTCAGAGTATCGGGAGTAGGATAGAGCCCAAGCTTGCTTCCATTTTCAAGTACGAAAGTAACCTTTCCAACAGCTCCCGGAAGAACCTCCAAACACACACTTTCACAGTCATAGGATCGCAGCTGTGAGTTAGCCAGATGCGAAACCTTAACCCTTCTTCCAACAAAGATCCGGCTCAAGGCCTCTGCACTCACATCCTCTTGCACAATTGTGGACATACGTTCCCTCTCTAAAAAATGAGCGCCTCATAAAAAGAAAAGAAAAACCTACCCCAAAACTTCAAACTGATTTGGCGTACCGCGCAAATACACTTCAGCGGCTCCGATTGTACGGTCCTTGATACACAGCCAATCATTGGCCATTTTCGGATTAGGATTAGGAACCCTTTCCACTTCATACTCCCCACGAGGAACACTGACCCTGGGAAGCTGCGGATGAGAACTGTCGAGAAGTCTGCTTTCCTGCTTGACGATCAAGATCATCTCACACCTCGTTTGTATAATGAACATTCCCGAAACCAGAAAAACGCTACCCTATAGTAATACTGAAAATCTGAATTTTTGCAAGCCCCCTCTTTTTAAGATAAAAAAAGCCTCACTCTTATATAAGAATGAGGCGAATCGAGCCGGCCGGAGTTGAACCAGCGACCTCTTGCTTATTCCAAGCAAGCGCTCTCCCAACTGAGCTACGGCCCGAACCATGAAGGAGCTAAGAACGTGAGCTCGCGCTACCCGTTTTTTTTCGATTCGATCGAGAGGGCTTAGGGCAACACTTGTGACAGTACTTCCCAAACCCTCGGCAGCCGCATTCAAACACCTTTTTGTGTCTTCGCTTCCGAACCATGGAGACTCCCTTTGCTAAAAAGAACACCCAATAGAAACCGGAACATATTGTTTTTATCGCTTCTGTGTTGTACTGTCAACGCGGAAAATTTACTTCGAGAACATTCCGATTAGAACAAGAACAATAATAATAGCCACAATCCAGCAAAAACATCCCGTACTTTCGCCACCAGACCCTTTTGACTCCTTTATTTGCCCAGAGCCGCCGCATACACAGCAACGGACCATCGTATCGCCACAGCCATTTTTATTAGCAACTGGCACAAACTTACCCCCCTTACAATAACCGCACGTTTTCATAGCCATATCTCCTAAAAAATACTTTTGAATTTTCAACGAACTAAGATGAATATGGGCATTTATGTATATTTTGTCAATAGTCATATAAAAAACCGCCTTCTGCTTTCGCATAATGGCGGATGTATACATTAATCACGACAATCCTCTTAGCGTAATACTTTCAACTGCAACCCAATCTTTCAGGCTGTAGGTTGGCACGCTCCGAAGCTTCCCGTCGCATACTACAATCCCCTGCAGTATCAAATTCTCCAGAACCCGCTGAACAGCTTCCGAATCCATGCCGATAATACCATCGACCAATCCTTGGATCGAGACGCTGGGCTTTCCTGAAAGCCGAGATGAGTACAGTGCGCAAAGCACCTGAATCTTCTCAAGCTCCCGAAACGTAAACGGCTTACGCACAGCTCCAATTCGTGGCACCGTTGCTTGCACCATCGCACCAACCTCCTTTCTCTTAGGGTACGCAGAAATGTGAATTATGTATTGTAAAGAACAATTCCAATATACACGAAATACCATGTTATGTCAATATATTGCGGATTACTTTACTACCTAATCACAAGCAGGAAATAAAAAGCCGCTTCCTTATATAAGGAAGCGGCGTACGGCAATCACCCTTTGTGTGAATACTACAAAGCTTAGCTGCGCCCGTTCCATCCATGATCGTCCGGACCAAAGTCGGTATCAAAATGATAGGTAATCACATCCAGCGACTCATCATCAGTAAAGAACGCGTGTTCTCCATTGGCAAGAATGGCAAACACCATCCCCGGAACCAGAAGAATTTCTCTGTTTTCCGGCAAGATACAACGCCCCCGACCGCGAAATACCCAGCAGATTCGGAGCGAAGGATGCGCATGCAATGTCTGGCGAATATGGGGAGGAAAATTAATGAAGGTAAGGCAAGGGTCACCAATGCTTGTGGGAGGAATAATGAGCGTATCCGTAGCTCCGTCGATATATTTCAAACGCCCTTTCTCCTCAACGGGCCCGCCCGCCATAAACAACCCTTGGAATCCCTCCCGATGAATCAAAATGCATTTACCCGCTATTGCGATGCAGTCCTCTAACCCCGTAAGGCAGAAGTACATGCCCGCGCACAGCGTTGTTTCAATCGTTTGCTCACCAATTTTTCGGGTAATACTCGCATACCCTTCAAACAAGAATCCCAGAGCTGCTCCGATATTCATATCGCTAATTTCAAGAGTGTTGTGGTGCTGCCTCCATCCATACCTCCAAATAACCACGTGATGTTTATTAGTTTGCGACTCAAGAGGCCCCTCTTTTTCCGGCAACAAAACAAAGCTATTCATAGTCATAATTTCCTCTGTATATTAAGTTGTTCAAAGAACGAAATTGCTTGTAATTACCGCCACCTTGGCTAGCGTTTTCAAGAGTAGGACAACCCTAGAAAGAATACAAACCACGAGAACTAAAAAAATTTATTCCGAAACGCGAAGCTCTTTGCGCATGCAAAGAGCGGAGTGTGGACATGGGCGGAATTGAACCGCCGTGACAAACGATATTCCATTATCTTCTCCGTGTGCAGCTGTTTTTAATTACGCTTCTTTACACAAAAAACAGCAAAGAAATAAAGATGCGTGCAGCGAAGTGCAATTCCGATAGGTTCGTCACTGCGGCGAATTATCGTATCCGTCTAAGTTGCACCAAGCAATTACCCGACGGATGGTAAAAGATGATGGCACTGGAATTTACGCCAGAGCAGTCGCAAATGAAGGAGCGAATGCGTTAGCAAAAGCTGCCTTCACGCGATTTGTGAAGTTTGCACGTACTAGATGAATCAAGAGATTTGCGTGAGTTGATTCA
>CAYPSL010000011.1:0-10616 GCA_964413615.1 uncultured Candidatus Saccharibacteria bacterium | reverse complement strand
TCTTTCCCGCGGAGCATGCGCTCTACGTCGCGCTTTATGTCCGCTTCCTTTCGCTTCTCTTTTTTATGGTACTGCTTTTTCCCCTTCGCGAGAGCGATTTCTACCTTAATGACTGACCTATTATTATATACCCTAATTGGCACTATTGTCAAGCCCGTTGTAGTTACCTTCCCTATAAGATACTTCAACTCGGAGGCATGTAAGAGGAGTTTGCGAGAACGAGTCGGATCGTACGATGCCGGCGTGTTAGATACCTGCCACGGAGGAATGGTGGCATTGGTTAAATATGCACCGCCATTGTGAATAGTAACAAATGCCCCGCGCAAACTCATGTGCCCTGCACGCACTGATTTTACTTCTGTTCCAAGCAATGAAATACCAGCCTCGAACTTTTCCAAGAGTTCAAAGTCGAAGCCAGCGCGCTTGTTGTATGCAAAATCTTCCATATCCATATACTACCGTAATTCCATTGACACGCCATAGGAAAATCGCATACTAATGGAATTGGATCATTTTGCAGTTCTTTTTACGCGAAAGGAAACGCCATGGCAGTAGCTACCCAACCGCGAAGAATGAGTCGAGTTGAACTAGGCAAAATCGCCCTTCGGGTGCTTAGCCACCTCTTCCTTCAACAGAATATTGGAATTGAAGCGATCAAGAGGATTGTGCGTGAAACAGGGGCTCACCCCGAACACGTCACGCTATTTGCAGCCCGACTCCTGCAGCAGAACAGCTGGTTTGAGCGCCGGTGCGAAGAGTTGGCACTTCTTACCGTTATTCGCCTCATGGAGCATTCCCTCATAAACAGAAGCGTTATCGCAAACGCTGCGGCCCGCCTTACCTCCAGCGTCGAAGATTGGGAAAGTTTTACCTCCCAGTGCCTTCAGATGCTGCATCGCCCGCCGAAAGAAGCAAGAAACAGTGCACTAGAGCTGTAGAGCACACCCATAACCTGACCGGTCCATCCGATCAGGTTTTTTCTTGATTTTATCCCTGTATAAGGCTACTATACCGCGTATGCCAAGCAGACGAAGGAGATATCGGCATCGTCCGAAAGTGGAGATTAAAAAGCCTCCCGCAAATAGTGAGATTACCGCACCAGAAGTGCGGCTTATCGGCATTGATGGTGCTCAGCTTGGAGTGTATGCCATTGCCGACGCCGTTGCGCTTGCCCAAGAAAAAGGGAGTGATTTAGTAATGGTTGCAGACAAGGCAAATCCTCCCGTTGTACGTATTATGGATTTAGGGAAGCATTTGTATGAAAAGCGCAAAAAGGATGCCAAGCAGAAGGCAAAGAGCAAAGGAAAAGACATTAAAGGGCTTCGCATTGGCCTTAAAACCGATGATCACGATTGGAATATCCGCCTTACGCAGGCATCTGAATTTTTGGCAGTTGGCCACAAAGTAAAGCTGGAAATCCGCCTTCGTGGCCGAGAAAAACAGCGTTTTGACCTCGCAGAGGCAAAGTTGCGCCAGTTCATCCAAGAAGTGCCAGGAGGGGCTCGCCAAGAGGATACATTTGCCCGCTCTCAACATGGATTAACGGTTTTATTGACGAAAACAGCGTAAAGCTATACGATTGAACCTTATGAAGCAAAAGACGAAAAAAGCTGCAGCAAAACGGTTGTTCTTCTCCTCTACAGGAAAGGCGCAGCGCCGTAGCACAAAACAGGCTCATTTTAATGGCCTGGATACTGGCAACGAGTCCCGACGTAAGCACAGCGATAAAAAGATTCATAAAAGCGACCAAGGCCGACTTCAGCGCCTAGTACCATACGCATAACATTATTTTCCTATGCCACGAGCACCACGAAGTATTCCAAAACGAAAGCGCCACAAGAAGTGGATCAAGCGAGCAAAAGGCTACCGAGGCCGACGAAGCAGCATTTTTAAGCTTGCGAAAGAAGCTGTATTAAAAGCTGGCCAATACGCATACCGAGATCGCCGAAAGAAAAAAACTGTATTTCGATCACAATGGCAGATGCATATCAATGCAGCAGTACGCCCACTTGGCATGACATACTCAACATTTATTCATGCGCTTCGAACACAGAATATTACGCTTGATCGCAAAGTAATGTCTGAACTTGCAGAAAAGGAACCGGAAGTCTTCGCGAAAATCGTAGAACACGTACAAAAATAATGGCAAAGATCCTCGTCACTGGAGGGGCGGGTTTTATTGGAAGTCACTTGATTGACCGCTTGCTTGCGCGAGGCGATGAGGTTATTTGTGTCGACAATTATTTTACGGGGCAGAAAAAGAACATTGAACACCACCAGGGCAATCCGCGCCTGACTGTTATTGAGCATGATATCGTACAACCCCTGCATGGAATCGATGTGGATCAGATCTACAATTTGGCATGCCCTGCATCCCCTATCCACTATCAATACAATCCGATTAAAACCATCAAAACTTCAACGGTCGGAATGATCAATATGCTTGGCCTCGCAAAACGATGCGGCGCACGCATTTTACAAGCATCAACAAGCGAAGTGTACGGAGACCCTGAAGTGCACCCACAAGTGGAATCATACTGGGGCAACGTAAACCCGATCGGAATCCGCAGCTGCTACGACGAAGGCAAGCGAGTAGCGGAAACACTCTGCATGGATTACCACCGAGCGCACAATCTCGACATCCGCATTATTCGCATTTTTAATACATATGGCCCTCGCATGCATCCGCAAGACGGGCGCGTGGTAAGCAACTTTATCGTAGAAGCGCTCGCAGGAAAACCTATTACGATGTACGGAAAAGGAACACAGACTCGCTCATTTTGCTATGTAGACGACCTTGTATCCGGAATGATGGCAATGATGGACCAAGAAGTATTTATTGGCCCCGTAAACCTCGGCAACCCTGTAGAAAGATCCATGAAAGACTTAGCAGACATTATTCTTCGTCTCACAAAAAGTTCTTCAGAATTAGAATACCGAGAACTCCCTCAAGATGACCCGAAACAGCGCCAACCGGATATTTCACTCGCAAAGAAAACGCTTTCTTGGGAGCCAAAAATAGATATAGAAGAAGGGCTTACAAAAACAATCGACTACTTCAAATCTATCGTACGCAATCAGGACCAGGAGGAAGCAGAGCAAGGGAAGTAGACACAAGCACTCCCCGGCTTACTGCATCGCGCAACTCTAACCGCCCCGTTGAGGATGTAATTGAACATGGAAAGGTAACGCGTAGCTGTCCAGAATGAAGAGATGTTCGCCCAAGATTAACAGTAGGGCCCGGCACCACAAGATACGCTTCTACCGATCTATTCCCCAATGATTCATACCCTTGCCATCGAATAAAGAACGGAACACCCAGCACGGAGGGGCTTGAAACCGAGAAAGAAAGGGTCGCCGGAGTACCGTCCGTACGAACGCTAACATTCCCTATCTGATCAATAATAAGACCGATACCAAGAAGCACGATTGCTGCGGAAAAAAATAGGGTTAGTTTGATTTTAGTAGTCATTATTTAGATTGTATCGCATTTACAATAGTGCGGTATTTTCGCGTTTGATTCAGCCAAGGCGCATTAACATTCCAAGGAGAATCTTTTGTTTGCACTGCTCGCTCAAGCGCACGAAGCGAAGGATCCTCTGGAGTATGGGGAGACTCGAGAAACTTCCCATTCTCTCTATGAATGATATAAAACTCTCGCTTCATAGTCCAAAGAATAAGTATAGAGAGCGCCGGTAGTAGCAAGATAACTGCGTAGAATCCATACCCCGTCCCCAGCAAATGATTGAAGAGCCCATGGAGAAACCAGGGGATAAAAAAGGCGGGAACAAAATAACTGCTCGGCCTGAACACATGAAAAGTGCCCTGAGCAATGAGCGTACCCATAATTCCAGCAAAGCTGATATGCGCAAGAGTGGAAACAATAAAGCGTAAGAAAAAAACAAATACGAGCGTATCAAACCGCTGATCACCCAACAGGTTGTAAAAATAGAGAGCGTTTTCAAGAGTCGAAAACCCAAGACCGATTGCAACTCCGATTAAAAGCCCGTCGAATACCTGATCTATTGTGCGACTTCGCTTCATCCAAAAACGCATAACGCCGTACCGAAGCCCTTCTTCTACCGTAGCAACAATAAGAAACGTTGCCAGTGCCGGCAATAAAATATCCGTAACGCTAATAATAGGGAGTACATTCCCCCCGTAATAATGTTCCGTTCCAGGAGAAATAACTTTCCATAATGCGTGAGCCCATTGCTCTAAATAGTATGCGGGTGCCACAAGCGCCATCCCTATTCCAAATGCAGTAGCAACAGCAGGAGCAGACAAGCTTCGATCCCGATTTCGGAGATACCATATCCATAAAAAGAATCCTGCAGGCAAAAGGCTTAGCAAAAAGGCGACTATCCCAAGAGATACTCCTACGGGTAAGGCAAGTGGCTCACTCATATAATATGCTTAAGTATATCACGCCGGCACGACAAGCGACGATTTGTACCGCTCAGGGTAATAAGGCGCCATCCGAATCACGGAAATATGTGCCAAGCCTTGTTTTTTTAGGAGGGCGTAAATATCTTCGTTCGAAGGCTTCTGATCATACCCTACTGCAAGAATTTGAAACTCAAGCGTACGCAACAGCTTGTACGATAATGCATCCTGATCACCAAGCACAGCTTCATCTACTGATGGATCCAACGCAACATGGGCCAAGCGCCCATGCTCTGCGGTACGGGGCTGATGATTTTTCTCTTGCACAATAACGCTGTCTCTCGCAACAACAACGGTAAGATGATCACCCAAGGCTTTCGCGCAAGCAAAGGCATGCCGATGCCCAGCATGGAGCGGGTCAAACGTTCCAAAAAAAAGAACCTTCTTTCCGCTAGCTGGGCTTTTCATGAGAAAATATGCTCTGCGCCCGAAAGAAATTTTGCCCTGCATATTTTACCCTGCTATCCGCAGCAGTTAATAGAGCGTCCAGATGATTTGTATTAATCCGTATTGCTCGAGAAGGCTGAATACTAAAATCTTCTACCCCCTCCTGAAGCGGCATATACGCAAATACATAGGCAAGATATGCGGACAATAAAAGAGAAATAGTAACGGAAAATACCCGAACAAGGGGGTGCGCGATAATACGAAATATATTAGATGGAATTATCTGCATCATAGAAATAGTAAATAACCTTGAGCGTAAGGACAAACTCTTGGGGAGCCTGGGCTGCTCCTGGTGTATTCGTCTGGCTTGGTGGCGGAGCTGCCACGCTCCAAGACTGGACATGGACGAGCTCTGTTTGATGCTCAAGAGCCTCAAAGAATGCAAAAAGCGTATCTATAGGGCCAGTAACCTGCAGTGAAAACACTTTTGTAAAAATAGCGTCATTCCCCGATTCAACAGGCTCCCCATCTTCAATACTCACAATATCAAGCGCAAGGCGCCTGGTGTCTGCAATTGATTCTATTCGCCCCACAACCTGAGAAACACCATCCTTAGGCGGAAAAATTGCAGACAAAGAAACTAGCTTACGCTGCTGCTCAAGAAGCCCTCGCTGGGCCTCAGAAAGTTTTTGGGATAACGCTTCCGTTTGCTGTGCGTTTGTTTGGCGCATATAGATCTTCCCCGCATAGGATTGAATGTATTTCCAAAGAAAAAATTGGCCGACAAGAAGTAGGGAAATAATAACGCTGCCAGCAATAAGGAATGATGTCTTTTCAAAAAGGGGTGTGCGAGGAATATTCATACGACTACTTCATAGTAATACGAAACTCGTAGGGAGCATTCACTCGATCAATCAGATTGGAATTTGGAGACTCTAAGGAGGCTACCCAAGAAATTGCTTCAATGCGCTGACCTAATATAATAAGCGCATTGCGTGCAGCAGCTGTTCCTGAAAAAGAAATTGTTTGAGTAGTATCCCGCTGCCCCTGCATCATGGCTATATCTATACCCGCAGGAACCTTGGAAACAAGTTCTGCGATATTTATGCTCCATACAACGCGCTTTTCAAGCAAATTATTCATCGTAGAAAGCACGACATTTTGCTGCTCAATGGAAGTTTGCAGTTTTGCATATTCTTCAGAAACGCGAGCAAGATCCTCCTCCGCGGAATCAGAAGCAATAGAAGAAATCCCCCTCAGTACAACGATACTAGCCCCTCCGGCAAACAGCATAACCACTAATCCCATAATAATGGTCACAATAAAATGATTCGTATTCATGATAATTTCTCTCTGTATGAGAAATTTTCGTCGCTCTGGGGGAAGAAGGTTAAGTTCAGAAGACATAGCGCATTACAACGTATTATGGCGAAGAGCCAAACCAATTGCAGTCACAAAATGGCTCGCATCCTGCGGAGTAACTGCAACTGTTCCTCGTTTTCCAACAGAACTTAAGTTAATAAGAGGATTCCCAACATCAACAGGAATACCAGGAAACACTTCACTAAACGCATCTCGGATGCCAGGTAAATTTGCGCCTCCACCGGAAAGTAATATGCCCCGAAGACCACTCGTAGCAGAAAGCTGAGAAAGCGCACTCTGTATTCCGCTCTGAACTTGAGTCAATAAAGACAATACTGCTTCCCGGAGCGCGTATGCAATTTCACCATCGTTACCTTCTCGAGCAAGTATTCCTATAATGGATTTTTTTTCTAGGGCAGCCTCCGGAGACAACCCAAATTTTTCAACAAGCGTAGCGGTAAGCTGATCGCCCCCTGTAGGAAGCGCAAGTGTAAACCTCATAGATCCTTTATCGAAATAAATCACTTTCGTAGTAGTCGCCCCTAAGTCACAAATCGCTACCCCCTCAACAGAAAGAGCGTCAATGGGAAGCAAGCTTCGCACCATCGCCTGCGCCTCAAGCTCAAGCGCCTTCACGATAAACCCCGCGCCATCAAGCGCTGCAAGGAGCGGGTCAACCACTTCTTTTTGCGCAGCGCCAACAACAACCTGCCTAATATTTGCGGACGTTGCGCCCGCAATCGGCTGCCAATCCAAATACACCCTATCCAAATCAAACGGTAAATCTTTCCGAATAGCCCAACCAACAGCTTCATCAATTTCAGCATCAGACATAAGCGGCAAATCAAGTACTCGAACAAACGATTGGCGCTCCGGAATAGAAACTACAACATCCTTCCCCTCAACCGGAAATGGCGAGCATTTCGTGCATGTTTTTTGCAATTCCTGAACGAGCTTAGGAACATCTTGAATAATCCCCCTCTTAATCAAATCAGGCTCAAGAGGCGACCAACACACGGTACGAAACTCTCTGCTTGAGCCGGATGTAACAGAAGCAATTTTTATGGATCGATCAGAAATATCAATGCCTATCATAGAGTAGCCATTATCTCCATAACGTAAATGAAAACAATACGTCATACCACGCCTGCGGAAGCGTAAAGCCGTATGTTATCGGACTTACAACAATAAACCCAATAACAATACAAACCGTTGTGATAATCCCTACAATATTTTTTTTCGGAAAGGCGCGATCAAGCCACCATACTCCAAACAGCAAAGAACATAACAGCGGTGTAAGATAATGATACAAAAAGAGCACTCGAGGAACTCGCATTAATGGAATAAAGGAAACAAGGTACCCTAAAAGGAATATCCAACCGCCCTGCGAAAAGAGTGTGTACAAATCTTCCGTAATACCGCGAGCAAACCGTAAAAATACCGTCCCGAACCCAAAACATAAAAGAGCGAAGCTGCCCCACCACACCAGAGGGTTTCCAAGAAGATACACAAATTGATTAGGAGCCCCCTGCCAATAAAATACAGATCGCACCATAAATGGCCATGTCCACCACTTGCTTCCGTATGGATGATCTGCCGTAAGGTTATAATTTGCCGATACCATTTGGGTGTGAACATGCACAACATCTGTCCAGAACTCGCCGGTCGGAAGCCCCCACACATCTCCTGATCCAGGCATAGTAAGGAGCGAGAAATGAAGCGCCCAACCTATTGTATACACAGCAACCCCAGATAGCACTGCTGCCAACAATCGAAGTATCCATACCCCTGCCCCGCGAGGCCATACACGCAACATATGTACCGCAAACACAACAAATACCAACCCTCCGGAAACCAGCCCGGTGAACTTCGTTCCTACCGCAATACCTGCTAGTATCCCCGAAAAAATAGCTAGCAGCCACCCATGAACATTTTTCCGAGCTCTCGTTGCTGCAATAGCAGACGCCAGTGCTCCAAATGTTGCAGAAAGCAAAATACTATCGGTAATAATCAGTCTGGACTCCACAATAAAAGCATTATCGAGCGCTACAGCAAGCCCACCAACCAAAGAAATAAGGTGGGAAACTCCAGCTTGGCGCAACAGAACAACAATAATAATAGGAAGCAATGCTCCGGCTAACGCAGGCACTATCCGTAAACCAAATATAGAAGTGTTCGTATAGTGCTGTCCGATTGAATCAAACAAAAACTCTCCTCGGTACCCCAACGCATACGCCCCACCTGCGATAAGTAGCTTCCCTACCGGCGGATGAATATCAAAAAACCTCTCATGAGTACAACAATACGAAGAAACAAATTTTCCAAAATGCACCTCGTCAAAAACCACCTGGTTAATAGCGCCAAGCCCCAACACTCGAACCGCAAAGCTAATGAAAAATAATGCTACTATCGCCGGAATAAAAAAATGTTTCATGGCAAGGTAAATACAATATCTCGGATATACGTACGATATCCGTCTTCATTATATGTCAATATAGGCTGAAATGCTTCAGCTGCCGGAACATGATAGAGATTAAGTGGCAAAACTTCGCATAACGCCGGGTCCTGAACCGCCTCCCAATTAGGCGCAAGGCAATGCATTGTATACAACGCAGCCACAGATATTGGATATATCGTCATAGTTTCAAAAAATGACGGCTTCATCCATACATACCACCCCGGAGGATTCCCCACCCCTGTACTGCTCTTGTAATTGATCATTGCATAATAATTATTCGCATACACAGTAACCCGGCCATCATTTAAATCTGCAATCGAAATAGTTTTTGTCGCAATTACCTGTCCAGAAATAGGATTTTGAATCGTAATTGTGGCGTTCGTACTTGTGGGAGAAGGAGGCGTTCCGGTGGGAAGCGCAATAATAGCCTCCCTGGTAGAATCGGGACCATACAGCTGGTCGATTGTCCCCTTTAAATTCTGCCGAGGAGTTACATCCGTAGATACCGTGCGTGATTCTTCGTTTCCAGGAATTCCAGCTGCAACAAGCAAGCGAACACCCACACGCTGCACGGCTTCTGGGGTACGCGACTCGGGAGTAGAAAGAGAATTACCATTCGAGTCAAAATATTCAAATACCGAAACTGCAGGATCGATACCTCTAAGCACAATAGTCGGTGTTGGTGAAGGGTCCGATTCTATTGTTTGCACTAAAACAGTATTATCTGTGGCAGACCTACTATATGTTACTTTATCGAGCGCTGCATCCCCCCCTCTATTAGTCCACACCGTAAGGGTATTATCTTGAGCGACCTGCAACCACGGCTCCGTACCATTATCCTGAGCATTACGAATCGTATCGGTAATTCGAGCTATCTGATTACGGGCGCTTGCCGTCGCAAGAATACCGCTAATCTGGGACCGATATGAAGTAAGACTTCCAGAAAAAAAGAATAAAAGTGCGGATAATACAAAAGCGCTGATAAAAAGCGTAACAGCTGTCTCAATAAGAGTGAATCCGTAAGATTGTTTGGTATACATATGCATCATACTATTATGGGCAATTTGCCCTACTCCATCCGCTCGCAACATACTGTCCAGCAGATGCTCCGCTCGGCTGTTCGATACGAACGGTAACCTGAGAACAAAATCGATTATCTGGATTTTTCCCAGTAGCAACCACTATTGCAACTTCCTCAGAAGGAAGCTTTGTAACAGAAAGCACATACGACCCTATAAGCTCGTTTGTAACGGGGTCAAACACTGGGACAGGCTCTGGGCTGGAAGAGGGGTAGCGCGATGCAAGCGAATCAATAGTAAGTCCAGCTTTGCCAATTAAAAAAAGTACGCGCTGTATTCCTGATTCCGTAATTTGATATATTCGCTCTCGCTGAGAAGCGTCAGATGTGCTGACTGATTCTCGAGAAATAATCCCAACAAGAGAAATAAACATTACGGTAAGCATCCCTAAAATAACCATAACCATAAGGAGGCCTCCGCCTGCCTGACTACTCGGTGCAAGAAGGCGTTTCATACGCAACTACCAGAAGTAAACACAACCTTTGAAACATCCACAACTCCTTGAGACGGGGCAAATCCAAACCCAAACAACAACCCTTGGGAAAAATCGCCAGACCCTGGCGCGTAACTTGCACCCCTTCCTATTCCAACAAGAGAAGAAGGAGACGCGCCATTTATTGAAATATCGTATGCATCGTCAGTTACCCCCGCCCCGTACTTTCGATGAGTGATCTTATAGTCCACAAAACCGCTTGGAGTATTACTTGAACTTGCCGCATACGAATACGGGGACGATGAGGTACCTAGTGCTCCAATTTTCGTAGACTCAACCACTGCGCCCAAATATTTCAATCCATCCGCAACGATAAATTGAATTGGTCCGACAGCAAGCGGCCCCGGATTTGCCTCTTGGGGGCGCATAGTAACTTCATACGTCCAATCTT
>CAYPSL010000010.1:12321-17419 GCA_964413615.1 uncultured Candidatus Saccharibacteria bacterium | reverse complement strand
GAAAACTCTTTTGTATTATTTGCATATGAAATTATGTCGCTATATTCTCGAAGCTCGGGCACTCCAGAGGCAACAATTGGCTTTCCCGTTGCCATAAATTCCCAAAACTTTAGTGGAAAGCTGGCTTCGTTATACTCATTGTTTTTGTATGGGATGAGGCAGATTGTAAAATGCTTCACGTATGCAGGAACGTATTCTTGCTGCACAGTTCCGATCATATGAACATTGGGGAGTTTTGTGAGTTTTTTAAGCGCAGGAGTCTTGTGATCTACAACAGGCGACCCTACAAACACAAACTGCCACTCAGGGTGGTCTGTTGCGCTTTGCACGAGCAAATCAAAGTCATATTTATAAGAATCAAGTGCTCCTACGGAGCCCACGATAGGTGCTGGAATATGCGATAGTGCTCCATGCGCTTGTGCGGCAGCTTCTTTTGATATGGTTTTTGTATAGAGAGCGACATTTCCAGCATTAAGGACGAGGTGCATGTTTTTTGTGTGGCGGCGCTTCATTTTAAGAAGCCGCTTTGAGGTTACCGTTACGAGGTCTGCACGCTTTAGGATTACCCGTTCCTCGCTATGTACTCGATCAGGATTTCTGTTTACGCCAGCCTGGGCGGCATGATTATCGACGCAATCATACACTACGGTGCTGTTTTTGAAGTAAGGTAAATACTCCGCTGCTTCTGTATCGTATATCCACATCGCGGTACTGCCCTGCATAAAACCAAGCTGCTTTGCAGTGCGCATGACTGATTTACGATTTAAGAAATGATTTATACGGCTAATCCATGCAAATTCTCTTGATCCGGGAATTAAATTCCACTGAGATTTGATATAGAGGTAATCGTTTTTCTTCTCGTATGAAAACAGGCGCATGAGTAACGTGCCAATCTCCTTTGGTTGTAGTAAGTGCTGGGCAATATATCGGAAAATCCACATGCGCGGCTCCACATAGAGTACGGGGTATTCTTGTGAAAATCGCGCAGAAATATGCTGGCGATTTGTCCAGCTTGGCAGATCATATAGCGCTCCTGCAAAGCAAATAATTTTTATATCCGCGCTTTCAACGGCAGTTTCTTTTTTTGCAAGAAACGGGAGAAGTGCATGCGTGTATGCTTCGCGGAATATGTATATTCCCAGTAGCGCAAACATAATACTACGAGCAAGAAGGCTAGGGGTTGTCCAAAGCCACGCGGTACTCACAGCAAGCACTGCTAGTAGTATTCCTAAGTGAATTGGCACCAGTGTTATGGCGAAAGAGCGCTTTGCAACAATAACCATTGCAATATAGGCAACGATTGCTCCAATGAGCATTCCTGCGACTGCGAGAAATGCATTGCCACCTACAAGAAGTGCGATGACTGATATTGCTCCGGAAATAATTGTGAGTATCCCAAAGATAATGGCGCGCATTTTAGGCTTATTTGCAGATACGAAAATACTGCTTGTTCCAAGGTCGATAAGAGAATACAGAAAGAACGCTACCGTTAATAAGATAATGAAAGGTTGAGCCTCAGAGTATTCCGGTTTTCTAATAATGTAGGTAAGAATTTCGGGGATAAAAAAGAGCAAAGCAATTGTAATTCCTGCTAGTAGCACAAGAACGCGGTGCATGTTGCGAGTTACAACGTGTGCAAATTCATCGCGCCTATTTGCAAATAGCGTGCTCATCCATGAAAGGTTTACTTCCGAAAGTGCAGCGGCAAGTATAATAAGCTTTGATCCAAAAGTGAGGGAAATATTTAAATCTCCCAGGCGCTCCCCAATTAATACGCCTCCAAGCAAAAGAATCGGCAATCGCTGCCATATCACATAGAAAATTCGTGATATATACATAAAAATACCGATATGCAGCAGATGTTTTCCGTATAACTTAATATCCGCCCAGCTAGGAAGTGCTAAGTGCCCCGCGAGTTCTTTTGCGATTAAGGCGGTTAGCATAATAACCATAAGAGTGGTCGTTATAATGACCGCCCAAAAGAACCCCGCAACTTGGAATTTCCAAGTAAGCAATCCAAACGCAATAATATTGAATGTCGCAGTAATAATTTGCACCACATATAGGGAAATAAATTTCTTCATCCCTGTTAGGGTTGCCCCTAGCACATCCTGAAGGCCTTGAAGAATGAGCGAAGCTGCAAATAGCTGAATGTAAGGAATTATTTCTGGACGATTGTAGATGCGGATAGAAATAAAGCCTGCAAGTGCAAGCAGGGCGAGGGAAAGCGGGAGCGTGACCGCTTGGCGTGCAATATGAGATACCCAAAATACTTTTCCGATTTCTTTTTTATTGCTCCGTACTGCAATTTCCCGAATTGCTCCATCCACGATTCCTAAATGCTGACTTACCCCGATTAACCCTCCAATAGACATAACGAGCCCAACAATTCCGTACTCTGTTTTGCTTAGCACTTGAATAATAATAATGCTCTGGACTACTCCCAGTACGGTAGTGACCGCCTTTGTTGCAACAGATAATAGTTGGATTCTCGCAAGATTCATGATTATATTTGGCTTAATAGAGAGCTTAATTGTTGTATGATTGCTTTCCAGGAAAACTCTTGTACTGCACGCACTTTTCCAGCCTCTCCATACTGAGCTGCGATTGTAGGATGAAGGAGCAATGTTTGCAATGCCTGGTGTATGGAATCCGTATCACCCTGTTTTGCGAGGATTCCTGTTACGGTATCTTGCACAGCTTCCGGTACTCCGCCGGTATCTGTTGCTACAACGGGAAGTCCAAAAAATGCCGCTTCTATATACACAATGCCAAATCCTTCGTAATCTCCGGGCAGCTCTTTTGGAGTGAGGGCAAAAAGAGAAGCTTTGCTATAAATTGCATGCAAGTCCTCATCTGGAATGCTACCCAAAAATATCGGAGATATTGCCAATGCTTTTGCTTGTTGCATAAGAGATTCTTTTTCTGGGCCATCGCCCACGATTACGAGTGGAATTTTTTCGCTGCCTAGCTTGGCATATGCTGCAAGTAAATCGTCTATTCCTTTGCGCTGTACAAGTCTTGCAACAGTAAGGATATATGGAGTGCTTATATTGTATTTTTTAAGAACGACTTCTGGGGCATTTTGCTTTGAAAGTTCAGCTACATCTATTCCTGGATATACAAGAGAGAGGTTTTTTTCTTCTACGCCAAGCTGTAGGAGCTCTTGCTTTGTTTTTTTATTAATATAAAGAACCTTGTCGGCTTCCTGTAGTACGCGAACAAGTTGAGCTCGTGTTCTTTGGTTTGTGCTCCAGCTGGCAATTTCCATTCCGTACGTACACACAATATAGGGAATGCCGAGCCTTATTTTTAGCAGCCTGGCAATTCTGCCTTCAAATAGCGCTTTTCCGCATATAATGACATCCGGTTTTTGTGTAAGCGCAAGCCTTTTTAATGAGAGATACAACGGAAGCCATGCAGGCCAAAGAGGTTTCCAGGAAAATTTTTTTCGGATCACGTATGGCAAGTCAGTGTATTGATCTGCGGTTTCCGTGGGCGCAAACACTATAACGCTTTTCTCCGGGAAGTGCGATGCAATTCCCGTGAGATAACGCTCTATTCCCCCGATTCTTGGAGGCCAATTTTCAGCGATGAGCCATATATGCATATAGCCATCATACACGAGTTAGTATGCCTTCACGAGCTTCACTCCTTGGTAGTAATAGTTCAGGATTTGTTGATATGTCCAATCTTTTGCTTTTGCAAATCCAAATGCTCCCTGTGCGCTCATTCCTACGCAATGCCCCAGGCATCGAGAAGAATGGTGGTATGGGTCTTCTACGGATTTTTGAAGATGGGGAAAGCGACTTGTGTTCCAGGCTTCTTTTGCTGAACGGGTTCTGCCGTCAGAGTCAGAAAAATAAATGGTCGCAACGGGCTTATCTGCCTCGCTGTCTGCTACCACAATTCCTTTTACTTTCTTGAATATTTCTGACATGCGAGATGTTATGATTTCATATTCGTATCCACGGTAGATTTGATCATTCGGGGTGTTGGTAATATCAAAATCTTTTGATTCTGAACGACCACCCGTGACTATTTTGTGATAAAGGACGTACGTTCGAGCAGCGATTCCGAGCGCTTTAATGTATTCCTCTGGGCCTTCTCCGGATGTTTCTCCTAATCCTTTTAAGTAATCCTCTACTCGAAGCTCGTTAATTGCCCATAACTCATTACAGCCATCGCATTTGCGAATTTCAATAATGCCCCGGAATCGATTGTAGTTTTTCCCCTTATATGTGACGGAAGGGTCGCTATAGCTGGTAATTTCCATGATTGCGCCATTTAACGGCACAAATCGAATTTTATTTTTTGTATCGAACTTCTTCCCGTCGCCACGCACATGGTATTTGCCGTCTGAATAGCTCACGGAAATTTCTTTACCGGCATTAACTGTTGCAAGTACTTTTGTAGCTCCTTCTCTGATTTGAAACTTATTATTAGCAGTTACGGTAATTGCAGAACCATTCGTGTTTGTGATTCCGATACGCACTATTTCTCCTGCAGCATGACTTCCTATTCCTGCAATAGCTTTCTTAACGATACGTGAGGTTGCAGAAGATGAAGAAGATACTGCGGCAGGTTTTTGTCCGCAAATAGTGTCTGAACCCTTACGCACCTTTTTTGATTTATGGAAGTTCATGGAAGAGATAAGCGCTTTTTCTGTTTTGATTTCTCCGCACGAAATACGCTTTCTCCACCAGGCTTTTTCCGCGTTGGTTGGATTATTGCCGAAAGTTTTAATAAAAAGCGGCAATACGTCGATGATTAATTGTTGCTGGGTTGAGACTTTTTTTGCTGGAGTTGGAGCTGCTGATGCTGGCAGTCCAGCAGAAGCGGCAAAAACTCCTATAAGAATAAAAGACGTGGCGAATAATAATTTTTTAGACATGGCTTGTAGTATACCAAACATATAAAAAAAGACCCACCCCTGCAGCGTCGTAAGACACCACAGGAATGGGCAACTCGGAGGTTTCAAGTATCTTCAAAGCTATTTTCTAGCCATCGGGGACGTTTTCATGTGTGTTGGACCACTCTGTTGATGGGCAAACACCTCAAGTGGCACGTAGGTTTTTAGTACGTCCGAATGGGAAAA
>CAYPSL010000010.1:0-12221 GCA_964413615.1 uncultured Candidatus Saccharibacteria bacterium | reverse complement strand
GATGGGCAAACACCTCAAGTGGCACGTAGGTTTTTAGTACGTCCGAATGGGAAAAAGAATTGAGATACGAAAAGCTAGAAAAGAAACGGAGGTGGTCTGGGGAGCTTCATGCTACCTTTCCAAGAAATGGGCCGGAATAGTCCGGCTGTTTAGGAGCAGCTCGATGCGCCGAGAAACGGTGCAAGAAACGTTCTGCTTCTTTTGGTCTCGCTACCAGTAGTCAGTTGAGGGCACATGCAATGAAGATCGCATGAGCTCGGCCCTCGCTTTCCAATGAGCGCGTGTGCGATTTTGTGATCGCGGTACTCCCAGCGGGGGCCATCGTGGCGAATGCAGTATGCTCTTGAACTGCTGCATCTCCCCCTGTATCGAGGATCGCGGAAACTTTGCAGGGGTCTGTTAAATCGATCGGCTGACCGGTGTCGATAAAGCCAATCGTTGCAAGCAGGCCTACTGCTAGTAGAAGCAACTTCATGAGGCAGCCTCCTTTCAAATGCAGAAAACGGATGTCACGAGTATTCGACATACACAGTGCACAAACTTCTTTGCAACTTTTAGGATCACTTCCTTTCTATTCTAGAATTGTGCTGGTAATGTGCAGTCGAAACGAGTCAACGTACGCATTATATGCCCGTCAAACAAGCTGTCAAGCTTTTTTGAAAATTTTTTCCACAGCAGATAAACGTCAGGTATTCGTGGTACAATAGAGCAGTATTTAATATTCTATCCTTCATATATTTCTATGGACTCTGCTCCCTCCTCTCAGCATATTTTTCTTGTAGAAGATGAGCCTGATATTTCCATGATGTATGAAACCTTGCTTACAAAAGCCGGGTATACTCTGACTGTTTTTAGGGACGGACAAGAAGCGTGGGAAGCTCTTACAAGCAGGGATCGGCCCGACCTGCTCCTTCTTGATGTAGTAACTCCTCGCAAGGATGGGTTTGAAGTATTAACTGATATTCGCAAGCACCCCAAGCTTCATGACTTAAAAGTCGTGTTGCTTACAAACTTAGCCCAAGAAGTTGATCGGAAAATGGGAGAAAAGCTTCAAGCAAGCGATTATGTGGTAAAGGCCCACATTACTCCCCATGAGCTCGTCGATAAGGTAAAGAAATACCTTGCCTCGTAAAATACAACACGGAATTGTCAGTCTTGTTGTCCTGCTTGTTTGCTTGGCAGGGCTTGTTATTACAGTTACCCATAGCCGGACACTTGCTGCAGGTATTGCGCTTAGCACCGTACTTATATTGGTTGTAGCGTATTTTTTAAAGAAATTTTTACCCGATGCGAATACTGTCGGCACTCTTTTGGTTCCAGAATCCGGCACCACCTTCGCACAGCAAGCTCCTGTCGGAAAGAACGGTGAGGTGCTTATTTCCTACGCAAGCTACACTATTCTCCATAGGCGATTTATTGCATCTCTCCTCTTTACCTTTCTTTTAGGCGGCGGGTTGCTTATAGGGTTTCGTACAATTCCAGTACCGACGGCAGCACTCTTTATTCCAGTTCTTATTGCTTTTTTTGGCGTCGGTATATATGCGCTTTATTCGTTGCTACAGCTTGCACCTTCGGGTACGAGGTTTACTACCCTTAAAAGTCTTGTTTTAAGCGATCCTCGCCAAGCATTCGCTCGATACGCCCCTAAAGAAAACTCCGGAGCCCTAAAAGTTGGCTACACTACATATAAGCGGATATATAAATTTGGGCTTTGGGCGTTTAGCGTTTTTATTCTTTTATTGATTATTGGGCTTACGAGAGAAATTACTATTGCGCAGTCTTCCGCAAGTCAAAATTTTCGTGCTGCCCTCGAGCAGTTAAAAGTAGTAATAACAACCCTTACAACAGGCCAGGGTGATTTATGGTATGAGGTAAAAAGGCTTGCTTCACAAAGCTTACAGCCTGCGCCAACTATTGATGAGGATTCTTTAACCCAAAAAATTGTAGCCCAAATTACAAAAAATCTTCCTACCCCTACAACGGAAATTGTTCGGCAGGCCCCTACAACGGAAATTGTTGAACGATCTACTGTTCAGGAGAATAAATTAAAAACAATTGAACTTCAGGGGAATGGAAAGTTCGTTATTAAAAATAGCTCAAGTAATATTTTTGTAACGTTTGGCGAAGGTTCTGCTATTACATTTGAAGAAGGCAGTATTTTTAATATAAAAGGACTTTGGCAGATTGGCGGAACAACAATAACCACAACTGCAGCGCAGCTTAATGGCTTGGATACTGCTCCTTTTGTAATGCTGGCAGCAGATCCGAATATAAACGGAGAGAGAGTGTTGCAAGCGGGTGATGGGCTTCTTATTACTGATTATGGAGTGAATAAAAATGTTGTTATTAGCTTAGATGAGCTTGGGGTTGGGGTAACCGATACGGATGCAACTGCAGGATCCCTCTTTTTTGCTGGTACGAACGGGGTATTACAACAGGATAATAACGCTTTATTTTGGAATAATTCCGACAATAGGCTCGGCATAGGCACAACTTCCCCATCCGCAACCTTGGATGTTCGTGGAAAAGGAGTATTTGGTGATTCGTATGTTGCGACAACGTTCGGTAATTCGAATCTTATTCAAATTCATTCAAAAACAAACAATGACAAAATAGGATATGAGCTCTATAACTTTGAAGGGCATAACAATAGGCGCGCAGAATTTTTTCTTGATGATGCAAACGGACTGTTTGGTCTTGATGGCTATCAAAGTACCGTGGCGACGGATTTCGTTTTAAGGACGCAGTCTATAGAGCGGCTTCGAGTAAAAGGTGTTGGTGGTATGGTTGGTATTGGAACATCTAGCCCTGTTGGTACGTTAACTATTGCCAACAGCTCTCTTGATGAATTGTATTTTAGCGGTACTGGTACGGCTAGTATTTATCAGGCGGTGAGTGCGGGGGCTTTATACATTAATTCAAATACAGGAGCTATCAGTATAGGTGCTAACGGGAGCGCAAGCGCACATCTTACTGTTATAAGTTCTGGAAATGTTGGAATTGGAATTACTTCTCCCGGCTTCCTCTTCGACGTTCAGGGGACTTCAACTTCTCTTGCTGCGTTTACTGCATATATAGATAGCGATAGTGCGAGTACGTTGGTTTTGCGAAAAGCGCGCGGTACCCAAGCGACTCCAACTAACGTGCTTACTGATGACAAGCTGGGTTCCTTTGGCGCAAGAGGATATGTGCAAAGCTCAGGATTCCAGAGTAATTCTAGTGCTCGTATACAAATGAGTGCTGCAGAAAACTATACATCCACGTCTAATTTGGGGTCTTATATTACGTTTGATACTACGCCTATAGCTTCAGGGACAATTCGCGAAGTAGTTCGCATAGATAGCACGGGAAGCGTTGGTATTGGTGTGACTTCTTTTGGGACTTCCGGTACGAATGTTCTTGCGCTTGGGAATGGTACAGCACCGGCTAGCTCCATCTCTAATGGAATTCAGCTCTATGCGGAAGATGTGGCTGCCTCATCTGAATTAAAAGTGCGGGATGAGGCTGGGAACGTTACAACGCTTTCTCCTCATAATTTTTCTTTATTCGATCCAAATGATAAGAACTACAATGGAATTGCAGTGCCGTGGTCATTTTATTCTCGTAATGAAGATAAGGGGCAAGAGATTAACGTTGATATGCTCGGAGCGCTGCAAGCAATCGAGCAACTCTCTGGGCAACAATTTGTATATGTAAAAAATCTTGCAACTGGCTCTGTAATACAACCGAAACTTACTTCTTCTATTGCTCCGCTTACCTTGGATGATATTGCTCCATACATTGCTCTTTTGGAGAAATTGTCAGATCAAGTTCAAGCGTTGTCTACTGATTTAAAGAAACTGCAAGCAGAATTTAATACTACTTCCACTGCCCCAACGGCTCTCACTTTAGATACGGCTACTTTGGATTCTTCCGAAAAAGCGCTTGTTATTGATGTGATTACAATACAGAAATCAATAACAGTGCATGGCGATTCTGTGATATTTGGAAGCCTAACAGTCGCAAAAAATGCATCTGTGCAGGGTGAGCTTTCGCTTAGCGGTCGCCAAACGGGGTTGGCTACAATTTTGAAAGGCTCAAAACAAGTAAACGTTACATATAGCACCCCTATGAAGAACGCACCCCTTGTTCAAGTGACTCCGTACGGAGCAGTAGCGTCTTATTGGGTGTCAGATTCTACAAAAAGTGGATTTACTATACAGCTTGCCGACACAGCTACTCAAAACATTACCTTCGCATGGATAGCTATTACCTCAAGCAATCCTACGAGCATACAAGGCGCAGGTGCTCCAGAGGAAAGCCCAGAGAAAGAAATAAAAGAACCCGAAGCTGACCTTAAGACTGAACAAGAGCAGCCACAAGCCTCTTTAGAACCCGTACTATCCCCCGTTCCTTCTGCTGAGCCATCAGTATCCCCTACTCCGGAAGTTACGCCAGTAGCAGTTGAGACGCCTTGATTTTTGACCTTATCTAACATACTATCCCTACTATATGACGGAACAAAAAGTAGTAGCAGCTCCTGGATCAAAGAAGAAAAGACCTTCTTCTCAGCTTATAGTAAATATTCTCCTTCTGACTGTGATTCTTATTATTCTTGGACTATTTGTTCGATCTGATCAGCAAAAACGAGCAGCTCAAGAGCAGCTTCAAAAAACCGCACAAGAACTAGAGGAAGCAAAAAAGGCGACTCAGAATACAGGTGCCGAGAAGGCTGCCCAGGTTCTTGAAAGCGCTCGTAGACTTATTGATATTCCTACCAGCCCAGAGCCTACTATTGCTAGTATTACCGATGTTGACGCGCTCAGAAAAACAAATGACTTTTATAAAAAAGCAAAAAATGGAGACACGCTTATCATTACAGCTGACCGCGCAATTCTATACGATCAAGAACGGAATCTTATTATAGACGTAGTTCCGGTTCAGCTTGATTCCAACGCAACCCCTTCTCCTAGCACAACCCCATGAACAATCAGCTTGTTGTTATTATTCCAGCCCTGAACGAAGAAAAGACGATTCTTTCAGTTATCTCCAGTATTCCTAAAGATATTCCTGGAATTTCTGAAACTCGCATTGTTGTTATTAATGACGGATCAACGGATCAGACGGCTGAAATTGCTCGAAAGCAAGGAGCAATTGAAGTTTCACACCCTCCAGTCTTGGGCGTGGGCGCCGCCTTTCATAGTGGAATAAAAAAGGCCTTAGAATTAGGTGCTGATTATATTGTAAATATAGATGCGGATGGGCAGTTTAATGCAAATGACATTCCAAAGCTGCTCTCCCCCATTCAACAAGGTGCTGCTGAATTTGTGACAGCAAGTCGTTTTGCCAAAGAGGAATACATGCCCGATATGCCAGCAGTTAAGCTTTGGGGTAATCGATGGATGGTACGTATTATCAACGCTATTACAAAGAAAGATTTTACGGACGTAAGTTGTGGGTTTAGGGCGTACTCCCGAGAAGCTGCATTACGCTTAACGCTCTTTGGTAGATTTACATATACGCAGGAATCTTTTATAGATCTTGCATTCAAGCAGGTTGCAATGGCCGAAGTTCCACTAAGGGTTCGTGGAGAGCGTGAATTTGGAACATCTCGTGTTGCTTCGAATTTATGGAGATACGGCATCAAGTCCGCAACTATTATTTTCCGCGCAGCTCGAGATTATAAGCCATTCTACTTCATTGGGCTTCCTGGGATTGTTATTCTTGTTCTTGGTGTTCTGTTTGGAGTATTTCTTACTGTTCACTTTTTTCAAACAGGACAAACTTCTCCGTATCGATCACTGGTCACCGCTTCCGGGGTTCTTATGATTATTGGATTTTTGCTTCTCTTTATTTCCTTACTTGCAGACATGATTCATAGAAGCCGTATGGGTGTCGAAGAGTTGCTATACCTCGCTCGAAAACGAACATACGACAGAGGTCATCATGAACAATAGCCTGAATATACTTTGTATTTCTCGCGCGTATGGAGAGCATGCGGGGGGTATGGAAAGGTTAAGCTTTGAGCTTATTTCCGCTCTAAAGAAAATAGAAACAAACGAAGTAACCACGTTTACATACGTAGCAAGGCCTGGCAGGGCTCTCTGGGTTTCTCGATTGTTTTCCATACTATTTTCAATATCTGCATTGCCTCGTGCAATCATGCTTTCTCGCAATGCAGATATTATTCATCTTGGAGATCCGGTATTGTCATATATTGGTTGGAGTATTGGCCTCATTCGGAGGATTCCAGTAACAGTGACTGTTCATGGGCTAGATGTAGCGTATCGAAATCCATTGTATCAAGCATATCTACGCGTATTTTTTCGATCATTTCAGGGATATATTGCGATAAGCGAACACGCGCAACAGCTTTTAGGAAAAATAGGAATATTAAATCATGTACGTGTTATTCCGCCTGGAATATTGGATAATCTCTATGACGCATCAAAAAAGAAAGAAGACATGGAAGCACTTATTCGAAAAAATTGTTCAGGTAAGTATGTTTTTGCAACTATAGGGCGCCTTGTTCCAAGAAAAGGCCAAGCGTGGTTTATTGAACATATTATTCCAAAACTTCCAGAAACTGTTGTATATCTAGTAGCCGGAGATGGCCCAGATAAAGATCGTATTACACGAATAATTGAATCTTTAAAATTAGAAGATCGCGTGATAATGCTAGGAAGAATATCTCAAGATGCTCAAAAAATATTGCTTAATACGGTAGATGCTTTTATTCAGTCCAATATTCCGATTGCGGGAGATAGTGAAGGTTTTGGAATTGCACCCCTTGAAGCTGCTCTCTGTGCAAGGCCTGTGTTTGCTTCTTTGCTGGAAGGCATCCCATCTGCTATTCGCCAGAGGAAAAATGGAATCTTACTGCCTGCAGGTGAAACAACCGCATGGATTAATGCGCTTACAATGTTTTTGCATAACCCGAAGTCCTTTGAACCAAGCGGGCTAGATGCTCGAACATATACCCTTCGTACCTTTCACTGGGATACTGTAGTGCTTCAGTATCAAGAAGAGTTTACAAGGCTGGCTTCACGCTCGTGATCATCGAGGGAAAGCTTGAAAATTTCCCTTCTTGCAACCATCTCCTATATGAGGCGAGATTCGGCGTCTCAAATGTACAGCGATTATCTTGAATAATAGCGCTATCGTCTATTCCAATAGAGGATAGAAAATTCATTACAACTTGGAGGAGCGAAATTTGTACAAGCTCATTTGATCGGCTTACCGCATATGGATACCTGTTTATAAATTCCTGCAGGGGCGGCTCTATGCTTGAGAACGTAAAACAATGTTCGCATATATGGGGGCCAATATGCACAGCATCTATTACTTCCTCTGCAAGAGTTTTTGCTGCGTTTATAAGAATCCCTTTTAAAAGGCTGTGCCTACTTATATGAAGCACAAGCGCATGATTTTTGGTTAATAGTATTAAGGGCATGCAGTCGGCCGTATATACCCCAAACGGATTATCTTGAAGATTTCCGATTATTCCGTCTGCTTTCGTTATCCCTGAAGTGCAGTTCTCCGCGGAAATAATAGCTGCTCCATGAACCTGCTTTGCGATTGTACCAGTATACCTATCAGGGGAAGTAAAAAGCTCTACGTCCCAGGAGTTATAATTTGTATACAGTTGCATCCCCTGTACTTATCATTTTTTCAAAAGCGCTGATATCCCATTTGGGTAGATCGTCTTTTCGTAAAATGATATGTGAACCTTTTTGAAGAATTTTTTGTTGAGCAAGTTTATCCCCTTCATAGGCCTTTATAAGATTATTCGCCGTCTCATCGTCTTGAGAGAGCCAGTAGTCTTTTGCTCGTAACATTGAACGCCCAGTAAATAGTGGGAGGGCATAAGGCTCTTCTGGATTTGTAATAATGATATCGTCTCCTTTTGTATTATCATCAATCCACCAAAAGATAGTTCTATCATTTAAAGAGATGCGTCGTTCTTCGCCCATAAGGAGACTAAGATATGTGTTCCCTACGCTAATTCCAATAGGCAGGACCCCGATACCAATAATGCAAAGAACTGCGAAATACCCGCCAATTTTTTCACTAGCGGATCTTGCGGTTAAGAATAATTCACGGCGAATGAAATATATTGCCCGAACACTAATGGGAAGGAGGAGAGGAAATCCTATGAGGAATCCATGGTATAGAAAACGAGAAGCGTTTTCTGTGACAATGTTACGATCGCTTAAAAAGAAGATAATAAAACCAAGGATAGAAACGGCGGAGGTGGTAATGGAGAGGTATTGCTTTCTCCCCAGGCTATAAAGGGATGCCCCTAAAACCAGGAGCGCGGTAAGCCCTGATCGAGTCATATCCATTGCCGAGCTTACTGAAAAATGAAGAGAGTTTAACGCTGTTCTTCCCGTGCTTGCATTTTTCATAAGAAATATCACTCCAAGACCGAGAGTAAGGAAGAGTGCTCGCTCGGAAATTGACCGCTTCTTGTCGAATATTCGCATAAGACACACAACCCCAGCAGATGCTGCTGCAGCAGTTCCTGTTACCGTATTGGAAAATAGGAGCATGCTAGCGAGCGCAAATCCGGAAACTGCAGGAATAATCTGGGAAAGACCAGTCGCAGCTGCTGTTTGTATAAAAAGCGCTATAGTTGCTAAAAACAGTCCTCCTAGGAAGAAGTGTGATTGAGGATAGGAGAAAGAATCAAACGAAAGCCCTATAGCAAATAATGCGATACATGCTTGGAGCGCGTATATATAATTTCTAGACCGTACGCCAAACCATTTTTCTGCAGGCTGCCCTGGTTCTGGGTAGGCAACGTCCCATATAAGGAAGAACAAAGGGATGGTAAGAAAAATTTGAACATATACCATAAGATGCAAAAAACGAAGCCAGTCCTTGCCTATTCCGAGCAACGTAAAGAAATCTGCAACAGTCCCATGGAGAAGTGTTGGGTACTCGAGAGTCCCGTTTCCGGAAAATGGGTTGCTTTGAACGAGGAGAATTGTATCGAATGATTTTTGTACAAGCGAAGCAAATGTTACAACGTCGCCATTATAAAATCCGCGCATAACGAAGTCTTCTCCCTGAAACCCATTGCGAGAAATAATTGGGTATGCTGCTGCAAATACGATAACAAGAGCTATTCCAACATATGCGTCCCGAAGACCGCTTCCCGGAATAGCGTATGGGGATTTCCATTTTTTATAAAAAGTGAGCCAGAGCGTTGTGTATACAACTCCCGCAATAAGAAAGAAGGTGTAACCATTTATCCCTGAGAGGATTGTTCTATGCAGAAAAGTTGTTAGTAATAATTGCCCCTCAAAGAGAACTCCCGCAAGCGCGATGTACGTAAGGAGTCGTTTATGGTGAAATAGTATCCCACTTCCAATAAGTGCGGATGCAAGAAACAAAACAAGCATATACTATATAGTACACAGGATCCTATGAAATTGTCACTCATTATACCGGCATATAACGAAGAAGAGCGTATTGTGCCGTTTCTCCTATCAATCGCTACCTACTGCACTAATAATCCAGATCAGATATCTGAAGTTATTGTTGTGGATGATGGAAGTAAAGACGCAACCGCCTCAGTGGCAAAAGCGGCAGGAGCGGCTATTCCTGGTATGCGAGTTATTTCTCTTTCTCCAAACCAGGGCAAGGGTGCCGCCATACAAAGAGGTGTTATGGAGTCTCAGGGCGATATTGTTGTTTTTATGGATGCGGATGGGGCTACGGATATCATGGAGCTTCCTAAAATGATTGAGGCACTAAAAAATGCAGACGTTGCAATAGGCAATCGATGGATGGATGGAGCTGTAACCCAGCGCCACTCCCCCCTTCGAGCAATCTCGGGCTTTGTATATAGGAATTATATGAAGCTGTTTAGTTTGGGCGACATTGATACTATGTGCGGGTTTAAGGGGTATAAAATATTTGTAGCAAAGGACTTGTATAAGGATCTTCGAGAAATGAGATGGCTATTTGATACGGAAATAGCATACAGAGCAGTACAACGAGGTTATGCAATAAAGAATTTTCCGATTGTGTGGGAATCAAAGGATGGAAGCAAGTTAGATACATTCACTCTATTAAAATCAGCAGTTCAAATTTTTCCGCTTATCAGATCTATTTGGGCAGAAGAGCGTCGAAGAGTTGCTCCGTAGCATGAATATTATTTTTCTTACAACTCAGTCAAGCGCGCAGTCGACTCTTATTGGGCGCGTGGTTCCATTGGCAGATGAGTTTATGCGCATGAAACATGATGTTAAAATTTTTATGCACACAGAGCAGGGGTATAAAAGCGAAACAGGCTTATTTCCTCGCACAAGCATCCCTGTTCGATATACCGGGATAAGCCCCTTTACTCGTTCGGCACAAGGCAAAAAAAGAGCGAAGGGTATTTTTCTTATTGTTAGAATGGGGATAAACGCAGTTCGGGCAGCGCTCGCGCTCATTTTTAATCGTCCAGATATTATAGTGATCGTAAAGCCTCTTCCAGAAAATACACTTGCTGCATGTTTGGCTAAAATATTTCTCTGGAACACAAGGGTTGTGCTTGATGTTGATGATTTTGAGCTATTTGCAAACTCACTCTCTTCCGGCATTGAACGGGCAGCAGTTCATGCTTCGGAACGAATTGCGGCAAGCCTGGCATCGGGTATTGTAGTAGCTACACCGTTTCTCCTGGATCACATGGGCCAGCTCACTGCCGGGAAAAAGCCTATTACCCTTATTCCAACCGGACTTAATCCACCAGCTTCAACTCCTGGAAACTCTCATGCAATTATCTATATGGGGAGCGTTTCAATGTCTTCTGGCCACAAAGTAGACATGTTACCTGATGTATTAAGGTATGTTCGAAAGGAAATATCTGACGCAACTCTTATTATTGCGGGATCTGGGGACGATACTTTGGCAATTAAGCAGAAGTTTCAAGAATACGGCTTGGATGACGCTGTGACTTGGACAGGACGGTTTTCTTCTGAAGACATACCATCTCTCGTGAGTGTCTCTGGGGTATTAATTGATCCGGTAGATGGAAGTATCGCCAATAGGGCAAAGAGCAGTTTTAGGGTCGCTCTTGGCACTGCGCTTGGTATGCCAGTAGTTACAAGTAATATCGGAATACGCACCATGCTCATTCCTTCCAGTCTTCAAGAAAAACTCTTTGCCACTCCTGGAGATAGCGCCTCATACGCAAATAGAATAATAGATATTATGAAAAATTCGGTATCGTCAGACGAGCGAAAGCAATTAAAAGAACACGCAAAGCAATTCACCTGGAATATATTGGCAGCAAAATATATTGAACTGTTGCTATGAGTTTTTTTGAGGCTATTTTTGTTATTATTGCTCCAATTCTCCCTCTTATTATGCCGGGAGTGTTTATTGTTCGTACTCGAACTTGGGAAAACCTTCTGGCAACTGGAACAAGAATCCTATTATGGAGTTTGGGAGTTTTAACAATAGCAACTACTGCTGGATTAGCTCTTGGTATAAGCGTGACAGGCAGCCTGCTCCTCATTGCTCTCTTAGGCGCAATTCGGGTGGTGGTTCACCCTCACTACTTCTTTTCTCGAAAAGTTCTTTGGCATTTTCTTGCAATTGCAATTCCGTTTGGACTTATTGGAGGTATCTTTGTAATACCATTTCTTGCTATTCATGATGGACTTCCTACTGGAGATGTGCAAAAGACGATTATTTGGGCAAACGATATTATCTCCAGTAATACGCTTCCGCATTATGATCGAGCGATCACTTTTTTAAACAGGGACCCGGTTGATTTTTATACTCCTGGCCTACATGCGGTATCAGCCCTTGTTCTTTTACTTTCTCCCCTCCCATTAACAAGCATTGGAATATTTTCAATTCTGATTGCAATTGGAGTTGCCTGGATTGCAGCAACGATTACGAAGGAGTTGTTTGATGGGCATGCGCACGTGGTTCCTCCCGTAATTGCGGCCCTTCTTGCGCTAACCCAGGTAAGATTTCTCAGGTATCTTCGTGAGCCTGGGTACCATTTTCAAAACGTGGTAGGTGAGCTTTTCCTTTTTGGGATGGTGTTTCTTTTTATTCGATTTATGAAAAAAAGGGAAAAGCAAGACGCTCTTCTCTTTATAGTATGTGGAGCTGCTCTCTTTTTATCCCATCAATTTTCATCATTTATAGCCGTATTTATGATTACGGGAATGATAATAGCTGCATCAATTCAGATGCGGATAAAAATTATTCATGCAGCAAGAGACAACGCG
>CAYPSL010000009.1:0-19567 GCA_964413615.1 uncultured Candidatus Saccharibacteria bacterium | reverse complement strand
CCATCAGCTGGCTTGAGCAAGTTATGAGAAGCTAAGAGAATCTCATCTGCTTCCGCGCGAGCCTGGGAAGAAAGTGGTACGTGCACAGCCATCTGGTCACCGTCGAAGTCGGCGTTAAATGGAGTTGTTACCATTGGGTGGATCTGAATAGCCTTACCTTCAATAAGTACTGGCTGGAATGCCTGGATACCAAGTCGGTGCAATGTAGGCGCACGGTTCAAGAGAACTTTGTGTGTACGAGTTACCTGCTCAAGAGAGTCCCAAACTTCCGGAATTCCTTGTTCAATGAGCCTGCTTGCAGAACGAATATTATGCGCAAGCTCTCTATCAATAAGCTCATGAATAACGAATGGCTTAAACAATTCAAGTGCCATCAATTTTGGAAGTCCGCACTGGTGTAATTGCAATTCAGGACCAACAACGATAACGGAACGACCAGAGTAGTCGACACGCTTACCAAGAAGGTTTTGGCGGAATCGGCCTTGCTTTCCTTTTAACATGTCAGCGAGAGACTTTAACTGACGACGCTGGCCTGTTGTGTTTACTGTTGTAGATCCACGACGAGCAGAATTATCAACAAGAGAATCAACTGCTTCCTGCAACATACGCTTTTCGTTTCGCGTAATAATTTCCGGAGCGCCCAATTCAAGCAATCGCTTTAATCGGTTGTTTCGGTTGATAACGCGGCGGTATAAGTCGTTCAAATCAGATGCGGCGAATCGGCCTCCATCTAACTGCACCATCGGGCGAACATCTGGCGGAATAACAGGAAGCTGTGTTAAGAGCATCCATTCCGGACGAATATTTGCATCAATCATGCCTCGAATTAACGCCATTCTGCGCATAATGCGCTTTTGCTTTGCAGCAGAAGCTTCAACCAAATCTTCATTCATTGCATCAATTTCTTTCTGAAGATCCATCTTCTCAAAAATTGCGCGGATTGCTTCAGCTCCAATACCCGCAGAGAAGATGTGCCCATACTTCAATGAAAGATCACGGTATTCTACTTCAGAAATAATTGCATGAAGTACAAGCGCAGTAATTTGTTCTGTTGCCGCCTGTACCGCAGCATCCAACTTCTCAAGTTCCTGCTCTTCTTCCTTTGCAAGCGCATCCTTTTTCTTGTCGCGATCTGCAGCATCTTTCGGAAGGCTCGCACGAAGCTGCTTGTATCCGTTTCGGATTGCATCACGCTTTGATTCACCTTCTCGCTTTAATCGTTCAATGATTTCCTTCTTTTTGTCTTCATCAACAGACGTAATAATGTATGACGCAAAGTAAATAACTTTTTCTAATTTTCCTACGTTAATATTCAAGAGAAGACCCATCTTAGAAGGTACTCCGCGCAAGAACCAGATATGAGATACGGGAGTTGCAAGGCTAATGTGAGCCATTCGTTCTCGTCGAACGATAGAGCGAGTAACTTCCACTCCGCACTTATCGCAAATAATTCCTTTGTATCGGATTCTTCGGTATTTGCCGCAGTAACATTCCCAGTCTTTTGTAGGACCAAAGATTCGCTCATCAAACAAGCCATCCTTTTCAGGCTTTTGAGTTCTGTAGTTGATAGTTTCAGGCTTGGTGATTTCGCCATGAGACCAATCCAGAATAGCTTCCGGTGAAGCCAATTTTAACTGGATTGATGTAAAGTCTGCTTTTGGTTGTTCGTATTCCATAGTGTTGTGCATATGAGAATTAGCGGTTTTCGGATATACGCTCATGAGGAGTATCCTCTGATGGCTTCACCTTTCCAACGAGATTAACATCGAGTGCAAGGCCCTTTAATTCATTCACCAACACATCGAATGCAGCCGGAGTGTGCGGAGGCTGAATTTGCCCGCCCTTTACGATTGTTTCGTATGTCTTGCTTCGGCCAGCAACGTCATCGGACTTCACGGTCAAAATTTCCTGAAGCGTATACGCAGCTCCGTATGCTTCCAGTGCCCATACTTCCATTTCCCCAAAGCGCTGTCCTCCGAATTGAGCCTTTCCTCCAAGAGGCTGCTGTGTAACGAGAGAGTACGGACCAGTTGATCGCATATGAATCTTGTCTTCAACCAAATGGTGAAGCTTCAATACATACATCACACCAACAGTTACTTTGCGATCAAATTTTTCTCCAGACAATCCATCATATAGATCTACTTTTCCATCTTCAGGAAGACCTGCCTCTTTTAATTGCGCACGGATTTCGTCTTCGCTTACACCAGAGAATGAAGGAGAAGAAGCGTGGAAGTTAAGTTTTTCTGCTGCCCATCCAAGATGAGTTTCAAGAATCTGTCCGATGTTCATACGAGATGCAACACCGAGAGGATTTAACACCACATCAACCGGGCTTCCATCTGCGAGATATGGCATATCTTCTTCGGCAACAATCTTTGCGATAACACCCTTGTTTCCGTGACGTCCTGCGAGCTTGTCTCCAACCTGGAGCTTTCTAAACTGCGCAATGCTGATCTGAATTTGCTTGATTACTCCGGATGGAAGCTTATCGCCATCATCTCGAGAGAATACTTTGATGTCTACAACCTTTCCTCGTTCTCCATGCTGGAGGTAGAGGGAAGTATCCTTTACATCCTTCGCCTTTTCTCCGAAGATTGCGCGGAGCAATCGTTCTTCTGACGTAAGGTCGGTTTCTCCTTTGTTTGTAACTTTTCCAACCAAGATATCTCCGCTTCTCACTTCAGCTCCGATTCGTACAACACCTTCTTCATCCAGATTACGAAGCTTTTCCTCGCTTACGTTTGGAATATCTCGAGTAACAACTTCAGGTCCAAGCTTTGTATCGCGTACATCTATTGTAAAGTCTTCAATATGAATAGAGCTGTAGCGGTCATCCTTTACTACACGCTGCGAGATAACGATGGCGTCTTCAAAGTTGTTTCCATACCATGGCACGAATGCAACAAGAAGATTCTGCCCTAGGGAAAGTTCTCCGTTATCCGTTGCTGCTCCATCTGCAATAATCTGCCCCTTCTTGACCTTGGAACCAACCTCAACAATTGGATGCTGAGTCATCGCAGTAGACTGATTGCTTCTCTGGAAGTTCTGGAGGCGGTACACACGCTTTTCGTTATTTTCACCAGTTATTACGATATGGGACGCATCAAGTTCCGTTACTTCTCCATCAATATCAGAAAGCACTACCTGTCCAGAGTGGTATGCACCAATGAATTCCAGGCCAGTTCCAACTCGAGGCGCCTGTGGGCGAACAGAAGGAACCGCCTGACGTTGCATGTTCGAACCCATGAGAGATCGCTGCGCGTCATCGTGTTCAATAAATGGAACCATACCGGCACCAAGAGAGAGGGATTGTTGTGGAGCAACGTCCATGTATTCAATCTTGTCTGCGGGAACCTCCATAAACTGTCCTTGCTGTGCACGAGTTTCAATCAGGTCATTCTTAAATGATCCATCTGCATTAAGAGGTTCTGCTGCCTGAGCGATTACTCCCTTATCTTCTTCGTATGCATCGAGGTATACGATTTCATCCGTTACTTTTCCATTTTTTACCTTTCGGTATGGAGTTTCCAAGAATCCATATTCATTAATACGAGCAAAGAGTGCCATATGCCCTACGAGACCGATGTTTGGACCTTCAGGGCTTTGAACAGGACAAATACGTCCGTAATGACTTCGGTGTACGTCACGAACTTCGAATCCTGCGCGGTTTCGATCAAGTCCACCTGGACCCATCGCATTTACGCGACGCTTGTGTTCAATTTCAGAAAGCGGATTGGTCTGATCCATGAACTGAGAAAGCTGAGAGCTGGTGTAGAATTCTTTGATTGCAGCAATAATTGGTCGAGCGTTGATGAGCTGTGCAGGCGTCATCTTTTCAAGTTCAACCGTGCTCATGCGGTCTTTTGCAATACGCTCCATGCGGATCAATCCAACACGGAACTTATTCTGGAGAAGCTCTCCAACGGCACGTACACGTCGATTACCCAAGTGATCAATATCATCTGCTGTTTCCTGTGTTTGATTTAATCGAATTACTTCACGGATAACAGCAACAAGATCTTCAATCCTAAATGTGCGGTGTTCTGGAGTTTCGGGCACATCCATAGCAAGTCGCTGATTCATTCGGTGACGTCCTACTTTTCCAAAGTCATAGCGATCAAATCGGAAGAACATTCCGTGAATCATCTGTCGCGCATTGTCTACTGTTGCCAAGTCTCCCGGGCGAAGACGCTTATATACTTCCTTTAATCCTTCCGCTTCATTCTTAGACGTATCCTTTGCGAGCGTTGCGCGGATATACTGACGATCCTTATCAGTATCAATATCTTCAAAATGCTTCAAAATAGCTTCGTTACTTTCAACTCCCATTGCACGCATAAGTGCAGTTACCGCAACCTTACGCTTTCGGTCAATCTTTACATAGATAGCTCCGTCGTTTGCAGTTTCAAGTTCAAGCCATGCACCTCGGTTTGGAATAATCTTTGCTCCGTACCAGTTGCGACCCTTGCTTGCAGCAGAGGAGAAGAATACTCCAGGAGATCGGATAAGCTGAGATACAATTACGCGCTCAACTCCGTTGATAATAAAAGTTCCTCGAGGGGTCATAATAGGAAATTCCCCAAGGTATACCTCTTGTTCTTTTACTTCCCCTGTTTTTTTGTTGACGAGGCGGACAGCGCAGCGGAGAGGTGCTTCATAGGTAGCGTTTCTGTCACGAGCTGTTTCTTCTGTGTGCTTTGGAGCGTCGAGATAGTGATCGATAAAATGCAATTCTAGATTCCCAGCGTGATCTTCGATGGGAGAAATTTCTTTAAACAATTCCGCTAATCCTTCTTCGAAGAACCAAGCATTCGAATCGATTTGCGATTGGAGAAGGTTTGGAACTTCTGCAATAAGTTCTGTAAATCTTGAAAATGTCTTTCGCTTTCGAATTGGCTCAGGATGAGCAACTCGTACTTGAGAAGTGGGCATAATAATAATAGAGGGGTGATTATTTGGCCTTAAAAAGTTATAAAGTTACTATTGATATCGTTACAAAAAAAGAGAACACATCCCGCCCGTGCACTGGCTAGGGAAGTGCGTTTGTAAGATTAATTCGAAAATTGGTTGATGCACACAGATCTCGCTCGTCAAAGACGATACAATGCAGTATATGGGGTGTGTAAAACACTGTCAAGCAGTTTTCACTCGATTTGATAAAAATCAAGGTGAGTTATCCACATTCTGGGGTCATATATTCACAGTCGTAGTACTCCCAGCGCCCATTGGGCGCCATTACCTAGGTATATTTTGGCTCAATAGAAGCAACGGGGGTTGCATTTTGAGCGTTGTTCACCATTTCCTCTACGGTATCCCCCTGAGTTTCCACAAGCTCGGCATTCAGCGTCTGAGCGAGCGTAGTAGCCGTTCCAACCCCCGTCCGAAGCAGCCCAAAGCTCCAAGGTCCTGAATGTACGGCAACGCGGGTAATATCCTGAAGGGTTTTACCACACTCGGAAAGCAGATCTTCAATATTCACCAGCACATCCGTCCCTACCTTTGGAGTATTTTCCCATTCGCGCAACCCGAGCACTTTTTTTTCGCTTACCAACACCACCCGAGCCGTTGGATGAGCAGTATCAATAATAAGCATCAAAGAATTCATACGAACATCCTATCCTATAATAAGCCCTCGATCACTTCCCGATCATTCCACGGAATAATTCCATCTTTCATGGCCATGCCGCGCTCGGCCCCCTTGCCCGTTACAACTACGGTGTCGCCAGGCTTTGCGTCTTGTAGAAGCGTAGCAATAGCTTCTTTACGATCAACAATTCGCTCCCAAGGAACACTTACGCCTTGTAAGCCTTCTTCAAGGTCAGCGAAGATTTGCTCTTCTGGTTCTGTCCATGGGTCTTCGCGAGTGATCACAATTCGATCCGCATACCTTGCCACTGCGCGTGCCATATCGGGCCGCTTCCCGCGATCCCGCAAGCCCGCAGCTCCGAGCAACGCCAATACTCGCCCCGATGTTTTTGCTTTCACGTCTTTATACAGTCGCTCAAGCGCATCAGGAGTTACTGCGTAGTCAATAATAATTTCAAAACCGTTGCCGGATATTTTTTCCATTCTCCCGGGTACCGAAACACATGCCGAAATTCCCGCCGCAATTACTTCATCAGAAACTCCAACTGCGCGCGCAAGAAGGGAAGCTGCTGCTGCATTTTCTTTATTAATGCTTCCAGGGAGAGGTGTTACTGCAGCAGCAATATCCTCTGCCTTCATCCAGACTATGCGTACGCCACGCTGCTTAGCTCCAAATAAAATAGTTTGAACAAGCGGATCATCATGTTTTCCAACAAGCGGCGCCTGAGGCCCAAGAAGCGAAATTATTTTCCCTTTTGCGGCCGCATAATGTTTCATTGTTTTGTGATAATCCAAATGCTCGCGAGCAATATTCAAAATTATCGCTCCCGCAAGCGTAATACCCGCAAGGCGATGCTGATGAAGCGCATGGGATGTAGTTTCCAACACCACATGAGTAACGCCTGCGGCTTTCATTTTTTTAAGATAGGAAAACACCTTTCGAGACGGCAGAGTAGTCATTTTTGTTGCGTTTGCTTCTTCTATTCCGCCGATACGAAATGCCACCGTTGTAAGCATTCCTACTTTTTCCTTTCCGTATGCCTCTTCTAAAATTTGAGTCAGAATATAACTTGTAGTTGTTTTGCCATTTGTTCCGGTAATACCAAAAATATGCATGCCTCTATCCGGCATGCCGTATACAAGCCGCCATATATGCGTTTCAAAAAAATGCCCGATATTTTTTATTGTTTGAATCATATTCCTTTTAAAAAAGATGCCCTTGCTTTGCGAATTGCGCCCACTGCTCCGCGCATCAAAGAAAACCCAGCATACAACCCTTCGTTTAACACCAAATCATGCGCGCCGCAATACGATACTCGTGTTCCGCCGAACCCTAGCTTCATGCGAGTAATACCTGTCCACGAATGATCCTCTGGTGCGCCTTCTGGAGCTACTCCGAAAAAATCATACTGATGCATTCCTTTTTCTTTTGCGCGTAGGATTGTTTTCCAATACAAAAGCGCTGGCGCCATAAATTCCCGCTTATCGCTTTTACTTGCACCATGCGCATAGGTTGCAACCCCATCGCTATACACCATAAGGTGAGCAGCTACCGTCTCTCCTTGCACTGTTGCAATTGCAAACTCTGCCATTCCCTCTGCCCCCAATACTTCCATGAGCGCAGAATAATAATCATCTGGATGATAGGAAAATCCCGTTCGGCTTGTAACGTCTCGAGATAAAGTAATAAATTCCTCAATATCCTCCTTTGTATTCGAAAACCTCACCTCAACTCCTTTGCGCTGAGCGAGATTAACGTTATACCTCGTTTTTGAATGCATGCGCGCAAGCAATACCTCTTCGGAAGATGAAAGGTCGAGCAAAAGCGTATGCTGGGGCTGCACTTCACGAGAAGCTTTCCGCCAAGTTGATCGGTTTAAAGTTGGTAAGAGGGGATCCACTCGAACAAAAAAGGCGTCTCGCTCTTCTGCCAAGTGGCGCAATTTTTCCTCAAGCACTTCCCACGCAGCTTGCTTCTGTTCACTTGAAATCCCGGGGGCAAATAGTGGTCCGCGTGGAATATATAGCCAGGAATACTTCAGCTTCAATGATCGCTCAAGCACCAACGCAACAGCCATAATAATTCCATTTTCCTCAACAACAATATGCCAATGAGGTATATCCATTTTTTCTTGAAGCGCTCCCCATTGCCATGTTTGCAAGAAAGACCGCTCAGGCGAACTGGCAACAAACGCATTCCACCTAGAAGCCTCAGTCGCGACTGCTTCGCTTGCGTACAGTGCAGACATGGGCTACGCCTTGTGTTTAAGTACCGCCTTTACCGCTTCTTCTACCGTTGCGACATCCTGCGGCAATTTTGCAACTGCTTGCTTGGCCTGTGATACCGTAAACCCGATTGCAACTAACGCATCAACGGTATCTTGATGCACAGGCCCGACTGCGACTGCAATGCCGTCTGTAAGCTCGCCAAGTTTTCCTTTTAACTCCACTACGATGCGCTCCGCAGTCCTTTTTCCTACGCCTGATAAGCTCGTAAGTAATTGCATATCCCCAGTTAACACTGCCTGGGATAGTACGGGGATAGGCGCAGCATCTAAAATGCCCATCGCAGTTTTTGGGCCGATCGATGGAACCTGTAACAATAGTTCAAAATATTCACGATCTCTCACGTGTTCGAACCCGAACAATACTGCATCAGAATCAGTACGATGATCATAAATAATAAGCGTTATCTCTGAACCCAAATGAGACTTGTCACGAAGCGTAGCGGTAACAAATACGCGATACCCAACCCCGTGAACATCTACAATAAGCGCCTTGTCTTCGCGCTCTGCCACAACGCCAGAAATACGTGCAATCATATATACAAAGTACGATATATTACCCTGAACGTAAAGCATACGCATTCTAAAAAATAAAACCCCGCGTAGGATACACGGGGAATGAGATTTATACGCTGTTACTACTCACGGAAAAGAAAAAGAACATAAAGCCACTGAAGCCTCAAAAGGCCAACAGCAAGGCCCGCAACAACAGGAAGTACCACTAAACACAACGCTAGCACTCGAATTGGCAAAATGCCGGTTGGGTGCACAAAATGAATCGCGACCGCAACAATCATAACAATCAGAAAACCGAGCCAACCAAAAAATATAAACCGCAGAAAGTCCTTACGTACATCACGCCAATTTTTCATGGTATTAGTCCTCGCGCATTGAAAATCAAAAGAGCAACCTCTACTCCCACTATCAACAGTAGACTTTCTCGAAAAAAAGAAAAGTATTCATACCTACGAACACGTTTTTATTATGATCCCAAAATAGTAAGTACGTACAAACTAGCAGCCTCCAAAAAGCCTGCAAAGAAAATTTCGAGCTGAGGCGAAAAAGCCTTCAGATTTCAATTGAATCTGCACTAATTCACCCGCATCCTCAAGGGCAACCCTCCTAACAACATCCCTATACCCCTTGTGGCTAATCGTAATATCAAGTGGGAGCGTAAGGTATGGCACCGCGAACACCCCGTCCTTGTCAGTAATAGTCATTCTTCCAGGAAACACAATTTCAACATCTTGAATCCCCTTGCCCCACTCGCCCGTCACAACTCCGCGAATCTCCTTCGGAAGATAATATTTTTTCAATACATCTACAACTAAGCGAGGAGAACCATCATCGTCCCAAAGCTTTGTACTTCCAAACATGTTAGTCCAATAGCTTACCCCCACTACGTGAGGAGAACGAGCAATATCATGAAGAGCACTATCGACCCAAGCGGCTTGCTGCACCTCAGACATAGCGCCATGAAGATCTGGAATAGGTGCGCCAAATTCCCCCAAGGCAACTTTGCCTCCGCTTTGCTGGGCAATCTGCGCAATATCCCTCGCAACCTGTTTTGGGTCTCGAACATAATGATCAATAACAACCAAGCCATCCATTGCACGAGTTGTGTCTTTATCCATTACCGCTCGCGCCACATCAGCATTCATCGATTGCCAATTTGAGGCAACATTTTTCCCCATATTGCGAAACGCCTGTTTTGCCAATTCATGCTCCGCAATAATGAATGACTGATATCCCGCTATATCTCCCGTCATACGCGGATCGCCAGGTCCTCCATTTTCACATTCCGGACAAGCAGAAAATATATCCCCATCCTCAAAAAGATCTTGGTGTTGATCTAAAAACTTTGCTGTTTTCTGAATATGAACTTCGCGAGTAATACGAGGATAATTAAACCAACCTTCCCAGCCAGACCAATTCCCTCGAAACCACACGTTCAAATTTTCCGCCCGAGCTGCTGCCACCCACTTTCGAAGAACCGGAATAAATTCCTCATCATACGGAGTTGCAATACCAACATGAGTCGCGCCCGTTTCGGCAATTTGCTTCATCTGCTTGCTAATTTCAGAACCAAACAAAGGATCGTTGAGTTTTTCGCGGCTCAAGTCTCGAGAGTATTTCATGGTATCAATTACTTGCACCTCCCACCACGATGAAGCCAATGCAGAGGAAAACGTTCCGGTAATACCCAGGCAGAATATAGATAAAAAAATAATACTTCTTACCAAAGATTGCATATATTACCGCTGAGCCCCTAAACTTGCTTCCGTATTTAAATCCTGCATATATTCCCCTTTTAATTCATAAATATCTGCGAATGGGTAGCTTTTCAAAAGAGTATACCTTTGAAACCCTGGCGTATTCTTAATCGAACGATACGTAAGGTCGTTATCGTCATGGGTTCGCATAATAATCCATCTTGCCCAAAGATCAGGAACGGTAGTAGCGGTGTCCCAATACGCGCCCGTACCTTCATGAATAAATCTCTTCATCGGAAGCCCCGAAGAGAAAATGATCGCATCATGAGACGCAGCAGAAATTAAAATAAATCCTTTCTCATTCGCTGCATGGTCCTTTAAGTATCCACTTACCTCGGATACGTTTTTCTGACTTGAACCCACCCGAGCATCATCAATAGTCACTGCGTCTTGACTTGAGATAGCGAAAAACGTAACAAACAAGAGAAGTCCGATAATAACTCCGCGAAGCCGAGGTAAACGTTCTGCAACATATGCGGTAAAAATAGCAAAGGCAGGCATAAGCATGATGCCATATCGAACGTTAAACCACGTTTGACCAGATAGCCCTTGAATATATAAAACCGAATGGCCCAAAAATAGCGCTGTAATATTGAAGGCCATAGGAACTAATAAAAGCATCGCAGCAAACTTTATTTCCGTCTTTATTTTTTTATCAAACCAAATCAAGCCGGCACCAGCTAAGCCAAGCAATGCCACGAAAGAATTTGAATTATACAGCATGGCATACCAGTACATCTTGATTGAAAGAAATATATTACCTTTTGTTGGCAGCACTCCCGCAGATGCTAGCTGGTCTTGCTGACTATGTGCGGAAAATGGCCCAAACGCAAAATATAAGGCGTCATTAAAAATAAGCTGATTCCAAAGAAGCCAAAGCACGATACCAAGCCCCACAAGAGATCCGAAAAGGACGAACAACCCTTCCGCTGTTTTAAAATTCCATTTGCGCCATGCGTATATAGCAACAAACGCGGCGCTAAATATAAGCAGAAACCAACCATCATATCGCACAAGCGTTGAAAGCATGATAAAAAATGCAGCCGCAATAAGATGAAATAGATCGCTCTCTTCGCTCCAGCGCAGCATCGCGTAGCACCCTGCTGTCATCGTAAAGAGCAACAATAGCTCTGTCATTGCAGTTGATTGCAAATAGAGAATATTAATATTTGTTGCAAATACGGCCAACGCTAAGAACCTCCACCAAACCGCAACATGCATACGTTGCAAATAAAGGTACATAAGAACTCCCGTCCCCACGAAAGAAATCATAGAAACAATAGCTCCGGCTAATCCCGAATGCCACATAAAATCGTTCCAAATCGTAGGAATCATCACTACGTGAGGAAGTGGCAACCATACGGACCCAAGCTGAGCAACTCCGGGCTTTAACCCCTCTACAACACGTCGCCCGATATTAAGATGTGATCGAGCATCATTATACGCGAGCCCTAAGCCGTTTTGATAATAATGTATGAACGTGAGCACCGAGACAACAGTAAGAAGCACGCCCGCAACCCATATGCCGCGGCGATCCAAAAATTCTTTAATTGGAGCAAATTTAATTACGAACATAGGATTGTATAAGAAGAAAAATAACAGCAAGCATTACAGGAACAACCACTATTCCAAGAATAGCTTGATAATACTGAACTGAAGTTAGGTACTGGCTCCCCAGTACGTTATACACAAACGATTTTGATCCCTTTGTGATAAGAAAATCCCAGTTTCGCTCATAGGTATACTTTTGCTGTGTTCCTGATAATTTTTCAAGCGCCAATACTTCTGCCTGAGGAGGATTTGTGTTGGTAGTAATAGCGCCAAGCACATTAACCCCTGCGCCATAGCAAAACAAAAGGAAAAACAGAATAAGGCTTACTCTTTTTATAATGCCTCCGCTTAATCCAACCGCAACAAGCACAGCAAGAAGTGCATACACAGGAATAAGATACCTAGAGCCAAACGCCCAACCGCCCCACGGGTCGCCCCACATAGAGTACAACAAAACAATCATTCCGCAGGTAAAAAGGATTAACGCGAGTGCAGAAGAATTCTTGCGATACAGCACAGGAACACCAAAGAGGCCCAGTATCATAATTGGCGCATACCAAAGCATTCCTCTATCGGGACTTACAAAATGAATATAAAAACCGTTTAAAAGACTGCGTGTCTTGAAAAAACCTACCGCGCTTTTATCGCCTTCTTTTGTGGCATCATCCACCTCGATCGCATGGACACTCTGCAAATCATCGGCATGCGCAGCACCTGTAATCGTTTTTACCTGGGGCAATGTCCCTGCAAGCTGGAAAGGATCCCCATACGCCTCTTTGTTATATCCAAAGAAAAATAAAAGAGGCAGAACAACTCCAATTACAGATACCAAGAGCATCGGCCTCATCTGCACACGCAAGTCCTTATCAGTAATACGAACTCCCAACATACGGCCAAGAGCATATAGTCCTAATGGAAAAAAGATAAAGAAATTCGGATAATCAAGCGGAAGAGAAGCTGCGATCAAAAACCAAACAAGAGTAAGAGACCAAACGTTATTCCATCGCAGCAGCGCATATATTCCTAGAAGCAAGAAGAATGTTGTGACATGATGCTGATAAATAGTAACCGCGTAGGCAAACGCAGGTGTTGCAAATAAAAAGGCTACCGCAGCCAATGCAGAAATTAGAGTACGAGCACCAAAATGTCGAGATATCGCGTATACCAACACTCCGTTTCCGATTGCAAAAAGTGACACAATAACAAATGCGCCCACTTGCCCGGCCCCAAGCATTTTTCCAATGAGGTACCCAGGAATGAGAAGGAAGGATAACCCTGGAGCAAACAGTGATACATACTTATCTCCGGAAAGCCCTAAGTCCGGAGTTGCAAATTCTGCAACGGGCAGAGAAAAGGAAAGAGACGCATCCTCAACTATCGAATACAAGAGAGCAAAACGGCCTCGATCAGGGGAAAGTTCAAATGGACCATTTGTTTTCCAACTAGGATCATTCAAATTTTGTGCAGTAGGATTCCCCGGTAGCCCACGAACACTCATAGCAACCGCAAGTACGGCACTTATGCAAAGCAATACTATAATCCCAAACGAGTATTTCATACCGATTTTTTCATACTATAAAATTCGTGCATATTTGCAGCCACATCCCCCCATGTTACCCGATAATCACGCTTATTTCTTTCGTTCATCTCAACACTTGCAGAATCCTGCTGATGCTTCGCAACCCATGCAATGCGCTCCGCTAAATCTTTACTATTATATGTATCTACTAAAAATCCGTTTTTTTCATGATGAATTAAATATGAAAGAGCAGTATTATCAGCAACGATACACGGCGTTCCTTGGCTCAAGGCTTCATGAACAACATTGCAAAAACTTTCCCACTTCGCCATGTGCACCATAGCGAGTGCATGTTTGATAAGATAGTATTTATCAATTCCACGAATAACTCCTGCAAAAACTACTCTTCCAGATAACCCTAAATCCAAAATCATATCATCTAAAAGTTTTTTATATTCCGCGCTTGCAATAGGTCCAACAATAATATGATTCCCGCTTGGAAGCATAGCAAGTGCCTTCAAGGTCGTTTCATAGTTTTTTATTTCGTGCACTCGACTTACCGTAATCGTATAGGGGGTATTATCAGTCACGAGCTTTTTAACTTCGATGGACGCAAGCGCATCAATATCAGAAAACGCCTCTGTTTCCATTCCGTTTGGAATAACTCGAATCAAAGAGCTTGCAATACCATGATTGGACATTTCTTTCTCTTCCCAATTAGAAACCGCACGCACACCATCTACCGCCGCATTAATGAGCAGCGCACCTAACGTATAGTGATACGTACGTTTTATATACGCTGCGAGCGGCGAAAAAATAGACCACTCCGGATTAAATCCTCCATGCGGAGTAAGGAATACCTTTGGAGACCTAAGACGCAAAATCTTTCGCGCAATTACATACATTAAAATAAGTATCTGAGGAAAAATATCAAAGTTATGCAGACAGACAGCATCTGAGGTACTCCAATTAATAGAGGGCCAGCACCCCCAAAAACTCCATACGTACCGCCGAACATGAAGCCCTCGTATCTCTTCTTGTTTCGGTAATACGTTTTTCTTTTCGTATACATCGGCAGATGTATGAATAGTAATATCCCAACCTAACTCCGTAAGCACGGTATACGTTTCCAGAATATTCGTTTCAATACCCGCAGCAACGGGATAGAAATACCGAACAACAACATCGATATGTTTTTTATGAGGGGAAGACATTATGATTTTACGTGCTTAGTGGCCCTTAGCCCCATAATGAGGGCGTACCACGGGTCAACATGATCAAGCTGCTCTCGCGTTAATTCCTCCGCAGCAAGCCCAACAATAAACCCCTGAGAAGAAAGAACATTCCCGTAGGAAGAAACCGCAACATGCTCTGGTTGAAAAATATTTCCAAAAATAGTTTTCACAGAAAGTGGCGTAAAGTGCCAATGAGTGCTTTCCTGCTCACGCAACGGACTAAAGCTTGAAAACGTCGCTAGCAATGTTCCTCCCGGCTTTAAAATTCTGAAACACTCCCTTGCAGCCGCATGCACATCAGGAAGTAATCCAAACGTTTGAGTAATAACAAGGCAGTCGTACGAATTATCAGGAATATTTACCAAATTCTGTAAATCGCCATACACTGTTGCAAGTTGGTTTGTTGTATCGATATCCAAAATATCCGTTTTTGTTATACGGGCCGCATCACCATATCTCTTAATATACGCATCATCATGCACCTCAAGACATGCCCCACGAATGTACTGTTTCTGCCCACCGAGAAACTTTTCAATATAATATCGATCAATAGGAAGCCCTCGATCAAATCCGAATTTCTTACTGATAGGCGATAGACTCTTTTGAGGGGCTAAAAAATATAAACGTTTTGGCTTAAAGAAGCGCACAAAAGGGGCACGCAATGCGCAAAAGATTTTGTATAGCGGATTGTCGACATGAATATGGATCATAGGGAAAATAGATACTTTATACGCTTGCGTAGCCATATATTTAATGGCGACCACAATACCTTAAACTCCCTCATTCTGTGAGTATTGTCAATACCAATGCGAGGCAATATGTATATATTTGAATCTTTGCGCAATACATCGTCATCCATAGTAAACCCTGCAATAAACCCTGCTTTCTGCACAATAGCGGCAGCTTCTGGAGTATAAGCTCCTTTCGGATATGCAAAAAAGGAGACAGGCGCCCCCAATACGTCCTCTAGTGTTTTCTTTGCGTCTATAATTTCATTTGCCATCTCGTCAGAAGAGAGCGAGTAAAAATCCGGATGGGTGGCACTATGACACCCAATATCCCACCCAGTATTTCGAAGCTCTAAAAGCTGCTGACTTGTAAGCAATTCCTCTTCGCTCGCAAGCTCGGCACGAGAAACCATAGTAGGATCCGAAAGAGCAAATAAAGTAGGGGCAGCGCCAAGGAGACTAGGTAAATTTTTTAGTCCGAGCAAGCTTGCATACCCATCATCAAACGTAATAGCAAACACTGGAGTAGCGTATGTTTTTCGGCCAGCTAAAAATTCAACCATGTCCGCAAGGCTAATGGGAGTATACGCGTTTTTAACATAATTAATCTGCTGTAAAATAGCGTCGGTATCCATACTAAATCGATTCCCCGTATTTCCTGCGCTATGATAACAAAGCACGAACGCTGCCGGAGCCGACTTGCCCCGCACACGATCCAAAAATCCGAGCAAGCGATATAACACTACACGCAATGGCAATATTGATCGCGATAATAAAATCTTTGATGAAAATAGTTTCATAGCGATACGGAAATTTTAGAGCTGCTCGCTATACTCCATGTAACCAGGTTAGGTTTTGGAGTTATCAATCGGATACACGCGATGGCAATCGTACAAAAAACATATAAGAAAAATAATACGGGTGTATGTATGAAAAAACTCCAAGCACAGGAAAGCACAGAGGCTGCTGGCAAAGAAGATTCTTTTTGCACAAAATCTTTCCCGAATACGCCCCTTAAGTGCTTCATACCAACAACATGCCTTACACTCTGACGCACATGATCTGAAAATGTACTTGGCAAACGATATCGCACTACCGCATCCCAAACAGCCGAAAAATTATACCCACGCTGCTTGCAGAACAAATAAGAATACGCATCATCACATGCGCTAAAAGGAAACTGAATTTCGGTATACAGCCTCTTTGAAAAAGCTCGAGCAGGACCAAAACAAGTAAAGATATTATCTCCACCCTTCCAAGCAAAAAACATTTCCTTCTTCCACTTCATACTATTCGCAAGCATGCTCTCAAAAAATGTATCTGCAGGGAGCTCTTCAATACGCGCAGCCGTTACATCCGAAATTCCCTCACGAATCGGTGCAACTAATTTCGAAAGAACAAAAGGTCCATCAAGCGCAATATCTGCATTGAGAATAATTGCAATATCGCCCTTTGCCCTCCCAAACAGATGGGTTAATGCAGCGGCCAAACCTTTACGGGCATGCTCGGCAATAACAACAAGTCTTGGATCAGAAATCATTTCTGCCTGGGAAACAGTCGCATCAGTACTGCCGTCCGAATACACAAGAACTTCCTCCAAGGAAAATCCATCTTGGCTTTGAGAAAATACTTGAGAGACTACCTCTCGTATTGTATCTGCCTCATTGTACGCAGGAATTACGACAGATACCGTAGGTACGTTTTTCCTACCCCCGCTCATAAATAATTGTAAGAAATCGCTCACTCGCCTTAGCGTGATCAAACTGCAAAGACCACGCACGAGCGCTCTTTGACATATCCTTACGCAATTGATTGTTCTGCAAAATATTCAAAAGAGTGTTTGCAAGAACCGTATCGTCCCCATATGGAACCAAGTATCCAGTATCTTTGTTTTGAACAGAATCACGAAGACCTGGAACATCTGACGCAACCACGGGGGTGCCGCACGCATTTGCTTCTATAGTGGTAATACCCCAACCCTCTTTTAATGAAGGATTTACAACTACCCATGCACGTTGCAATAAATTAATTTTTTCCTCATTCGTAACCCTACCTAAGAAAAACACTGCGTGCTGAATGCGCAACGAATACACGAGCGCTTTGAGCGCCTCTAATTCTTCTCCTTCTCCGGCAATCATAAGACGGGCGGATGGCATTTCCTGCAACGCATGGGAAAACGCGCGAAGCAACACATCGAGTGACTTGTATTTTTTTAACCTACCAAGATATAGGACGAGTGGAGTTTTTTCCTTCTTGCCAACAGTAAGGGTTTCAAGATCAATTCCAGGATGAACTACTTCAATCTCCCCATTCCCCATACCAAGCGCCTCAATATCTTTTTTACTCGACTGAGAAACCGTAATTACTTTAATATTTTTATACAAACTCGGCATAATCCGCTGCTCCATAAAACTTGCCAATTTTGCAAGCGGTCCGATCAAGCTATGTGCAAATACTTCCTGATGAACATGGTGAATAAGAAGAAAAATAGGCTTACGAACATACAGGGGAGTAAAAAATGGAATGCCGTTATGGCAATCAACCACCACATCGTACCGCATGCGGAATCTCAGTACGTAGTACAAAAACGCCCACACATATACGAGGTAAAACCCGCCACGCCGAATAATTTGAACACCATTAACTACTTCTGATCGAGGAGAAGCGCCATCATTACCACAGAACAATGTAACTACGTGCCCTTGCGCCGCCCACTGCTGTGCCATTTCTTGTATGTACTTTTCAGCACCTCCGCCGAGTACATGGCGCATGTCTCGCCAGTTAAAAATAAGGATGCGCATTTTTTCGGATGCCACCTTGCGTGCACGTAAACGGAATACAACAAGATCCTTCAAGTCTACATACGCCCTTTTAATATTTTCAATTGCCGCCCGAGTTGTAAGCTGAAGCGTAAAAATTACTGCAAAGCTTGCAAAGCCAGCAAGGATCATACCCTCTACCATCTCATGCACACTTTGGTGGAATACTCGAAGAGCCAATACTACAAAGAGCGCCTGGAGAAGCGAAGCTGCTGCCAAGAAATATCGCTTTCGGGCAACATGATACAAAATAACAGTATTAGCCAACGTAAAGAGGGCCATAGAAATTGCATATCCCGTAAGGTACGGCAACACATACGCAGCACGATCACCAAGCAAAAGATGGGCAGTAAATGGTCCAAACGGCCCGAGAATAAGAAGCCCAAACCCTACGAGAGCGCCCGTTCCAAGGAATGTAGCCAAAAATACCTTAATAGAGTTTGTACGAAGCGCTTCACTCCTACTTGTAAACGTAACAATCAATGCAGACGGTAGAGACCCTAAGAAGAAAATAATTTTTCCAAACAACGCGAGCAGTGCATACTCTCCCGCAACCGAAGCTTCAAGATAATGCTTTGCGAGCACGATATCGATACTCGTAAAAATTGTTGCGGAAATCCCAGCCAACAGAGACGCTGCAAAAAATGGAAGCGGGAAAGAAGGTGGGCTCACGCGTTCATCGTTTGTCCCCTTCGGCAAAAACCAGGCAAACAGAAGCGACGCAGCAGCGGCAGCGGCAACAGATATAGGAACAACCAAGTATATATACTCTTCGTATCCTGCTCGCAGAATACCAACTGCGGCCAATAGCTTACTTACCGCCTCTACCACATACAACGCACCTACAACACCAAACCATGTTCGCCCTTCAAAGTATCCGATGTTTGTATATAGCAAAATACCAAGAATAAAAATCGGAACAGCGGAAGCAACAATGCCTGACTCGGAAAGATGGAAAAACTCATTAAGAAACGGTGTGGCAACGGCCCATGCAAGCGCAACAATAAGAATAATACCAAACGCACGAACCCCTACCTTCCACCTAAAAGCATGGGATGCCCCGTGCTCATTTCGAGCTGCGAGGAATGCAACCGTATGATTTATGGTTGCCGCATATGCGCCAAAAAAGAGAAGCGCGATATTCCAAAAAGTACTCACGAGCGCCACGACGCTCACCTGAGCAAGGCTAGCCGTGCGGCCTAAATACGCATTAAAAAGAAAATTCACAACGTTTGCTATCATCATTCCTGCAAGCAACATTCCACTTCCAACAAAAATATTCGTCCATGGGGTTCCGGCCGCACGAACAGCTTTTTTAGGAGGCGCATCAGAAATACTTGCATCGGATTCCGCTTGCAAATGAAGTCCGTGTTTTGTTTTTTCCCAATAGTGCGGCTTGGTAATAAGCTGCCAGAATGCAATAAGCGCAGCAAAGCTAATTAAAATCCAATAGAACGGAACCAAGAAAATATATTTAATAAGCGACCATTTCCCCCGCTTTGCGCACCCGATCATGTAGTAGTAGATGTACAAAAAGTTTCCAAAAATAAGAGAGAATGCAGCTAGAT
>CAYPSL010000008.1:10674-21853 GCA_964413615.1 uncultured Candidatus Saccharibacteria bacterium | reverse complement strand
CAGAGGAGGTCCTGCCTAAACTTTTCCATAACCACTATTCTAGCTCTTCCATTATCCCTGCCATATCCAGTTGCGCTGTTACCATAGTAAGTTCTCCGTTTTCATCACGACCCCACTCTTCTTTTGGGCGATCTACGTATATTTCAATTCCGTTATTATCTGGATCCCTCAAATAAATAGCCTCGCTTACTCCATGGTCAGCGCTGCCCTCTATTGGCCAATTGTGCTCCGCGAGCCTTTTAATACTGCGGGCAAGCTCTTTCCTGCTCGGTACTAAAATTGCAAAATGGTATAGCCCTGTTGCACGAGGCCCGGGCTGGGGACCATTATGACTTTCCCATGTGTTGAGGCCAATGTGGTGGTGATACCCACCCGCAGACAAAAATGCTGCGCTATTGCCGATTTTCGTCATCAGATCAAAACCAAGCACATCAACATAAAACGCAATTGATCGCTCCAGGTTTGAAACTTTTAAATGAACGTGTCCGATTTGAGTGTTTTCATGCATAGCCGTAGCATACCGATAAAAATGAAGGTAGGCTATAGATATGAAAAAACTACTCATCGGTACCAGTATCGCACTTATAGGTATTGGAGCTATAGCCTTTTGGCAACGGGATAACATTATTCGCCAGGCATTCGCACCAACTACCCAAACTACACAGGAAGGAACTTTGCCCGTAGCGCTTTTGAAAGATTCAAAACCTCAAGAACAAGAAATTATAGCCGAAAACTTAGACATTCCATGGGAGCTTGCCTTCTTGCCAGACGGCAACATGCTCGTAACCGAGCGCCCAGGGCGCCTACTGAAAATTACTGACAAAAAAGAAGTTATTCCTATTGAAGGAGTAACCCACACGGGCGAGGGCGGACTTCTCGGAATGGCGCTCCATCCCAATTTCAAATCGAATAACTGGATATACCTGTATCTAACAACGAGTAAAAACGGCGCTCTCACAAATCAAGTTGAGCGCTACACGTTGAGTCAAAATACATTATCGGATAAAACAATAATTCTTGAGAACATACCCGGGTCCAGAGTCCACGATGGCGGAAGGATTGCATTCGGCCCCGATAATCTTTTATACATAACAACCGGAGATGCTGGCGTTGAGAAAAACGCTCAAGACACTTCAAGTCTGGCAGGGAAAATACTGCGAATTCATGACGACGGCAGAATTCCAAACGACAACCCGTTTGGCAATGCCGTATATTCCTATGGTCACCGAAACCCACAAGGCATTGCATGGGATAGCAAAGGCAACCTCTTTGCAACAGAACACGGTAGGTCAGGAGCTGCTTCCGGATTCGATGAAGTAAACCTCATTACAAAAGGGAAAAATTATGGTTGGCCAATTATAGAAGGAGACGAAACTCGAAACGGAATGGAAAGCCCGTTAGCGCATTCAGGATCAAAAGAAACCTGGGCCCCTTCCGGAGCTGCTGTCATGAACAACACGCTCGTATTTACCGGGCTTCGGGGACAAGCGCTCTACCAAGCAGATATACAAAATGGAAAAATAGGAACCATCACACGAAGCCACTCAAACGAATTCGGAAGAATCAGAACAGTAGTGTACGGCCCAGATAATCGCTTATACATTCTCACAAACAACACAGACGGCCGCGGCACTCCCAAGGCAGGAGATGATAAAATTATTAAACTGTAATGCTCCTCTACGCCTCTTCCTTCCAAAGACTCCTGCGCTTTTTATAGATATACAGCACGAGCAGCGCAATTAACACAAGCACAATGGCGGAACCTATAGATTCTAGGCTCCCCAAATTTTCATTAATATTTTCAAGCGCACCAATGCTTGTAAATCCGAGATACAGATAAAATATATTTCGAACGAAAATACCCGCTGCACTGCTTACAAGATATGTCTTTAAATCGATTTTTAATATACCCGCCACAAACGACACAGGAGCCGTAGGCATAATAGGGACCGCACGGAGAATAAATATAGCTACATTATCCTTCCAACCTTTTCCGAGCTTTGCCCCAATTTCCTCAATATTCCGATGTGATACTCCGATGAATTTTCCAAACCGAGTAAATACAATATCCTCAAATTTGTCTGCAATAAGGTAAATAACGTATGAACCTATCGTTTTCCCCGCAGTACCAGTTACTGCAAGCCAAAACAAGTACGGCCAGCTTTTTTCTAACGATCTAGCAAATGAGCCAGCCAGCGTCATAACCAGCGGCGAAGGAATAGGCGCGACTATTTCTTCTAGCATCGTCCCAAAAAAGGTAAACCAGGAAGGCGATAACACCTGTCCCCACTCTTTTAACATCTCTATAGCAAAATCAAACATAGTGTTTGCAGTATAGACCATCCTTCGTGGTAAAGTAATAGCATATGAAATTGGCGTATTATGGCGACCCCGATCTCCGAGACGAAAAACGCTTACGAGAACTATTCCCCGGCCTCGAAGTAGAGGTATTTGGCGCGCCACTCCTACCCCAAGTACCAGTGCCTACCGGTGTGGATATTCTCTCTGTATTCGTAGATTCAGAAGTAACAAAAGAAGTGCTCGATACGCTCCCCAACGTAAAGCTTATCGCCGCGCGGTCTGCGGGGGTAGACCACATCGATGCAGCAACCTGCAAAGAACGAGGCATCACTATTGTAAATGTGCCGCATTACGGAGAAGTAACGGTGGCGGAACACACGTTCGCACTCTTACTGGCACTATCAAGAAAAGTATTTCAATCATACGAACGTACAGAAAAAATGAATTTTAATCGCGACGGCCTTCAAGGGTTCGACCTTGCAGGAAAAACTATTGGAGTAATTGGCTGCGGCAATATCGGAAGAAATGTTATCGCAATAGCGAAAGGGTTTCGTATGAACGTTATTGCCTTCGATGCAAAGCCGGATGCAGAACTTGCTGCTAAAGAAGGTTTTACGTTTAAAAATTCCCTGGAAGAACTACTCCAGGAAAGTGATGTTATAACACTACATGTCCCCTACCTACCAACTACGCACCACATTATTAACAAAGAAAGCCTAAAAACAGCTAAAAAGGGTGCAATCCTCATCAATACTGCGCGAGGCGGCCTTGTAGAAACAGCGGGGCTCCTATGGGCACTCGAAGAAGGAAAACTCTCCGGAGCCGGTCTCGATGTGCTAGAAGGCGAACACGATACGTATGATCGCATTCGATTTATGTCTAGAAACCCTGATGACCCGGAAGAACTTCAAACCCTTGTACGCAATCACATGCTCGTATCCCGAGAGGATGTCATTATCACACCACATAATGCATACAACAGCGTGGAAGCAGTAGAAAAAATATTCCAAACTACGGCTCAGAATATTCAAAGCTTCCTAGACGGAAAAATCGTAAACCAAATTTCCTAATACAACACTTAGAAAAACGGGTGGATATTGTGAAGCGGTTTTGGCAGTTCAACAACTCCGAGTGAGTGAGCAGCTGTAAAAACCGCCCTCATGCATGCGTACTCCATGCGGAAATCATGCGTACCCGCACACCAAACATCCGGCTCTTTTTTTGCGCGCTCGATAATTTCTCCTACGTGCATCCACTGAAACTCATCCACTTCACCCTCCTGCGGCACAAAATGATGCACGGGCAAATCGCGAAGCAGTACAAAATCGCGCACCCACAGCCTCGCGTGTTCAATCGGACTCGTGCGCCAAGCTAAAAGTTCTGATTTTTCAGCAACAATCCCAGCCTCCTCTTCTATTTCTTTAAGTGCATTGGTTTCGTATGTTTCGCTTTCGCTCACATGGCCACCCAAATGGGTAGACCACACCCCCGGAAGCCGCTCCTTTTCCTCTGATCGCTTATGGCACAATACATGCCCCTCTCCATTGAGCACAAATACATTCGTAGAGCGGCACCATGCCTTATTTGCAATCGCTTCATCTCGATTAAGAATAAGTCCGGTTGGCTCATTAGTACTACCATGAACAATTTGGAGTTTTTCCATAATAAAATTGTATAACTACAAGTAAGTCTGTAAGCAGTACCTCTCGCTAGTCTTAAGATGGTGGGCTAGTTCCTAGGGATCGAACCTTGAAGGAACCTGCTTTTATCTTAAGGCTAACCGTTTCCTGCTACTCCTATACGATACCACAACAAGCCCCTCTGTATAAGAGGGGCTTGTGCTTTACAAATATACAGAATACTTCTTACAATCCCGCGTCTTCTACTGGGGATCCTCCAAGATCCGCATTCGACGTTACGCCACATGCGCGAACCTCTGTATAAAATGCCGCCCATGCTGCCTTATGAGCTTCTGACCACGCCCTTCGAGCAGCCTTTCTGCTTTCTCGAAATGTTTCCCATGCCCTTTTAACACCGCCTTGGCGATCCTTCGCTGCTGGCTGCTTCCAAGAATCTTTCAACGCCGTAGCACGTGTCTTAAACGCACTGATAATGCTATTACGAGAAGTTTCATACCCCTTAATCAAGGCTTCTTCTCGAGTATCGATAGCCTTTGCCACGCATGTTGGGTTAACTCTTTTAATCTTTGCGCGAGTTGTCGCCCCTTCCGCCGCAAATGCCGTAGCAGAACCTACAATAAGAATCACCGCTACAAGCAACGGTACGCTATATTTTTTCATCATAAAATAAAATAAAGGTTATATATCTCTACGTATAAGTATACACCTAAAAATATCCCCAAAAAGCTATAGCGCTCTCACGGAATCCTGAACAGAAAATATCCCTTCAATAGGGTACGCCTGCCAATGGTTTGAGCTAAGCTCTTCAATAGGAGTAATAATGCCTCGAGCGCTCATTCGGGACCCGGAAACAAGGTTGAGGGGCGTTTGGGGAAGGTATCCAAAATCCAACGCATAGTACACACCATCATCAGTCACAATACCAAGGGCGCATTCTAATGTTTGAGGCCCTGTTGCATTTTTATGTGGCAAGCACACATGAGTGCCCTCAAGAGTAACCCCTTGCTGCGTAAGGGGCGCCGAAGGCGCTAATACAGACTTTGCCTGAAAGTAGATAGCCGCTCCGATCATGATTAAAAACAGTATTCCAAACACTGCCCCAAATAGTCGCCCGTACGAAGATGCCTTTATTCTATCTATTTGCACCCCCACCACATACAACACTATTGCATTCAGTACGATTGGCCCGAGCACAAGTGCGTACAGCACTACCCCGCTCGCACTTCCGTATTCAAACAACGCAAGCGCGATACTCCACGGCAAACCTAAAATAAGCGCGATAAAACTTTCTCCAAATAGTCCCTGCGTTGCTATCAAGAATACTGCAGCCACGCTGTAGGTAATCGTAAGAATCAGTCCAATTTTCGAGAAGGGAAATTTCATATATGTTCTATCTATAAGAATACTGCGTTCAGATACATGTAACAAATAAAAAAATCCGCCAGAGAGTTTTATCTCTCGGCGGAATAGTGTTCAAGCGGAAACGGTAGAGGCGGTCGGTACGGCAACTGCAGTGCGCTCCCAAATAATTTCAAACCGCTTAATGTGCCCCACTCCACAATCCCAAGCAGCAATGTCAATTTCAAGAGCTACATACTCTCCTTCAATATCGGCAAGAGGGCAACGTATCGGTTCTGGAAAGTAAAGAAATACTCCCCTCGAACACGTCGCCGCCTCATATGCCAACGGCTGCTGCTGAAGAAATCGGGGCGAGTACAATCGCACTGCTTGAATCATCGGCATCAATCCAGGACGAGTGCCACACAGAAGGATTTTGTCGATTGCGGCTTGAGGGGAAATCACATTTCTCCTTCTTCCAAAAAGATACTTGCGGTACCTCTCTTCGTCCTCCCCCGCGATATGAAACCCAATCTTCCCATTCCATCGCTTCAGCCTTCTCCTTTTTAAAAGCCGTTTGGGCCAGACATAGCGCCTGACAAGCAGGATACTTCCAACAATCGCGATACATGCAATACCAAGCAGTGTTGGCGTGAACATCGCTTTCTACCCTTTTCCCTTTCCTTAAATCCGTATAGAGAACAAATAGCCCACCATGGACTAACTTTTAATAATACTCCTTATTTATACTTATGTCAAATGCATTCAACGTACTCACCAGCATATACGACTTGACAAATACTACATATAGAGTATAATGGTTTTACTCAGTTTTGAGCACTTTATACAATCTGGTCAGTAACAAGGAAAATCATGATGGTACCCCCGCATATTCGCCTCATCCTCCAATCAAAGCTTTGCAAAGTGATTCTGTGGCTGATTGCAATCCCGATCTTGTTCGTTCTGGCGATTGCTTCGGCAATCTGTACTTTTTTTGTAACAGAAGCAGTTATGCCTACCATACTCTTCGGAACATTCGGTGCAATTGGAATCGAGCAGGTCAAAGATCTGCTAAGGCCGCCACATCGACAAGAAGATTCTCACTACTAGCTCGCTCTTTCCCCTAACAGCCCCTGGATACCCACGGGCTGTTTTTTATATTTATTTTTTACGAATACTCCCAATTTTCCCCAAGTGAGTATCTCGAAAGCCTGTCTCGTACTTAAAACCATACCCGCACATCCGATCAAACCCAATATGCGATACCCAGATTAATGAAAATGCAATTGCCTCGCTATGATTCTGAAATATTCCATAGAGCATAAGTGCCACCGGAAGAAGCAGATTGTGACCAATATTATATAAATGCGCACCAATTTTATTATTAATAAGGTACCCCAGCATCACGATATCGATAGAAAACAAAAATACCGCAAACCACGGAAACGGATTGCCGAGCGCCAAATAAAAATAGAGCGCCCCCACAAAGAGAGCTACGCCCTCAAGCCGTTGATGCAATCTAATATGCGCCTGCTCCATGCATGCATCATACCGCGTTCTAGAGCCGTTGTGCACTCTATGGGCAAGTACTACACTAAAAGGGATGAAACTACGAGCATTTGAAGCAAATGAACTTCCATCTTTTACAGAACGCCTTGCTGTTATTCCTAACTTTTTGCCAGAAGAAACCTTTCAAATACTAAGCAAAGAAATACAAAGCCTTGCAGGAGGAACGCGCAGCTATCTTCCTGGGCACAAAAAGGGAAACACTATTTCCTACGAAGAATTGCGCGCTTCTGCGCCACACGTAGTAGCTTTCTATCAATCTTCGGAGTATCAAGAAATTATATCGAACATCATTGGAACAAAAATTGTTCCAACCCCAATCCACGACAACAGCTCTCTTTCAATACTCGTATACGAAAAGCCGGGAGACCACATCGGCTGGCATTACGATCATAATTTTTATAAAGGAAGGCACTTTACGGTATTAATCGCAATAGAAAATAGAGGCAACAACGAAGACGGACTTTCGTCCGCCCGACTCCTCGTACGAACAAAGAACGGGGATGTTGTGGTTCCAACGCCTCCAAACCTCTTAGTACTATTTGAGGGATCAAAAACGCTTCACCGCGCACTACCGATCAAAGAAGGTGAGCGTAGAGTAGTCTTAAGCATGACGTACTGCACAGATCCCCGAAATTCAGTGCTAAAAGAAATCATGCGCCGAATAAAAGATACAGCGTTTTTTGGAATCAAGGCTCTTTGGAAGTAAAAGTATCATTATCTATACGAAACCTAAGAACGTGCTACTATTATGAGTAAGGAGGATTTAATACATAACGGACAATCATATGCCAAAACCCAATGCAGCATTTATGAAGCCCATGACTATCAGCCCTGAACTTGCTGCTATAGTCGGCGCAGAACCAATGCCCCGCTCAGAAGTAGTAAAGAAGTTGTGGGAATACATTAAGAAAAACGAATTACAAGATCCTGCAAACAAACGCAATATCAATGCAGACGAAAACCTTAAAAAAGTATTCGGCGGCAAAGCTACGGTGAACATGTTTGAAATGACAAAGCTCGTTTCAGCTCACTTATCGTAAGTAGATCAGCAGATAATATAAACAAACCCCTCGCATGAGGGGTTTGTTTATTATTACACCCAAACAATCTACGCAAGATATAGCAATAATGCAGCAAGCGCAGCCATTCCAAAATCCTCAATCAGGGTAATTTTTGTAAGAGGCACTTTCAAGAACGTACCAAGGCATGCGCACATAAACGGCTCACGCCTTGCGAGCTTTATCGCAACTCCCAATCCGCTAAACCCCATAACGAGCACTTCAGCCCAAAGCACTTCCTGTCGAAATATCCCCAGAATCATTAAAAGTCCGAATGCAACTTCAATAAACGGATAGACATATCCATATGAAAATACTTTTTGCGCCAGAAGATCATACGTAGAATACCCCTCTGCAAATCCCTTGAGATCAAGGAGCTTAAAGCCGGCAAATACCAAAAAGAAGCCGATCATAAAATACTCAATAGTTGCCTGCAGGGAAAATAAGCCTTCCCAAGCGTCCCGCGTAGCAAGAACACCCGAAGTTAAACCTATTAAAACAATAACGACAATAAGCGGCATGTAGCTCTTCCACGTAATAACCCCCAACCCCCTATCCTCAAACACAGGCGCGCTGGGCTTTACATCTTTTTGTAGCACAAGATTCATTCCGCATTTTGGGCACCGGCCAGGGTTATTAGAAACAATCTCCGGATGCATTGGGCATGTGTAGTTCATAAATTGCATAAACATTACTTACAACCAAGCGTCATACCATTGACGCATTTGGTTTATCTCTTCCGTTTGAGCAGTAATAATATCGTCTGCTAACTTTTTCATTTCCGGACGAGCAGTGCCGCTCTTTAACATACTTGCCATCATAACCGCCATTTGATGATGAGGTATCATATCCTCAATAAATATTCGATCAAAGTCTGTAGCCTGGGTGAGTTTTTCAATATCAGTATCATTACCCATCATTCCCATATGCATTCCTGAGCCACTCATCATCCCATGATGCTGCATAGCCTGCTCGCCAATAGGAAGCTCGCGACCGTACCAGAGCTTATACCAATCCTTCATCTGAAGTATTTCTTCGCCCTGAGAAGATATAATGCTTTGAGCAAGCTGTTTAATTTCTGGACGCTTTGCTTTATCTAACGCTATTTGAGCCATTGTAATAGCATCTTCATGGTGAGGAATCATTTGTTCTATAAAATGAGCATCAATCTGAGCATTCATTACCCCTCCAACACTCAAATACCCTCCCATACTTATAAAAATCCACACTATAGCAGCACCCATAAATGCTCCCACTAATCCGTATCGCAATATATTGTTATTCATAATTTATTTTTTCTTAGATAACTTATAAACTTCTAAAATCTCCTTAATAGCCTTTCCACCCTCCCCATGCTTTACTTGATGCAAAACATGAGTAGATAAATGGTTCTCTAAAATAAGGTTTTCAATTCCCGATAAAGCCTCTTTAGTTGCCGAAGATTGAGTAATAATATCCACACAATACTTCTCTTCTTCAACCATACGCTGCAACCCTCTTACCTGGCCCTCCAAAATCTTTAGACGTCGCAGCACTTTGTTCTTTATATTGCTATTCATATATTCAATATACCCCATGGGGGTATATATGCAAGGGGATTACAAAGGATAATGGAAAATGTGTGTATCAAAGCACAACAAACCCCTCGTGTGAGGGGTTTGTTTTTTGTTGCGGACTACTTAGCCCTCTGTTGTCTTCCCGTCAAAATGCTCCGAATCGTTCATTGCGTCAGCTTTTGTGGCATGAACAACGCCATCCCGATGATGGGGAGGGCAATAGAGCGTGTAGATCTTCATAGGCTCCGTTTCAGACGTATTAATAATATTATGTTTTACCCCAGCAGGGACAATAACAGCGCTTCCGTCTTGTATTTCCGTAGTCACGCCATCAAGCACAGCGGTCCCTTTCCCTTGTTCAATTCTCAAAAACTGATCAACATCATGCACTTCCTCGCCAATATCTTCATTCGGTTGAATATGCATAAGTGTTAGCTGTGCGTGCTTAGAGGTATAGACAACGTGGCGAAATAACGTATTTTCAATTGTTAATGTTTCAATATTTTGAATATATCCTTTCATGGTGTTTGTTGATATGGCTTAAGTCGAACAATTGCAACCTGGTACTTTCCTTTTGCGTTTAAATGCTCACGCACCTCTTCATCTGATGGTTCCTGATTATACCCAAGCGCAACAATATCGAAATCAATTTCTCCTAGCAGATGGTAACGATCAGCAGTCTTTCTCCCCAATATAACCTCATCTACCCCAGGAACGTCTCGAACCGCGGCAACTCGAACTTCTTCTGTTTGTATTGGGTCTCGTTTTTTATAGGCGCGAATAGCACTATCGTGCGCAACTACCACTATCAAATAATCGCCCAATGCTTTTGCTTGGCGCAAAAAGTCTTTATGAGCTTCGCTTAATGGATCAAACGCCCCAAAGGCAATAACTCGAGTCATTTAGATCAGAAAAAATCCACTAAATTCAACGCCCAAATAATACGGCCACAAAATAATGGCCAACACAGCCTGCCCAAAAGAAAGCTGCAAAAACCCGATGGTAAACAACCACCCGATAATCCATAGCCCTCCTGACAATGTTTGATGCTCTATTTTAATCTTTTCCATATATATACTGTACGCCGATTTACAAAAAGAAAAAAGTTGCTCCTAGAACCTATAAGTACTATTTATTCTTTACATGCTCATCAAAGAATGAAACAGTACGCTGCATTACAGTAGGCCATGCATAACCTATCCATAGTACAACAATGTTCCTGCATTATTTCAAGGGTATTGCCAAACAAAAGCCGCCTCGTACGAGGCGGCTTTGCGCTATAGAAGTGTTACTTACTTCCCCTTATATCCGTTCCAAAGCTTGGTTACCTTCCAGGTATTCGAATCTGTAATATAACCCATTACACGCACTCGCTGAGCATCTGCGTTAAGGTCAGAAAACGAAATCTCTGCCTTCCCATTATGGTTGTAGAATGTTGAATAGTCGTCTCCAAACACCATATTCACTTTCACATTCTTGCTCTTGTTATATGCGTTCGGCTTATACGTAGAGCTAATCATAAGCAATGTCATTGTATGAGCATTCTTGTCGTATGACTGCAAGTTACCAATCGCAGTGAAGGTTCGATCTTCAATACGAATAAAGTTCAATACATACGTATCGTCATCTTTCTTTACGCCCTTAATACCAACCTCCTGCCCGATTGCAAGATTATGATATGTTACGCGCTTGTCCTTTCCTTGAACTACTTTGTATA
>CAYPSL010000008.1:3671-10574 GCA_964413615.1 uncultured Candidatus Saccharibacteria bacterium | reverse complement strand
ATTGCAAGATTATGATATGTTACGCGCTTGTCCTTTCCTTGAACTACTTTGTATACGGTTTTCGTGTTCTTTACGATAAATTCCGTATTATTACCCTCAAGATCGTCCTTTCCCTTGTTAGCAACTTTTGTAACGTCAATCTTAACGGTACCGTTTGTGTTATCAAAGTCGGTTACAATACCACGAGCAATGAATGAATATACCGTTGATGCAGCATGCGCGCTTGGCACAGTGCTTGGAGCCACAAAGAGAGCCAATGCAGCTACCACCATACTGGTACGAATAATAAGATTTTTCATGAAGAAAAAGATGGTTAAATAGTTAAATAATTACCTCTGTAGTATACAATCATACGCCCCTTGAACAAAGAAGGTTCTAAAAGTTCGCCTCTATTTCCTTCGCTCTAAATTCAACAATTTGCCGTATTAAATCAAATGGGATTGGCTTATCGAGAGGAAATTGCACCGATCCCTTTGCGCCCTTGTATACCGATAACTCTTTTCGAAAGGCCTCATTTCCAGAAGGCGTAGCATAAAATCCAATATGGCTTTTCCATGCGGCAAAGTGAACGAGATTTTTCCCATGCAACTTAAACGTGGGCATTTGATAGCTAATCGCCTCCGTAGCTTTAGGAGCCGCTTTGGCAATTGTCTTTCGCACTTTTTCCAGAATGCTCTGAATATCTTTCGGAAACTGCTTCATATACGCATCAATTGTTTCGTATTGATTTTTACTGTCCATATCTACAGTAAAACATATTTCCTAGTTCCATTACAGCTATATAAAAACCTTGACCAGAAATATCCGATCAAGGTGTAGCGTTGTACGCTATGAGACTTCTCTAATAGGAATTGCTTCTGCGGGGTCAGAGATATCGCTCACGATCACAATATCCCCAGTAGCCATAACTTGCTCAAAGGGTGACATTACGCGCTCCACTTGGCCTGGCATTGCCCAGAACCCAGCTCTATCAGCTCCCGTAATAGCGCAATCAAACCCCAAGCACCCAACAAGCCGTAACGGATCCTTGCTGTATACCGCTGCGTGTTCCGGAACCTGAAAGTTAGGATCGCGAGGCGCATACAAGGTAACTGGATCGCTAGGGACAATCGTATTGCCACACCATGCGCAAGCAATTGCCGCGTCCGCTACACACTGAGGACAATACGTTAACGACAAATTTTTCTGTAACGTAAATACGATATTCTTGCCACGAACAGAGATGATAGTCTTTCTCTTTGAGCTGTGCCCGCAATCAAATGTATACGTACGGCCAAAGTAATAAACGAATGAGCATTGAACAACTTTCAACACAAAGAAAAGCTTTTGAAATACGTTCATCTTAAATCCCTCCCAAAAGTCTATTTGTAGAAGAACACTGACACTTCATACCCCAATTAGGGCGTTTTTGCAATATTCAGTATTTCAAAAAGCATTAAAATGTCCAAATTCATTGACATTTTCCAGGAAAAGCGTACACCAATAAAGTACTATATGATCGGATTCATTGCCACGCTTATATTTATTTGCGGATATGCCGCTATTGCCCTAGAACACCGCTTCTTTATTAACAAGGCTGCCACGAGCCTGCTTCTTGCCGTACTCCTTTGGATTATGGTCAGCGTAAGCATTCCAGCAGAAGCTCTCGAGCATCATATTATAGCAACAAGCTCGGGACTATTTGATCTCGTGGTGTTTTTAATTACCTCCATGACCCTGGTCGAAATCTTGCTGCACTATCGATTTTTTGACGTCATAGAAAAACGCTTACGCGCAAGCGGGTGGAACAGATATCAGCTCGGCTGGGCAATTACTGCAATTACATTTATTTTTTCCATGCTTGTTCCCAACTTTACGGCAACAATTATAGCAATTCAGATTGCTCGAAGATTCTTCCCCACAAAAGAACTTATTGCACTTGCAGCACTTATGGTTATTGTTGCAAATGCAGGAGGAGCCTTTTCTCCTATCGGAGATGTCGTAACACTGCTGTTATGGTTTGCGGGTAAATTCGGAGCCATAGAATTATTAACCCAGGGCGCGCTTCCTGCCATAATGATTACGTGTATCTCTGGACTGCTTTTACTTCAGAATATCAAAAAAGAACCTGCAATGGCCCAAGAAAACGGGTACAACTGGCAAGCCCCTTCCCGATCCGAATGGATTATTATCATAGCTTCGCTTGGGTCATTCTTATTACCACTTGGAGCATCCGCCCTTGAGCTTCCCCCCTACTTCGGCCTCCTTGCAGGACTTGGAGGAGTCTGGCTATTAGTTGATCTCGCGCGCCATATTCGGCCAAAAGCAAGCCATCTCAAAGCAAACATTCATCATTTTCTTCGCCAATCAGATATTGAGAGTATTCAATTTTTTATTGGTATTCTTCTATCAGTAGCAGCGCTTGATACTCTAGGGCTTCTAGACATTGCGACACACGCACTCCTTGGTACCGACCCATCATTTCTAAAACTCGTAACATCATTTACTGGCCTTGGAGTTACTTCTGCTCTTGTAGACAACGTACCGCTTGCCGCAGCAGCGATCAGCGCGGTACATAACGTACCTTCCGCATTCTGGGTGCTTCTCTCTTTGGCTGTTGGAACTGGAGGGTCCCTCCTTGTTATCGGTTCAGCGGCAGGAATTGTAACTATGGGCATGATTCCTGAATTAAACTTCGGCACCTACCTTAAAGTAGCAACCCTCCCTGCAATTATCGGCTTTGCAGCAGGCATTGTGACATGGGTAATTCAGTATCAAATTCTCTACTAACAGAAATCCGTATCTTTCGGGTATACTGTCCATAATGACAGAAGTTCAAAAAAAGAACGCTCTACCGCTACTTATTTTAATACTAATAGGGGCGCTTATTATCTTTGGACTGCCCTACATAATGCAACGCAACAGTAAAAAACAGGCAGGCAATCAAGATCAACAAATCCCAAGCTCAACCATAGACCCAGCAAAAAACTGGACTTCTCTTATGGACGAAAATCGCGCATATCAGCTGCAGTATCCCATAGAAGCAAAAGCAGAAACCACAAGGAACGAATCTGTAATTTCATTCATGGGCCCAAAACAGATTGCTTCTGGCAGAACCCAAACAGAACTCTTTGACGGATATGCATTTAGAATAGGAAAAGTGATTGCCAATCCAGACACGGAAATAGAAAAGGTTGCTCAAGAAGAACGCAACAATGCTGAAACTCACTGCTCGGAAGATCGTGGAAGTGTTTCAAAGTTAGAATCTACAACACTCCAAGGGCAGCAAGCATTTCAATATTCAGCACAGGGATGCTATATCGACTACACTGAAACGTTTGTGTCGTTTAATGGAGTAATTTATAGAATATCTCAATCGTATGTAGGCGATGCTTCAGACCAGGCAACGTACAAAGAAATAACAAATCAAATACTTTCCTCGCTTAGATTTATTCAATAAAACACCACCTATTTCTCGAGCAAAGCTACGTATGAATGTGCTGTGGGCTTACTTAGATTTATCGCTTGCATTATATGCTTCCTGCAATGTTGCAATATCAAATTTTTTCATTTTCAAAAATGCCTGAGTCACTCGCGCAATCTTTTCCTTATCACCGCTTTCCATCATTGCGTTCATAGCAGTAGGAACAATCTGCCAAGACACTCCGTATTTATCTTTCAGCCAACCGCACTGCTCGGCTTCTGGTACTGCGGATAGCTTTTCCCAATAGTGGTCAATCTCTTCTTGCGTTTCACAATTCACAATCAAAGATACCGCCTCATTAAAAATAAACTCATGAGAAGCGGAGCTGTCCATAGCCATAAACCCTTGGCCAGAGAGTGTAAACCGAGAATGTTTAATAAATCCCTCCGTGTCGCCATCGCCCTTTTCATAAGGCACAAGCATATCTACTTTAGAATTCGGGAAAATGCTTGCATAGTATTCAAGCGCTTCTTTTGCCTTACCGGCAACGCCTTGCGTAAACATCATCATCGGAGTAATTTTTTGATCTAACTGGTGATACTCGCTCCATGAAAGCTGCCAAGAAAGCCCATACTTATCTTGCAGCCATCCGTACTTATGCGCCCAAGGGTAGGTGTCGTATGGCATCAATGCCTTACCTCCATCAATTAATGTATTCCATACTGTCTCAATTTCTTTTTCGTTATCAAATACAACAAAGAGTGATATAGCTGGGTTTAATTTGAAGTACGGTCCTGCGCTAATACTCATAAAGTCCTGTCCGGCAAGAGTAAACGATACAATATCGGTATCCCCAGAGGGAGTATCAGTAATGGTTGTAATATTATTTATTTTTGAGTTTGAGAACAACGAAGCATACAACTCTGCAGCTTCCTTGGCCTGCGTATCAAACCAAATATGGGGGACTATTTTTTGCAAAACTCTACAGTTTTATTTGTTCAGCAATTGTGGAGATAACAGGAAGCTTCTTCCACTTTCCTTGCCATGCACCAATGATTCCCATGATAGCCAGCACAAAGAGAGCGATATTTAATAGCCATCCAACAATAGGAATAAATCCGAGAACAAACGATGCCGCAAAAATAACGACGCCCTGCTTCGCATGAAAATGCACAAATGGGCTATCTTTTTTCACGAGCAAGAAAATAATGCTCAAAATCCAAATATATGATAGCGCTGCCATCACTTTGTTATCTTCTACGTCGTTGCCTGTTTTAGGCGTACTTACTGGTTGGGTTGTATTAGGTGTATTCATAGCCCTAGTATGATGCCGTTACCCAATTCAAGCAAGGGGCTGGCTAAGAAAAACCCCCTATCCGTACTAGGGGGTTCGCTGCTTCAATCTTGTGAATGCCGTGGTTAAATCGCAAAAGAACAGTGCACTGTCATGTCCCAGGCATATGGCCTTTCCTCATGAGACCCGTCTGCAAAGTGGTAAGCAGCTCCCTCTGCGCGCATACATCGATATCGGCCGATTCTTTATATGCGCACATATCTTCACGCGTTGCACAACTGCATAAAGCGTAAGGTTTTACCATCATAAAGCCGGAGCGCAATTCGTCAAGAAGCCCGTAGCATCCTATACCAATTCCAATTCGGCTGGATTTTTTATAATCTGATCCGGCTTGCTTTGCATCAACAGATCCTCGGCATTAGAACCCCACAATACGGCAATAGATCCAATACCCGCCCTTTTCGCAGCATCTATATCTCGCGCTTCATCCCCAACATACACCACAGAAGCAGGGTCCCAATTATATGCTTTTATAAGCTGCTTTATTTTTGTATGTTTTCCAAAAAGATTAAATACGGAAAACACATCTTCAAATTCTTTTATTTCATTATGCTCCAAAAAGCTTTTGATATTCTCCTGAGAATTTGAGCTTACGATGTACAGCTTGTAACCCTTCTCTTTTAAGGCGCAAATCGCCTCCTTAACGCCTTCAATTATTTTTACATTAGCAACTTCGTGGCGCAATTCATCTCGTACTCTTTTTATAATAAAAGGTAACTGCAAAAGAGGAACTCCTGCGTACCGCATATTTTCAATAACACTTTTACTGCGCATTGCAGCGAGATTTTGCTTGGAAATAAGCACGTACCCATGCTCGCGAGCTATTTCGTTATATATTTTTACAATCGCATCAGCAGTATCGGCGATCGTACCATCAAAATCAAAAAGTAATACCTTTGTTTCCATTTTTAGTTCAATACTTTTTGCAAAACTACATTGCGCCAATAATTAATCCCATTACCGCAAAAACAACGGTATTATACCCAGCATTTATAAGCCATAACTTGAATGACTTCCCCTCAAACATATAATTCACACCAAAGGCGAGCGATACCCATCCAAACCCAGCGGCAATTCCAGCCGCAAGGCCAAAAAGCCAATCTGCATCTGGGCCAATAAATGCAGCAAGGTTAAACGCCATAATAACTTCAAGAATAAATGACCCCACAAGGAGCCTCCCAAGATTTGGTGGCATGCTACTTCCGCCTTGATCCCTCATACCAATAAGCCGTTGCCATGGTTTTACAAAAATAACGCTATACCACAAAAACCCTATAAAAAATGCTGATAGGGCAGCAAGTCCAACAGCTACATAGTTTATTTGCATACTAGGATTGTACACCCAAACAAAAAGTACTCCACCTACGCATGCGCCTTCTTCATGTACTGAAACGATTTTTTAATCAGCTTCTCAAGTATTGCCTGGTCAACATCCGCAAGCGCATTGATATATAAACATCCAACACTTGTTTTATGCTTCCCTAATTTTTTCAGCAAATCCTGACTATCTTGATTCCCCGCCATTACATATAATGTTAAGTTTTGTTTCCTTGGAGAAAAGCCCGTAAGCAGCCAGTCTCCCTCCTGGGTACTTCGTTCCGATTTATAATGATATGCTCCAAACCCAACAATGCTTGGGCCCCACATAACGGCTTTTTCTCCCGTAATTCTTTCAAACATCGAAAGAAGCGTAAATCCATCTTTCTGCTTTTGTTCTGGCGTAATGGTATTCAAAAATTCCTTAACGCTTTTCTTTGTAGGTTTCGTCTTTAGCTCTGCCATATTTTCTTATATATTATTGTAAACGCTCCAACTTTCCTTTGCGCTTCACAATATTTTTGTAATCCCACTGAATTGTCTGCGACTTCTTGAGCCATCGCGCCAAATCTTTTTCATTAATTTGATCTATATCTGTATAGCGTGCCTCCGCTGCTTTAAAGCTTCCTTCTTTTTGCAAACCGGGCTCATCAAATGATTGTCCGCTCCAAAATAAAAGCCGAACACTATCTTTTAATGCGCTATACCCAGCAACCGGGTTACCTTCTAGAAACCATACCGGGTGAGCGTGCCATATTTTACTTTCCGCTTTAGGCAAGCCTCGATCTATTTCCTCCGCCAACTTTTTGCAAATAGCTTTTCGATCCTT
>CAYPSL010000008.1:0-3571 GCA_964413615.1 uncultured Candidatus Saccharibacteria bacterium | reverse complement strand
AATAATTGCAGCACCAAGCCCAATGAAACAATGGTAAAAATCAACGTAACAGTGCCTGCAGTTATAAGTGACACATCCGAGACTCCATAAAACCCGTATCTCATTCCATTAATCATATAAAAAACCGGATTATACACGGAGAGCATTCGAGCAATCGGCGGAAGCATTTCCGCAGAGTAAAACACGCCTCCCAAAAAGCTAAGCGGCATGATAATAAACGTTGGAATAATAGATAGTTGCTCAAAGTTTTTCGCCCATAACCCCGCAACAAATCCAAAGCTTGAAAATGCTATAGAAACCAAGACAGTAAATACCAACAAAAATAATGGGTGATCAATACGAAGAGGAACAAACAGTAATCCCGTCGCAAAAATAAGAGTGCTCACAACAGCCGTGCGGACCAATGAAGCAATTAAAAACCCCGCGGTAATTTCAGCATACGACATAGGAGCTACCAACAAATCATTTATCGTCTTCCCAACAATGCGCTGGAACATAATCGCAAACGCTACCCCCTGAAATGCCGTGGTAAGGATATTCATCATCACAAGCCCGGGCAGAATAAAGGCAGAGTATGGAATACCCTGAATATCTCCTACTCGCCCGCCGACTGCTTGTCCAAAAATAACAAAAAACATAAGTGCGCTCACAATAGGTGCGCCAAATGTTTGCATCGGGCCCGACAACGAGCGCTTTATTTCTTTTACTGCCAATGTTTTAACTCCTATGTAATTCATACATTCATTTTTCTATCGTTTTCTAAAATTTCTGTATATATAGCATTCAAGTTTTTCCCCTTATTGCTATCGATAAGGTTTTTCTTCGTATCAAGCATGACGAGCCGTCCGTTATTAATAACACCGATACGATCAGCCATTGCTTCAGCCTCTTCGAGATAATGAGTCGTTAAAATAACCGTTTTGCCATGATCGCGAAGATGGCTCACCATACTCCAAAGATTTTCTCGTAGTTCAATATCAACCCCTGCCGTAGGTTCGTCTAAAAATAAAATATCAGGATCATGGACCATCGCCTTGGCAATCATTACTCGGCGCTTCATTCCCCCCGAAAGAGCAAATACTTGCTGTGTGCGCTTATCCCATAATGAAAGTTCTTTTAAAATTCCTTCCGCACGGTGCTTCCCATCACGTAATCCATAATAGCCTGCCTGCAATTGAACACTATCAAATACCGTAAGCCCAAACTCCAAGCTAATCTCTTGCTGAACCACGCCAATCTTTGAACGAGTAAAGCGGTACTCCTTATCTACATCTTTCCCGAGCACTAACACTTCTCCGCTCGTCCGCTTCGCAAGCCCAGCAATGACGCTAATTAATGTTGTTTTTCCGGCACCATTGGGCCCTAGCAGCGCAAAAATTTCACCCTTGCGAATAGCAAGAGAAATACCTTTTAACGCTTCATGCCCGCCCTTGTACGTTTTGAATAGATTTGTAACCTCAACTGCGTTTTCTTGTTCCATAAAGCATAGGTAACTATACAGATACCAAGAAAAAGAAACAATCTTTAAAATCCCCTACCGCTTCAATCTTCCAGATCGCCTATCGAGTACTCCTCGCACCGAGGGGCTTACCGATTTATCCGTCCGATGAATGCAGCCTATCCAGCAACACGGGCGGCGCTTTCCTCCCTTAAGCTCCTCTCTCATCCTTCGAATATGATCCCTCCTAGTCTCAATCTTTTTCACGGAAACGACCCAGCATATCCACTCATTGCGCGCCAACGGCGTAAGGCTTTCCCAGGCCTCCAGAGCCTTTTTATCAGAAGCAAGAATCTTGCGAACATCTGCGGGCAAGACATGCACTACTCCTTTGGAAATTTTCTCGTTTGCCATACATACATATTACTTGACAAATCTAAAATTTACTATAATAATCCCAATACTCTCATTTATCTGAACATTACAATCTACGTATAAGGAGTAGGTATGAGCAGAGCGGATATTACGTCCTGGATTGCTCTTGTAGAAAAATCCAAGCAGGAAATTGATTCCCGCGCCAAGGATTTGCAGCGGTACGGAGCAACGGTAAACCTCCATGCAACCCGGCAAGTTGATGCCATTGCGTACATTGCGCAATTTCTTGCGCCGGATGCCATCACAAAAACCACGATACGCATTGTGTTTATGGACCACCAAACAACCTCCGATATCGTCCTTACGAACATAACAACACTCCCCGAAGCGAACCAGAAGAAGGGGTACGGGAGCTACGCACTTCAACGCGTATTGGAATGGGCAAGGCACCATCAATTTAACGAAGTCCGAGCAACACAAGTGCGGCGGGATACAATACTGGACACCTTTTTAACCAAGCACGGCTTCACAAAGTGCCCAGAACCCAACCCATGCAATGACTATGTTCTTCCTTTGAAATAACCTTTAACCGGCTACGATACTATTCGCAGCCGGTTTTTCTTTTCAGAAATACTACACAAAACAATCGCACGGCTTTTCTTTCAATATATTTTTTTGCCCTTGAATCGTATGTATAAAAACATTTTGATTCGCTTTACCAACAGCAAGCTTTTTATCCAACGGTGAATAGTGCCTGTATCCACGGCGACCAAACTCTTTTACCAAAGCCTCGTGCCGCTCATACAGAGCTTTTGTTTTTCCAACCCATCGCAACGTTTCAGGATGTTTTGAATACCCACCCCTAGCACCATGCTTGGTTAAAATATTCCATAACCCATGAAGCTCACGATGTTCGCCCAGTAAATGCTTTCGACACAAATATCTTGGATGTATATCCCACACTCTCATATGTACATTTCAACCTAAAGTGATATATAGTAAATAGCAATGACTGACCATACACATCACGAAGAGCTCCTCCTAGAACTTTCGGAACAACTCCGTCCAGTTCTCGACGGTTCCAACCAAGCCATCTACGCATATTTAGACGATACTCATAAAGTATGTAACCAACATTTTGCTGATCTTCTTGGGTATGCATCCCCAGCAGAATGGGCAGCAGTTACTACATCATTCCCAGAAGTATTCGTCGCCCAAGAAAGCAGGATGACTCTTATTGAAGCGTTCCAAAAAGCTATGCAGCACAAAGCAGCCTCAACTACTCCAATTACCTGGCTGAAAAAAGATGGAAGTACCGCAAATACAGAAGTGATCCTCGTTCCAATTAGCTTTCAGGGGCACCTCGTTGCACTCCACTTCGTCACAGGCAAATAGGTTTCAGGAACTATAAGAAAAAGGCTGCCCAATATGAGGCAAGCCTTTTGTTTTGCATCAATGCTTCTTATGTTTGCTTTAATGCATTTTTCGCAGCCTGAGATAACGTCTTCCCGTATCCCAGAATATCCCTTGTTTCTGCGGGTGACTTTTTGTCGATTACACCAGCACCCTTCCCAACCAGCCGTACAAGAAATCGACTGGGGCAATTAGGATTGTGCTCCACAACATATGTTTCCTGATTGAGTCTTTGCATGACAGATAGCCTCGTTTTTACAGACATGCTACGCACTCCTATTAATGAACAACCTAACAAGTAAAGCTACTTTTATAGACTAGCACGCACACGAACAAATACCAGAA
>CAYPSL010000007.1:2043-23433 GCA_964413615.1 uncultured Candidatus Saccharibacteria bacterium | reverse complement strand
GATTCTGGTAAAAAAGAGCATACGGCTTCATCGTCTAACGGCTAGGACGCTGCCCTTTCAAGGCGGAAATAGGGGTTCGATTCCCCTTGGAGCTGCATTAAATAAAAAAACCGCCTTGGGTAACCCAAAGGCGGAGCGACACAGAAAAAGAGGCGCGCTTTCATTCATGTTGGCTGAAGTTGCTGAATGATATTTTCGATAATCGGCGAGATAAACTCCTTGACCCGAACATACTCCTGAATACTTTCAAAAAGCTGGTTCGAGACATCGACTTCGCCAACTACCCTCACCTCACTGACTTTGAGGAGTTTTTTATGAACAAGATCCGTGCGAATATCCCCCTTCTCAACCCACACAGTGAGAAGTTGATAGTGTGAGATTGGAATACACAACCTCAAGTTCTGCCGTATAAGCTCATGAACCGTAGAGTCATTAAAGCTCAAGGGAGCTCCTACCTCAATAATCATAGCTTTCATGCGTAGCCCTTTCCTTCAGTGTAATAAGAACAGTCGTATGCAAACCGCTTTATACCCTACTGAAGTAGAATATAAAAAACAAGAGCTTTACGTTATTGAAATAGTCGAAGCAACACTTCGCCGTGGCTCGATAGCAAAAAACACATTGAAATAATAATCCCGCCTCGGAGCAATAGAACTTCCACAAAACTTCCCGTTGTTACCCGAAGTTCTTCCGGCCCTGGCGGAAACTTTATTGAAAACTGAAACGGCCAAAACCACGGCACCCCCCGATCAGTCATAGTGTCTGCAACGGAATGAGAAATATATCCGATCATAAACGCTATCCATACATACGTAAGAGATTCGGCATACTGCGGCTGAATAAATCGATGGATTACCTGCCACAACAGCCACCCAATTCCAATAATACCAACGAAGGAATGAGTTAAATGGCGGTGCCCTCCGGAAAATACCTGAAATAGCTTGCTGAGCGTATTACTCCCGATCATGCGATTCCACAGGTTAGCTGCCGGATGATCCAAGTCTGGAGTAAGGGCCCCAATCATAACAGCAAGTATCATAGCGATCCCCGCAACAGGACCCACCTGTACAGGAAATACCGTTAAAACAAAAAATCCGGAAAGCAGCGCTACCATTTGGTGAGTTATAGAAGTCATATCCCCCCTATCATACATAAAAAAATGGCGCGGGTCTCTGATAAGAGATTCCGCGCCCTATGAGCAAATATGTTCGTGCGCTTCCTTTCATGGTCACTACCCCACTTTCAAGACATCTTCGAATCGAGGATATACTGCTCTGATAATTTCTTGCACTTCTCGCGCATAAGGAGAACCCTTGGCGTAAAGATCTTGATACAAGGCGACCAAATCCTTATAATCCTGAAGTTCAATTTCCTTAAGAGGTTTTCCCCGCATAGACAGTAAGAGAAGCGGCGGCTCATGAGACGATTGATTCACGTTCTCCTCCTTTCCTGAAAAGAACAGGTGCTTACAATAATACCCCCTCTTGGTTTCGAGTATAACAAAAAACCTGGGAAAACCCAGGTTTTTTGCTACTTATTGAGATAGATTACATGCGATCTCGCTTGTAATGCTCCCGGCAGTATACCGGGCGCCCTTCTGAAGGCTGGAACGGAACTTGTGTTGGCTGTCCGCATGTTGCGCATACTGCATCAAACATAGGACGGTCTCCACCTCCGAATCCACCTCTGCCTGTCTGCTGTCCTTTCATCTCGCGGAAGCAGTCATTGCAGTAAACTGGTCGATCGCCTGATGGCTGAAACGGAACTTGCGTTTCGTTTCCGCACTTGGAACAGGTCGCGTCAAACATTGGACGATCTGAGTTAAATGAATTCATGGTAAGTCACCGCCTTTCGTTATCGAATTTCGAGGTCATAACGCTTTTATTCTTGACGCTCGATATCTTCGATAACGAATGCTTCTTACGTCGCGCTTGAATCGTCTGTTCCCTCGTGCGCTTACTATTGCATAAAATAGATAGAAACGCAAGTTATCCCCAAAAGGCGCCCTATTGTGCTGGTTTTTTCTCTCCGTTCGCCTCCGTTACGTGTGGAAATTTATCCGCAGACTGATATTTGGAAACAAAATTTTCTTCTCGAATGACCTTCCCTGCTCGAGTCACAATCTGGGCCACTGCGGCAGTAAGAGATCCATCTGGCTTTTTTTCTGTCGTAAACGGACCATTTATCTTCACCGAACGCCCATCACTCGTTCCCCACACCTCAAACCTCACCTTACTTCCCACAACTGATGTCTTAAGTAGGATCGGAGTCTTCATATCATTTAAGAATCGAAAATCGGGCGCTGGCTGGTATACCGTTGCATCAAATCCGGGAGCTCCATAATACGATACCGGATACGAATGGTTTCGGCGATATGTTATATCGAGGCCCGCCTGCATCGCTGCCCGAAATGCCGTGGTAGAAATTTGGCAAATACCTCCACCAAACTCCGGAGTTGTAACGTTTTCCTTAATAACAAGCTCTGGAAGATAGTTATTCTTTTGATCTACGTCACCTAAATATGTATTAAACGAAAATTCTTCGCCCGGCATAACAACAAGTCCGTTAAAGCGCGCGGTACCTACTATAATATTATGAATACGATTTTTCGGACTGCCCGCAAAGCTTGTTTCGCCTGTTGTGAGGAGGTTTGGAAATGAGAGTTTTGCAAAATCGCTTGCAGAAAATACCGACGGTCGATGCGGCTTCATTGCAACTGCGACAGAAGGCTTTCCCTGAACGAGCGCGCTACGCAATGCGAGAGAGGTTTTTACTCCATCCACAATACTCCCCTTTACACCGCCTTTTACCATTACGATCTTGTCATTTTCACGAACAAACCTGCTTTGCTCTCCTATATTATTCACTTTTGGGGAAATGTGAGTATTTAAATAGGAATATATTGCATCAGGACGAAGCTGCAGCATAATCACACCATTGACAGTACGTGTTTTATAAAAGGTTTTCAGCACCTGAGGAGAAACCTTAAAGACTCTCGTACCATGTACAAACTGAATTGTTTTTGTTTTTAATGCCTGTAACCGAGATGCGTCAATGCTCACCTCTTGAACGAGTGTAATATTTGCATGCACGCCACGAAACGGAACAGCAAGCAGAGTAGCTCCAATAACAATACTTACAACAATACTATAACGAGCAATCAACATCATAGGCATTTGGGTCGCGAGTATACGACTTCGTGAATAAAAACTTACTTAAATCAGCAACCGATACTGATATCGATTGTAAAATTCCCTTTTTTTCACCCTGCTTCGCAGGAACAGGGGTCGGACTAGGGTTAATAACCGCGCCCGGCTCCTTATATGCAACAATTGTAATTTCAATCTTCTTTCTTCCAAACTCTAATGCTTCGCTTGTAGAAGGAAACCAAATATCAAGATAGTATCCGTCGTATCGTTTATTCATTCGATCCTCAACAATGTATTCTTTTCCGTTAATCGACACCACTGTGCCAAGTGGGAGAAAATTTGTTGCAACAACTCCGGGGCGCACCGTAGTCCCCGCAGCAGTAATGCACGGAGTTGAGTCCGTTTGATATGGAGATGATGCGTATGCACTTGAAACTACCTTTAATACTGTGCCTTCACGAGGACGAATCCTTCCCGTTACCTTCGTTCCCAAGAACGACCATATAGAGGTGTGCGGAACTTCTACTTCAAAACGCGTTGCTGTTAGCATGCGATCAGATAAATAGCTCTGCACTCCTTGGCCGTACACAGTAAGAGAACCTCCCACTGCAAGAAGCATTAAAAGTATGCCTACTACTATCCCGCGATTCATACTCATCATGGTACACTCGAATGCATGGCAGGAGAAATAGCACATGTTATATATGGAGCAAGAATAGTAACGCACCTCGGCGACCATGTATCGCATCCTTCTTACTGGATTGGAACACTATTTCCTGATATTTACCGAATCGAACGCACGAGCCGCTTCCCCACCCACCCGCGATCCGTACGACTTTCCACCCTTGTTGGCAATAATGACTTTATTACAGGAATGCGCGTGCATAGCTGGGTAGACGAAACACGCGAAGCTTTTTTTCGTGAACACCGAGTATTCGAACAGCTCCCTTGGCACCCACTTCTTCCGCTTGCGCTGGAGCTTTTAGAAGATGAATTATTATATTCCTCTTATACTGATTGGAATTTGATTATTCGAATACTTGCAACCGTTCACCCAGACGAAGAGAGAATTATCCACAGCAGGCTGCACATTCAGGCATGGCATGCGCTCCTTATTCAGTACTGCAAAAACACTCCGTCGGATGAATCGCGAATTGCATTTATGCGCGCAATGGAAATATCGCAGCACACCGCCGAAGAAGTGAATAAAGTTATTTCAGAATTAAGAACAAACCAAACTGCAAAAAAAATACTCAGCGATTTACTACAATCGTTCGAACATATTCTTCTCTAATAAAATAAATTCTCCCTAGTTTCCTAGGGAGAATTTATTTCTTTTCATTATCTCTTCTTTTTCTTCTTAGAGGTGGCCTTCTTTTTTGTTGTTCGTTTAGCCGCCTTCTTTCTTGTTGTCTTCTTTACTGCTTTTCGTGCAGTCTTTCGCTTCGCTGGTTTGCGAGTTGCTTTCTTTTTCTTAGCTGGCATAGGTACCACCTCCTCTCCCAAACGGTGAATAGCATTCTGAATGAAATATACTCACAAAAGTTTTCACTTTGTGATGAACTGTTTTCCCTCCAATAAACACTTCATTCATATCGCTTGCAACTATTGTATCACAAATTTTTTTTCATGTGCAGTGCAACACCAACAATACTTACAACATACGATGCGCATCCGATAAAAATAATTGCACACGCCGCAACAAAAAAATCTATCCGAATAAAAAACATTGCAGCAAGCGTTGCGCCGATTGCAAAATCTATTTGATCAAATGGAACCCAAAGTGTTCCTGGTTTAATTCCAAACCTTCTTTTAAAAAAACTTTTCACGCTATCCCCTGCAAGCGCGCCGAATCCAACAACTGCTCCGTATACCACTGCTCGAGAAAAATAATCGTACGGATGTGTATCAACAACAAGATAAAGCGCAACGCCTACTATTGCCCCAGATATCGCGCCAACAATGAAGCCGCGAATTGTTTTATGTGCGCCAAATAGCCTCTCCCCCCTCCAATAAAAACCAAAATCTATTGGTTTGTTAAGCCGTGGAAAAATATTATACTTACGTGCAAATACTGGAGCCATATTTGCTGCCATTGCTGGAGCATACAGAGCTGCTACCTGTAGAATCAATTGCAAAATAGTCATACGGTGTACCTTTATAAGTATATGCAATCTATGCGCACACTACCATATTCTTTTTACGAACGAGACACTCACGTTGTTGCGCGCGAGCTACTCGGAAAACTTCTCGTGCGTGAAAAAGATGGGAAGAAAATCATCGGAAGAATATGCGAAGTGGAAAGTTATGTGGGCGAAGACGACAAGGCATCTCATGCATCAAAAGGAAAAACAAAACGCACAGAACCAATGTATGGAAAAGCAGGACGAGCATACGTATACATGATTTATGGAATGTATCATTGCTTCAATGTTGTAACAGAAGTGGAAAACTTTCCTGCTGCAATACTTATTCGTGCATGTGAAGCAGTTGAAAATATTTCCGGAAAAACAAACGGCCCAGGAAAACTGTGTCGCGAATTTTTTATTGATAGATCATTTACTAATCACGACATTACAACATCACACGAACTTTATATTAGTGATGACGGTACTCGCATTCCAGAAAAGAACATCCACACTACTCCCCGCATTGGCGTTGCGTATGCAAAAGAAGATGCGCATCTTCCATGGAGATATTTTTACTCAAAGTGAGCGAGGGCGTTTTTCTGCTCTACTTTTTTTCGCAAGATCGGATATTGAATTAATTCTGGATCTAATTCAAGAATCGTCTTTGCTTCCGCGCGCACCAACTTGATCATTTCGTAATCCAAAAGCGACGCAACGCGCAGGTTTCCAAATCCGGATTGCTCAAGTCCATACAGCTCACCCGGTCCGCGAAATTGTAAATCAGCTTCAGCAATTTCAAACCCATCTGTAGTGGATGCAAATAATGCGAGTCGAGGACTTTGCGCGCCCTCTTCTGTTGTTGGCGCGAGATAGCAAGTAGATTCGTGCTCTCCTCTCCCGATGCGTCCACGAAATTGATGCAATTGCGCAAGCCCGAATCGCTCCGCACCCTCAATCATCATAATTGTTGCATTCGGTACGTTTACCCCGACTTCAACCACTGCAGTTGCGACAAGCAACTGAATAGCTCCGGCAGAAAAATTATTCATTGCTGCATCTTTTTCTTCCGAACTCATCTGACCGTGCAGCATCCCCACCGCAATTCCCGGGAAGAGCTTTTTAATTTCATCAAATGCCTTGCGCGCAGATTTTACTGCAAGCTTTGGAGAATCTTCAATAACGGGCGCAATCACATACGACTGCCTACCAGCATGAAGCTCGGAGAGCATATGAATAATTGCCTCATCACGCTTATCAGGATGCACAATCTGCGTCACAATCGCTTTTCTTCCTGGGGGAAGTTCGTCCAATAAAGAGTTTTCCAGATCTCCATACACCGTCAGACTTAACGTACGAGGAATAGGCGTTGCAGTCATAGAAAGAAGATGAGGAACTATTCCCTTTTCCATAGAGAGAAGTGCTTTTCTTTGTGCAACTCCAAACCTATGCTGCTCGTCTATAATGACAAGTCCAACATCCCGAGCCACAATGTCTTCCTGCAACAATGCATGCGTACCAATAATGCAGCATGGCGTATCGGATTGAAGCAATGCTTTAATGCGCCGCTTTTCTTGCTGCTTCATCGCTCCAACAAACAGGTTCACTGCCCCTTCTCCTATATATGCACTAAAAAGAGCTGCTTGTTGGCGAGCCAATATTTCTGTAGGCGCTAAATACAAAACCTTTTTCTTCTGCCCTAAAGAAATTTTCGCAGCAATGAGCGCTACTGCACTTTTTCCAGAGCCAACATCCCCTTGCAACAACCGATTCATAGGATGCGGATGCTGCATGTCGTCAGCAATTTCCTGTATGGATCGCTTTTGGGCACCCGTTAGCTGGAATGGCAATTCTCGTGAGAGCTTCTCCCTCTCCGCACCAGAAGATGCCAAAGAATACGCTTTTGCTTGCCGAACGTGTCGTTTTCGAACCAACGCTGCCAACTGTAAGAAAAATAGTTCATCAAACTGGAGTCTTCGTTTGGCACTCTCAAGCCTTTCTTGAGAAGATGGGAAATGTGCCTGTGCTATTGCCTCCTGAATACCTAAAAGATTATTACGAACGATTATTTCAGCAGGAATATACTCCGGCACAAGAAGCGCTGCGGGCAAGAGAGCTTTTACTTGATATCGAATAAATCGAGATGATATCCCCGCAGTTTCTGCATACGTCGGAGTAATAGCTGCGGTATGAATACGCTCTGCACCCTCCTTTGCAAATTCTATTGCAGGAGAACGCATAGAAAAATGAGGCTTTGTTTTACTATTCACAAAACGAGAGGCTTCTGGAGTTCCTGCCACATATAATATAGTGCCTACAGGCACCTTATCCGGAAGAAACCGAAGGTTAAACCACACTACATGAAGCACGCCCGTACCATCATCAATATCAACATATATTCGAAGTAGCCTCCTCTTCCCATAAAATCCGCTTTTTTGCTTCAGGGAAACCACCTTACCCTTTACCGTAACCTGCTTTCCTATTTCAAGATCTTTAATAGGGGTTACTGTTGAAAAATCTTCGTACTTTCTAGGAAAATGAAAGAGTAAATCTCGAACATAGTGAATTCCGAGTTTTGCAAACGCACGAGCACGAGCGGGACCGACCCCCTTAAGGTCATACATAGGTGAAGAAAGGGTGATTGCCATATATAAACATCGTACAGGATACAAGGAAAAAGGAACCCTTTGGGGTTCCTTGGAGTTATCTGGCTACATAGCTTACGTCCGCGTTAAGCGCAGAGAAAGCCAATGTGTATTGGTCAGAAAAGAGGCTGGGGTGCATCGCACAATTTTTGTGCAACGAACCGCACGCAGATAGGGGTGATAAAGAACAAAGACGAGCTTCTCTCGTATTCGTATTATGTCCTTTTTATAAAAATCGTCAATACCCTAAAAATAACTGTACATTAAATGTGTTCTGATACGTATTTATAAAGAACATATTTCGTGTTCTTTCATATTTGATGCATATTCCCTATACTAAGTATATGCGTGTAGCAGGTGTGCACTCGGTAGGAATCGAACCTACGACACAAGGGTTAGAAACCCTTTGCTCTATCCGCTGAGCTACGAGTGCGAGAAAAAGCCTCTCGCTTGTTTTTAACATATAATATGCTACATTGCGAGGATATATGGCGGCTATAGCTTAATGGCAAAGCTCCGGGTTGTGGTCCCGGCGACGAGGGTTCGATCCCCTCTAGCCGCCCAGTGATACAGAAAAAGACAACAGAAGAACTTATCAACGAACGTCCGAAACCGGAAACGCTTACGAATCTGCCCCGCATTCCCCTTATTGTGCTTGTCGACAATGTAAGAAGCCTTGATAACGTAGGTCTCTTATTTCGCTTATGTGAACTTGCCCGGATTGAGCTTCTTTTCCTTACGGGCTACACAGGCTACCCACGAAAAAGTGGAGATACTCGCCCAGAGGCCGTTATTGCTCGACATGAAAACCGTATCAGAAAAACAGCAGTATATGCCCTTCCCTATCAACCATGGGATTTTCAGGAAGATCCGATAGCGTTTATTACTCAAAAAAAAGAAGGAGGGTATAAGGTCATTGCCCTCGAACAAACAACAACGAGCATCCCGTACACCGAGGCAAATTATACCCTCCCTACTATTCTTATAGTTGGGCATGAGCGCCTTGGGGTACGCGAAGAACTCCTTGCCCTCGCAGACGAACTAATCGAAATCCCCATTCTCGGAATTGGTAATTCGCACAACGTTGCCATGGCTACCGGGATTATTGTTTCCCATATTCTCGAGAAAACTGGACAATATACTGGAAATACCGGAAAATCATAAGATGCACTCGTAGCTCAGTGGATTAGAGCATCTGGCTTCGGACCAGAGGGTCGGGGGTTCGAGTCCCTCCGAGTGCACTTACCTTACAAGCGGCAACCTGATTTCAAACTCAAGACCAGAAGATTCGCTTCGTTGACGCCATGTCATTTTGCCGCCAAATTCATGAATTAGTAGTCGAGAGAGCGTTAAACCGACTCCGATTCCATCCGGATCATACTGGCTCGCGTGATGCCCTCGAACAAATGGATCGAATATTGCATGCATATCTTGCGGCTTTATCCCTATTCCCCTGTCTTGAATGACGATTCGAGCAAACTTCTTCTCACGCATAATAACAATATTCACAAGCCCAGGAGTGAGCGTGTAGAGAATGCCGTTTTCTAGTATATGAACGAGTGCAACAATAAAAAGCCTGCGATCTATTTTTACTGGAGCATCCTCACAATGCGCTGTTCGGATAATTTCTACGTTTCGCGCTGATGCTAACGGCGCAACTTTACCTACTGCCTCCTCCACTACAGCGCATAGGTCGTATGTTTTTAGCTCCTGAGAAACAACGCCGCCCTGTGCGCGAAGCATAAGGAATATGTCCCGAACATTATCGAGCACAACCCTTGTCTTAGTATTCATTCGTTTAATTTTGAGGCGTATTTCGGCAGGAAGCCCTCCAGATTCTCTCATTAAATAAGAAATATCATCCTCGAGCGACTCAAGCGGCTGTTCTAATTGGCTCGCTACGCGAGATAGCCGCCGATGCTCTTTTCGATCATCTCCTCGCGCTCGCCCTTCCGCATACACAATAAACAATAATCCCCCCGTAATGCACACGCCTGCGATTATTGGAGCTAATGGAATAAACGCACTCGTAAATAAAGAGCGGATAAGAAAAAACAAATCAATCGCAAGCAGTACTGAAGTCCCTCCATATAAAAAGGAATGCAAAATAGTATGTGGTGACGAAGTTTTCATGCACGAAAAAATAAAATCTACTTCAAGTTTATCACAACTTGGTCCATTCAACGTTATACAAAATCTGGCAATGCCTCAGCAAGTTGCTCTCTGTACTGCAACGCTTCTGCAATATGCCGAGGCTCGATCGTATCAGAGGCTGCTATATCTGCAATTGTTAGCGATACTTTTAACAATCGATGAATCCCTCGTGCGGAGAGTTTGAATCTTTGTTGAGCCTTGATCAACAACCCTTTACTTTCGTTTGTAAGCGGAGCGGTTTCTAGCAATTCTCTCGGCTTTAATTCACTGTTTTGTTTTCCTTGCCGATTCCATTGCCGCTCTCGAGCCGCAACAACAATATCCCGATACTCATTCGAAGAGGTGCCCGATCGTTCCGTTGAAAGAATGTCCTCAGCAGGAACATCCCCCACTAATACATGGAGATCAAAACGATCAAGCATCGGCCCCGATATTCTTCTCTGATAGCGAATAATATCTGCAGCGGAACATGTGCAAGATTTTCTGTTACTTCCGATAAATCCACATGGGCAAGGATTCATTGCCCCTACAATCATCGATCTTGCAGGAAAACGAACCGAATGAGCAGCTCGAGATACTGTTACCATTCCATCTTCGATTGGAGCGCGAAGCTGTTCCAACACCGTTCGAGGAAATTCCGGCAGCTCATCTAAAAACAAAACTCCATGGTGAGCGAGTGTTACTTCTCCGGGCTTTGGGATACTACCCCCTCCAACTAACGCTACACTCGAAGCTCCATGATGAGGGCTCCTAAACGGACGTATGCGCATTAATCCTTCCTCTGGGGACAATAGTCCTGCAATAGAGTATATAGAAGTTACGACAAATGCCTCTTCATGTGTAAGCTGGGGCAATATTCCGTTCATTGCACGAGCAAGAAGCGTCTTTCCCGTTCCTGGAGGACCTACGAGTAAGCCATTATGTCCTCCAGCAGCGCAAATAACTAGTGCTCGCTTCGCATGCTCCTGCCCCCGTATCTCGCTCATATCAATATCTGGCGCAGTATTAATAGCTTCACTGCTTTCATGCGCTATTTCCTTTGGCAAGCACACAGCTTGATCCTTTCTGCCAAGCAAGGAAATTATCTCCGGGAGACTTCCCACAGGATATATATCTATTCGATCAGCAAGAGGCGCTGCTTCTTTAATATTACCCGCGGGCACGTAGAGACGTTTCATTCCATTTCGAATTGCAGAAAGCGCTATGGGCAAAATTCCATGCACGGGCCGAATGCTTCCATCAAGGCCAAGCTCTCCCACAAGCCAAGCAACAGATAAAAAGCTTTCATCTATGACAATTTGTTTGCTTGCACATAAAAAACCTATCGCAATTGGCAAATCATACAAAGAACCTTCTTTTTTGAGGCTTGCGGGAGCTAAGGATACAATAGTTTTTCTGCGCGGCGGAGTATACCCAGAATTTGTTAGCGCAGCAGTAATACGCTCCCTAGATTCCTGAATTGCTCGATCCGTTAAGCCCACAAGCGTAAAGCTTGGGAGCCCCTGAAGAACGTCGACCTCCACATCGACCGGCAATGCGTCTATTCCGTATACTGCGGCAGATCGTATGTGTGCAGGCATTACTGCTTAGTATACATCACGCTAAGCGCCCAAATACATCCGATAGCAATACATACATCGGCCACATTTCCCTGCCAAGCATACAAAGAAACATAATCTCGCACCGCGCCAAAAAATATGCGGTCTAACAAATTACTCGCGCCTCCACCAGCAATTACCATTAGCGGAGCTCGTATACGCTCATTCCTACGAACCAAATATAAAAAAAATAACCCCAAGAAAGCGATCATGAGGCTATAATATGCTTGCGAGTGTTCAGACAGTATTTCGAACGCAATACCCCTATTGTATAAGACCTCTTTTTCCGTCATTCCAAACAGCGCACTGCTTACCTGGGAAGCAATTACGACTATTAGAAATACCCAAAAAAGGAAAGTCCTAGGATATAACAGTGGTAGCTGCGGGGTTTGCCCGAAGACGATCTTCAGGAATTGATACCCCCTCTTCAGTGATTCCATATGTATTATTCTCTATTCTCTGAAGAGCTGCTTCAATTTCTTCAAGCCTCCCAGACGCTGCAGAGGTACTTGCGGCCCGCGCCTCATAGTCAGCAACCTCAGTAGCGTTATCTTCATCACTTCGACCATATTCCGGAACATCAGCTCCGCTTACGCCCTGTAATGTACGGGCCTCCTGGAGAAGAAGCTGCTTCATCTCCTCAATAAATGCCTGTGTGTGCATAGTGTAATAAAAATTAGTGAAGGCCGACAATCAGGCAAAAAAAAGAAATTTGACCTTTGTCGGCCTCCGAGCTCATGTCTACAGCCATTAAGGGCAGATATCTATAGATACCGTAGGAATCCGTATTACCAACAGATACCTGCCCCAAATAGCATTTTGTCAAACAAGAGCTATGTGCATCATCCTATGTCCTGCTTCATAAGAATAGTCCCTTACCATGATTGCGGTTCCGGTTACATGAACTCGCCGAAGGCGAAGATCATTTGGAGTAACCATCTCCGCGCGAATGAACAAAAGTACAAACCTTGTTTATATAATATTTGTGTTTGATATGTGTGGCTGCAGCAAGGGCAGCACGTCCTCATAGTATGGGGTTGATACTTCCTCGTGAGGAAGCACGGGGAGAAAATATGCTTACTTTCGCATACTCCCTATCCGCGCCTCCCAACGGAATGTAGTATCAGTATTCAGTTATCAATGTGCCTCGATTTTCAATTGGAGGTTCTGATTGCGCTTCGCGATCGTATCTCATCAGAACCTTCGTTTGTTTTGTTTTGTTTGTTTTGTTTCCTTAAGGCCCTTTCCTTAAGCGATGTATCCATTATAGCAGTTTTTTACCTCAGGGTCAAAGATAAAAAGTACTTTTTTGAACATATATTGTATACATTAGTTTTTATCAGATTTTAATCCTTACGTCATCCATTTTTCTTTCAATCCAATCCCCCACCCAATGCTTAATTCCCTAGCATACTACTGCTTTTGATAAAAAAATTCTCACACCCCCAATTACCACCTTCAAAAAAATAATCCCACCCCACCTAACCAATAAAAAAATAATTCTTAGTATTTTTCCACAACACCCGTATCATTTTCGTCGTAAAAAATATTTCTCTCCCGCTCAACTTTCATGCTCCATAATTTCCTTTATTGAACCCAGGTACTATAGGTATTTTTTAATCATTTTTTTGTAGTAGCAAGATCAGCCCACACTTCAAAAATATCTTCATCCCCAGCATACTCAAACGTATCAATTTTTTCCGAAAGCCCCATCACCCCTAAAGCCTCTCCTCGAAGCACCCCTCGAGAAACCGCTTGTCCGTTATCCATAAAAGATAATAGTCGGACTCCTGATTGCTCAGTTTTTGCTAACACCACAGCCTGATCCTTGCCACATAGGAATAGTTTTTCGTCATAATCCTCGCTAGGTAAACAACTATTCTTCTCTTTGTTTAGTGCAAAATAGGGATTAACTATACCAGGAATATACTCGTACGCGATCGTTCTATCGGGCAAAGAAAATGCCTTTTTTACCGGATACCTATTGCCCTGCTCCGCAACCATCCACTGTGTTATAAGCGCGCTAGGAGCAGTATTTGTAGAGAAAACCCCAAGAGAAATACCTTCCTCCTCTACTCCCAGAACTACCGGGCCAGCTTCAAGCATATTCTTTAAAATTTCCGGGCTCGTCTTTTGAAATCCTAAATCCTGATCTATTTTTTGCTCTATAATTCTAGAAAAATCTTTTGATACATATTTCAATATGTCTCTTTGTATAGATACGAACGACTCGCTTTTTTCAGATAATTCCTTGGAAATTCTTTTGTGCTTTGATCCCGCAAAATGAGCGGATCTCGTATTTAAAACCATGTGGGCAGTATTTCCGCTTTTCTTAACATGCAAAGCAATAGCGTTATCCTCAGATCCACCCATCTGGAAGATAAGCAACGGATGAATTGGCAATCTCTCTCGAACAATACTTTTAATAGCCCTTCCCGCTGCAGATAAAAGCGTTGACGAGCTAAATCCTCCGGATGATTTGCGAGCTACAACAATAAGCCCCATGCGACCAGTAGTCCACGAAGCTGCCTGAAGATCTTTCTCTACGGAAAACTGCTTATTAATTTTGGGAATCCCGATAATCTGCTCTTCATTTCCCTTTTTAACGTAGACGGCACTAGAATACTGATTCATAAAAGATACCGGTATATTTCCATCAGCCCCCTCTATCATGGCTATAATCTCTGAATACCTGCGCCATATGCCGTCCTGATACCCTAAAAGCCTCTCAGGGGAATCCACACCCGAAAGAGCACCTAGAAACCAAAGAGAGGAAGAAAGCCCCAGGAGAAGCCAACCAGCGATGAATGCGAAAGCAATTCCCCACCATATATAGTGTCTCTTATTCATGGGATCCACTATATCACGATGCTATTACTTTCCGGATAGAGTAGCGTGAATATCAGTCCCCGTACTCGTTTCCGCAGCAGAGAGGGTAAGATACACCTCTTTAGTCATCGAAACAGGTAACATGCTTGTAATTGCTGGATTTTTAATCTTTCCTAGAACAAACGGCTTGCCATCCAACCCTGCGGCCACCGAAGAAAACAGTGTGCCCCAAATATCGCTTTGCAATAAGGTTTGCCCAACCCCAAGGGAAGCGTCAATGAGCCGATATACCCCCTCGCGAGATGATGCTACGAGAAGAAAGTTATCTCCTGCAACGTAATCTAATGCTTGCGTTTGTCCATTTAGGTTCACATACCGAAGAGGGACGTTTTGATATGCCGCATCATTGAAAACTATCTGTATTCCCAGAGTTTTTCCTACAATAAGAGGGATAATGGCAGTCAATGCCTGCTCAACTACTGGTTCGCCAGTTTTTAGATTCCTTTGCAAAGAAGCAGGCAATTGGACAATAACGCCAATATCCCGAACCCCATCAGAGCCCGTTCTCTTGAATACGGCGTATGGAGCATTTAATAGGGATAAAAATTGTCGAACCGATGGCTGTTCTATTGTCGTCTCATCAAGTAAGGCCAAGTCATCTTGCCATGAAGCAATATCGCGATTGAGCTGCAACCCAACTTTCGCAAAATTAACATCACTAGGTATTAAGGACATAAGCTCTTCTGTATCCATAGACACAACGCTTGGCTTTGCTGGGCCTGGAATATGTGCCGAAGCGGCTATGATGCCATTTTGGGAAACCTCTGTTACGCGAAACACAAGGTCCCGAATTCCCGAAGAGCTTAAGAGCGAAGAAGTTATACTGGTAAACTCTTGAGCAACAGCCTCCGAACTTACCGCATACTGAACGAGGTACTGAGAATCACTGCCTGATGCAAGGATAGTGCTTTCACTTTCCAATGTTCCTCTCTGCAATGCGGCTACATACTCTTCGGTGCCTTGAGGGTGGATAATGTACCATCCCCCTTTTTCAAGTGGCTTTTCTTGCCTTTGTATAGAAACGTATTGTTCACTTTCAACTGTCTTTTTAAATAAAAGGAATGGCTGCTGATTCCCCGGAAGAGCTATATAGTACACATGCCCTATGTCAGAAATTGCAAGCAAAGAAGATGGATTTCCCGTAGCCGGGTCAGAAGATTGTACAGCAGCCCCACTCCACATCCTTCCAACAGCAGCGCGCTTTTCCTCAGACTCAAGATTATAATCCGCGATCACGAAAAACTCCTTTGGAATAACTTGATAAAGCGCTAACTCCTCTTCTTTCTCTTCAAGAAGAGGTACCGCTGCTCCAAATCGCATATATGCATATATTCCCCCACCCACCACCAACCCAAACAACAGGATATAAAAAATACCTGTTATAACATGGTGACGTTTCTTGTTTGGCGTTGTTACAGTTTCGCCATCATCCTTTAGCGAAACTATAGGCTTTTGGGACGGAAGAGAAAAAACTGGCGGCTCCTGTTTTTCGTGACGAGGCGCACGTATCGGCGGCACAGGCGGCGCAACGGGAGTAGCAGGAACGCTTTGAGCCCCCGCTATATCATCCTTCATTGTGCGAATAACCAATTGGTCTGACATTGCATATCAGTATACCAAATGTTATGCGATACGCGTAGCAGCCTTATGAGATAAGCTAATTCTTCCAGTTGCATCGATCTCAGTAACAATAACAGGGATGATATCTCCGACCCGCACAACATCACTAACCTTTTCAACCCTCTCATCGCGAAACTGGGATATATGCACAAGCCCGTCAACGTTCGGAAGGATTTGAACGAATGCCCCAAAATCCATCAACTTTACTACCTTTCCGTCAAACCTCTCACCTACTACAACTTCTCTTGTCATACTTTTTACCCACTCCTTTGCCTGCTCCATACCAACTGGGTCATTGGAAGTAATAACAACCAACCCATCATCATCAATTGAAATATCTACGCCCGTTTCTTCGATAATCTTATTAATATTTTTCCCCTTTGGACCAATTAATTCTCCAATTTTCCCAACAGGTACTCGGACTGAATAAATCCTTGGAGCATATTTTGATAGATCGGCACGAGGAGCGGCAAGTACTTCATTCATTTTTCCAAGTATATGAAGTCGAGCCTTTTTTGCTTGAGCCAAAGCCTCCGAAAGCACTTCTCTCCCTAGCCCAGGAAGCTTAATGTCCATCTGAAGCGCAGTAATACCATCTGCAGTGCCTGCAACCTTAAAATCCATATCGCCTTTTTCATCTTCCATTCCGGCTATATCGGTTAACACTCTATACGTAGCCCCATCAGACATAAGCCCCATTGCAATCCCCGCAACCGGCTTCTTAATAGGCACCCCCGCATCCATTAATGCGAGTGAAGATCCGCAAACCGAAGCCATAGATGAGGATCCATGACTCTCAAGAACTTCTGAAACAAGCATCATGGTGTATGGCCACACTTCTTTTTCTGGTAAAACAGCTATCAATGCACGCTCAGCAAGAGATCCATGACCAATTTCTCGACGCCCAGCGCCTCGATTTGGACGTATTTCTCCAACAGAAAAGGCCGGAAAATTATAATAATGGATATATCGCTTTTTCTCTTCAGACTCCATGGTATCTACAATTAACGCATCGTCCGGCCCACCCAGCGTTAATACCGTAAGCACCTGCGTATCGCCTCTCTGGAATAACCCTGTTCCGTGCGTACGCGGAAGCACTCCCGCCTTTACTGAAATTGCGCGTATTTCATCAAGTGCGCGCCCATCACTCCGAGCAGAATCTTCAATAACTCGCTTTCTTGTAACCTTGCCATGCAGCTCATGGATAATGTGGCGAACCTTTTGCTCTGGAATACTCTCCTTATCTTCATCCGTCATCTGCTCAAGGACGTGCAGAACCACATCCTTTTCAGCCTGCCCTATCTCATCCTTGCCTCGAGAATGCTGCAGTTTGTCTCTTAACATAGCCTCGGCAAGCTTTTCTATTTTTTCAATATGCTCCTCATTTTTCTGTGAATACGTAGCTTCCCGAAGAGACTTCCCTGCTTTTTCTTTTAAGTCCTGAAGTAACGCAACTACGTTTGCAATTGCCCGCTGCCCTTCCTCTATTGCATCCAGTATCGTATCTTCACTCACCTCAAAAGCACCCGATTCAATCATTGCAATATCGGCCCCTGTTCCTGCTAAGACAAAATCAAGCTTGCTTTGAGCACGCTGCTCTGACGTAGGATTAACAACCAATGCGTTGTCGATGAGCCCAACACGAGCGGCCCCAAGAGGACCCTCCCACGGAATACCGCTTAGCATTAAGGCTCCAAATGCAGCAATCATCGCAGGAATATCTGCATCGTTTTTCCCATCATACGAAAGCACAGTAAGGACCACCTGAACGTCATTGATCATCCCCTTTGGGAAAAGGGGTCGGATAGACCTATCAATTAATCGTGCAGTTATAATCGCATCATCGTGAGGTCTGCCCTCCCTCTTCATAAACCGGCTTCCCTTTATTTTGCCAGCAGCATAGAACTTTTCTTCGTATTCTACGAGCAATGGAAGAAAGTCTGCGTCTGGAGACATTGGCTTCCCCATAGTGGCCGTACCCAATACTATCGTTTCCCCATACTGAACCAAAATCGACCCTCCTGCCTGTTTTGCGAGCTCCCCTGTACTGATACGCATTTCCTGGCCACCAATAACCCCTACTGCTTCCGCCTTGTTTAGTTGTGTCATATTTGCTCGCGTTACGAAATAATCTTTACCTTCCTTCGAGGAGGCTTTTTTACATCCTGTATTAAAAATTGGCTCGGATTGCCCGATAAGTCAAAAAAACCATCTGCGCTATCAATTAAACTTTTTGATGTGCTCTCGCGAAAACCCATAACCTCTACTCTTAGGCCCTTTTCCTTTGCAAACTCCACCATAGGAACAAAGTCTCCATCGCCGCAAACAAGCACTGCTACGTCTATTTTTGGCTCAAGGCGTAAAATATCTGTTGCAATCCCGACGTCCCAATCACCCTTTTTCTGCCCGCCAATAAACGTTTGAAGAGGTTTTGTCTTTAATTCAAACCCCTGCCCAGAAAGAGCGTCATGAAATTCCTCCTCATGAGCTTCTTCTGTTGTAATGCCGTAGGCAATAGCACGAACCAACTGGCGCCCGGAAACCGCATGAGTAAGAACGTTCTTAAAATTTACTTTTCTGCTGTATAAAGCCCTCGCAGAATAGTACATATTCTGTATATCTACAAAAACCCCAACTCGTTGCTGGGGAAACTGTCCGGGAGTGCTCACACTTGCTTTAAGCCTAACTTCTTCGAAAGGGCCTTGAATCGCTTTTCGTCCTGACGCTTTAAATATCCAAGAAGTCGCTTACGCTTGCTTACCATTCCAAGAAGCCCCCTTCTGCTGTGGTGGTCTTTCTTGTTTTCTCGCAAATGATTTGCAAGCTCTTCAATCTTTTCAGAAAAAATCGCAATTTGAACCTCCGGTGAGCCGGTGTCATCGGTGTGGATCTTGTACTTCTTAATGATTGCTTGTTTTCTTTCTTCAACTTTGCTCATATCTCCCTATCGTACATATATCTATAAAAAAGTAAAGAAGATATACTTATTGCATGGGAAATAGCTTAAAGAGCCTCAAGGCGGACTTTCTTGAAAACCTCGAGATAGGCCAAGGAAGGTCTATCCATACAGCTCGCAATTATGACTACTATCTAAGCCGATTTTTTGAGAAGCAAGCAATTACCAGTATCGAAGATATAACGCTAGACACTATTCGCCCTTTCCGCAGATGGCTTCACGACGAAGCAGGAGAAGATGGAAAAGGAGTTACTCTCGCTACTCAAAACTACTACCTTATCGCTATACGCCAATTCCTCAAATACCTTACAAAACGAGATATAAAATGCCTATCCCCCGATAAAATAGAGCTAGCAAAAGTACCTGAACGCGCAGTTGACGTATTATACCCGGAAGAAATTAGCCAACTTCTGGCTTCCTTTACGGGAAAAACCATAGAAGACTTGCGAGATTTTGCCCTTATATCAGTCCTATTCTCTACCGGTGTGCGCATATCCGAAGCAGCAAAGCTAAATAGAGACGACATACGGACAGGGGCTCAAGAACTGACAGTACGAGGCAAAGGCAATAAAATACGAGTCGTCTTCCTATCCGAAGATGCCCATGCCGCAATTGCTGCCTACGAAGAAAAGCGTACGGACGTTGACCCCGCTCTCTTTGCCCGCCACAAAAAAGGTATTGGCGAGCAAGACAACCTTCGGCTTACCACGAGAACAATGCAGCGAATTATCAAAAAAAGAGCCGCGGAGGCTGGAATTACGAAAAATATTACTCCCCACACCCTTAGACACTCCTTTGCGACAGATTTATTAAGCAATGGTGCTGATATTCGTCACGTTCAACAGCTTTTGGGACATTCCTCCATTACAACAACCCAAATATATACCCACATTACAGATACCCACCTTCAGGATATCCACGAACAGTACCACTTTACGACAAAACGTCCGTAGAGCACGGAAGCTTCGTTGTTCGCTCTAGCTCGAGCATCAATCGGCCAATACGAGTCCACTGCATATCAGAATTCCGCTCCACTACAAACCCATATCTCTTACATACCCCGCTTACAAGCCAATTACTGACCATCCCCTGAAGGACGGATTGTTCATACAAATTTAAAGCTGGTCGCAATTTTGCAGCACTCATTTTTTCGCTCTCCTGTTGCCACATAGGGCGGAACGCTCGAACAATGCGCCCCGCTATTTCATCCGCAGAGCACTGTTCCCCTTCGTTCATAGTGGCTAACATTTCCCAAACCATGGGAATATATTGCTGAAACACTACTACATGGGAGCTTAATTCATGAAAATATTCCTTCCAATCCAGGTGATACATATCAACATGCCACACAAGGTAATACTGACTTGGAAGCGGAAGTGCTTGGAATGTTCGATATCGAGACACAACAGGTTGCACATGCCCCTTATACGGGCGAACCAAGCGCAATTCTTCTAAAATAGCGCATACCCTTCGCACATGAAGCGAATCGTTGGAAAATAGAGATATTTCAAACGCTATTCTACGCTCCTCTTCTGCATCCAAAAAATGTTCTTCGTATTCTTCATTCAAAACCGCCGGATTATCAACTAAATCCTGCATTAAGGTATACACCTCCAGAAGCACCTGAGAGGAAGCAATTTCTTTACTTGTAATTGGAATAGAAAGAGATGCCGGAACTCTTGGATGCGCCTTCGACCATTCCTGGAATATATATTTTCTCCATTTATTTTGAAGTATCTCGTTTTGCACAGGCATATGCCGAAGAACATACCGGGCAGCTGTTTCCGGATCTGGAGATTTTTTTACAATAGTCATCATTTCGGACGCAAATGCACTATCCCGGTATCCACTCAATTCAAGTAATGCCCCTACGTTTGGTTGATACTCCATATATATTGGCATTGTGCTCTCGCGCAAGAAGTTTGTCTACTACCAACTACCCAACACACATACTGCGAGTAAATAAAAACCGGCTCTACAACATCTTGTTGTAAAACCGGTACTTTTCTTAAAGAACACTAACTTTGTTCAGAAGTATTTCTACCTCCAACATCTCCCATGCCGACGCCACCAGCGATGACATTTGCGCTTGTGACACCAACCATAGGTATAGATCTCTGGTTGCTGATTCTGGTTCGGATTCCAACTCCAGCGATACCATCGTCCATCCGAAGTATCGTAAATGTTCATATACCCCTGATGGAGATCGTACGAACGAATTTCGAACCGCTTCTGAGAATTACCCTGCCCTTG
>CAYPSL010000007.1:0-1943 GCA_964413615.1 uncultured Candidatus Saccharibacteria bacterium | reverse complement strand
GATGGAGATCGTACGAACGAATTTCGAACCGCTTCTGAGAATTACCCTGCCCTTGGTCAGGCAGATGTACATCTGATGGCGGTTGCGTAGGAGGCAGAGCCGTAGAAGAATCCGGCTGCTGCACATTCTGCGCCACTTGAGTTTCCACTTTCCTATTGGGGCTAAAGAGTGCAAATTGCGTTGGATCAGGCAATCCTTCTGGGAGCCCGGCCTGGGTATCCAATGGTTCTTGCGATTGAGAACCCTTGGAAGCAAGCTCATCAAACGCCTCTTGCCACGTTTTCCCTTCCGCGTTGGTAAGTGCGGCAAATTTGCCGTCCTCACCCTTTCCGAGCGCGACGTTCACCTCGCTCAGGCCCTTTCCAAGCTCCTTGATCTCCTCATGATGCGAGTTTGCCAAGACGAGCGTTGCGTCATGCTTTGCGGACAAACCATCCACCTTCGCTTCAAGACTTTTCAGCCCTTCGGCTGAAGCATACGAAGTTGAGGCAGTGCTCCCACCGCACCCAACAACACCTGCCAGCAACAAGCTGGCAACCACATAGAATGAACCCTTCATGATACTCCTTCTCCTTGTCCTTCAGTTTTGATAGAACATTTTGGCTTCTTCAGCCATTCGAAAAACTTTCGCGGTATCAGGATCAACCGTTGACCCTAACCCTTGTTGCCGTACGGACGTTGCAGTTGCACCCTTTTCAATAAAAGGCACTAATCCAAACGCACCGAACGGCAATGCAACGATAAACACAGCAAGCAGGACAACTGCCGCTGTACCCCATCGCTTCTTCCCCGAAAACAACTTTCGCTTTCCAGCCCCCCTTGATGGAGACTGCGGTTGGAAAGATCGTATCGCCTCCTTAATTAAAGGCCCAACAATACTCCGAACCTTTGCTTCTAACACCTTGTCCGCCTCGACCTGCAACTGTGCCTTACGCCATTTAATCTGCGCAAGCCACTGCTCAGCATCAGGAATCGTAAGGCTCAAAAGCTGATTCGGGCTTTTTCGCTCATTCACCGGAAACTGAAATCCCTGTTCCCGATAAATTTCCTGGTAAAGATCATCAGTCTCCTGAAGCTTTCTGAGGGGCCTTATCTTAGGCCCTGAGCTTATAGCCGGTGAAGTCGGAGGAGGAGTGGTCTCTTTGTTTGCCTGGGAATCTTCCATAACATTACCCCCTAACCCTTCTTTTATTGTAAATGATCGGACCTAATCTGAACTTCATAGTATACGCATAAGGGGTGGGTCTTGTCAAGATTCTCATTATGTGCTAAGGTACTTTGTTATGCATATCTATTTCATTGGCCAAAAAGGCATTCCAGCTGCAACTATTCATGACTCCCTTGAAGCTAGGGCGGAGGCTTTAGCGCGTGAATCATTGCGAAATGGCCACAAGGTAACAATTGCGACCACAAACCCATACACAAGCCAATCACCCCTTACACTAGAAGGGCTAGAATCCGTGCGACTACCCTCCCTCAACCCTACTATCGCGGGCGGATATTTTTATACTGCGCTTTCCTGTGTTGCCGCACTATTTATTAAACCGGACACAATTCATGTTCAAGGATGGAAAGCTGGAATCATGCTCCGCATACTTGCCCCCCTTCTCCCCCGCACCATTTTTGTGTGGACCCTATCTGCTCTCCCTGAAGGATTTGAGCCATTACAGCATTCGTTTTTACGATGGGCTCTTCCCTTTATTGTCTCCGGATTTCATAAAATTTGTACGCCCACAAGAACTGTTCAGTACCAACTGCTTACGAACTACGGGCTAGATGCCACTTATATTCCAGACGGATATATACCCCCTTCCCTTCCAGAAATTCGCCCCGCTGCACTTGGGCTTCGAAAAGAGCAATATGGCGTTCTTTTTGCAAAAGACGCAGTAGACGCAAAGCGCATCGCAAAAGTGTACAAAGCATCAAAGGCAAAGAAAAAACTT
>CAYPSL010000006.1:0-25494 GCA_964413615.1 uncultured Candidatus Saccharibacteria bacterium | reverse complement strand
ACGGTATTTATTTCAATTCCAGTTCCGAGTTCAAATCCTGCTGCGGTGGATAGGCGGGGCAAGATGGCAATGTGCCAGCGGAAGTGTTGAAACTTGCTCCTATCGCATACAAAGCCCGTATCATCGCACGGTGCGGAATGAATATAGTAGTTATATGGAGGGTCTTGAAGGCCGGTATACATTTTCCCAAGCACCATTTGCATTGCTTCTGCAAGCGCTTCGCGTTCTGCTGGACCAATATCTTCAAAGAAGGGGTCGGACTTGCGGGGCAATATCCATGTTTCGAATGGAACGCGGGATGCATACGGGCAAAATGCGGTAAAGTATTCATTTTCAAATACGATGCGTTTTTTTACCTCTCGTTCATGGTCTAGCAAGATTGTAAATGCTTTTTCGCCATGAGCTTTTGCGTAGCGTTCTGCGCCGTTGAGCATGTCGGAAATGTCTTTTGATAAAACAGGAATAGAAAAAATTTGGTGGTGGGGATGCTCTAGTGATCCGCCCGCTTCTTTGCCATGGTTTTTAATAATTTGAATATAATTGACTGACGGCAAACTTTTTAATTGACGATAGCGTAATACGAGAGCTTCGAGTTCAAGCTCAAGCACTGACCGCTCTACTATGCCATCGTCTTGGTTATGGTATTTGGTTGCAAGTAATTCATGGTACCCTACTGAACTGGTTGTTCTATACGGACCTTCTTGCCATGATTTAAATTCTTTATTTGGTACAAAGGCTGGATATTTATTTTGAAAAATATGCACCTGCCATTTCATCGGGTCGTCTGGAAGCCGAAGAATGTCTGGGTCTTGGGGGAATTTTGCAAGATTGCAAAATGGGCAATCATCTTTGTAGCGAGGAAGCGGTTCTCTTTTTGGTTTGTTTTCCGCGAAAGAATCCGGACGCTTCGCCCGGCCGGTTGCCATTGCTACCCAATTTTCAGTAATTGGGTCTTGGCGCAGCTCACCAGTTGTATGTTCCGTTGGATCCATGTGAGTCGTATATGCCGCGGGCCATATTGAAACGAACCTGAACTACTTCGCGCAATACTTCTATGTATGCGCTTGGGGATACTTTGCTGTTAGGGTCGTTAATCCAGCGGATCGGCTGCTCGGAAATCTTATACCCTTTCATTCGTGCAACTGCGAGCGCTTCTACGTCGAAGCCCCACCTGTCGATAGTAAGGTAGGGGAACACATCTTTTGATGCTTTTTTCGTAAATAGCTTGAACCCTGCTTGTGTATCTTTAATACCAGGAACTGCCCATAACTGTATCCAGAAATTTCCGAGGTCGCCGAGGAGTTCTTTCCATTTTGGCTGATGTACAGAAATATCTGCCCCCGCGATATCGCGCGATCCAATAACAACGTCAAATCCCTGTTTTACAAACGGAGCGAAAGACTCTACATGGTCAATGCTTGTAGAATTATCAGCATCCATGAATATTTGAATATCTCCGTGTACGTGGGTCATGCCATATTTGACAGCAAATCCTTTACCGCGATTCCCGCCGTATTGGAGTAATTTAACTCGTTTGTCTTCTACTGAAAATCCACGAACAACATCTGCGGTTTTGTCTGTAGAGCCATCGTTCACTACGGCAATTTCCCATGTGTAATGTTGTTTTTTGAGATAGGAAATTGTAGCGCGCAATGTGTGTGGGAGGCGCTTTTCTTCGTTGTACGCAGGGATGACAACCGAAAGGTACGGTGAGGGATTGTTCATAGTGGCAGTATACCATACACTGAAATGGATGGATAAACGACCACTTGTTATTGGGAATTGGAAAATGGAATTGTCGCACAAGTCCGCCGTTGAGGTGTGCAGCGCAATGAAAAAGCTGGTGCAAGACAAAGAATACGCTGCAGAAATTGTTGTGTGCCCTTCATACCCGTCTATTCCGGCTATTGCTGCAGCGCTTAAGGGGACTTCAATTGCTGTTGGCGCGCAGAATATTCATCATGAAGAGAAGGGGCCATATACGGGAAGCGTTTCCGTTTCCACGCTTCGGGAATTTATTACATGGTGCATCGTTGGGCACAGCGAAGTGCGATACAGTCAGGGCGATACGGATGAAATGGTTGTTCATAAGGCAAAGCTTTTACTTTCTCATGGAATACGTCCTGTTGTATGCGTTGGGGAAACACAAGAACAGCATGCTGCGGGAGAGACTATTTCGGCTGTTTCCGCCCAGGTGGATGTGTTGCTTTCTTCTCTTGACCGAGTGTCGCTTATGAAGACTGCAATTGCGTATGAGCCTATTTGGGCAATTGGAACCGGCAATATTCCTGAGCCAAATGAGGTGTATGAAGTGCTGTTATTGATTCGTAAGCGAATTGCAGAAAAGTTCGATGTTGAATTAGCGCAGCGGATATATCTTTTGTATGGCGGTAGTGTTGCTTCGAGTACCGTGAGCCCATATATTGCAGGCCCAGGAGCAGACGGAGTGCTTGTAGGAGGAGCTTCTATCCACCCTCGTGACTTTATTGACATAGTTTCGAAGGTTGCTGCTGCGTATGCTGTCTAAGCCCCATCAAATTCTTGCTGATGCAATGCGAGCAGATTATGCTATTGGCGCATTTAATGTTTCTACTATGGAGATGGCTCAGGCGATTATTCGCGCTGCCCAAGAAAAAAAGTCTCCTGTTATCGTCCAAACATCCGAAGGAGCACTTGAATACGGAAGCGTCTCAGTTCTTTCGGGGATTATGGGTACTCTTGCAAAAGAAGCTTCAGTGCCAGTTATAATGCATTTGGATCATGGGAAAAGCATTGAGCGAGTAAAAGAATGCATTGAGGCAGGGTATACCTCTGTCATGATAGACAATTCCTTGCTTGCGTTTGCAGAGAATATTAAAAAGACAACAGAAGTGGTTGAATATGCGCATGCTCGAGGGGTTTGGGTGGAGGCGGAATTAGGCGCTATTGTAGGAAAAGAAGGCCTAAAAGACTTACATGGCGGCTCTACTCCGGATTCTTTCCTTACTGATCCTAAGCAAGCAGTTGAATTTGTTGAAAAAACGGGCGTTGATAGCTTGGCGGTTTCGGTTGGAACTATCCACGGCGCATTTACTGGGCAGGAATATATTCGGTTTGAGTTACTGGAAGAGATTCAATCTAAAGTTCCGCATATACCCCTTGTTCTCCATGGTGCTTCTGGCATTGCTTCTGAGCATTTACGTAAAGCATGCGAAGGGCACGTTGCAAAAATTAATGTGGATACGGAGCTTCGCATTGCATTTGAAACGGCAGTAGAGGCATATTTTAAAAACCCACGCACTTCATATGATCCTCGAAATATGCTTTCGCCTGCGCGTGATGCAATGCAAAAAATAGTAGAGGAAAAGATGGACGTGTTTGGTTCCTCTGGCACAGCTGCGATATACTAATATACATGGACATCCTTGCTATCGGAGATACTACCGAGGATATTTTCATGCAATTACATGACGCAACCCTTCAGTGCAATCTGGAGGGTGATACGTGCAGGCTGTGTTTGGACTATGGAGATAAAATACCAGTAGATAGCAAAATTGTTGTTTCTGGAGTGGGAAATGCTGCAAATCATGCGGTTGGAGTATCTCGCTTGGGCTGCAAGGCAGCAATATATACCGTGCTAGGCAACGATGATGAGGGAAAGCGCGCACGCGAAGTACTTGAAAAGAATGGAGTCGATACTTCGTTTATTGCGACTGATCATCAGCACGGAACAAACCTTTCTGTTGTTATTACATTTAAATCGGAACGTACAATCTTGGTATACCATGAGCCACGAGAATACGAATTGCCCCACAACCTCCCCGTGCCTTCCTGGGTGTATCTCACGTCGGTTTCTGGCGGAGGAGTTGAGGTTCTTCATGCGCAAGTTTTAGATTTTTTGGAGAAAAATCCTAGTGTTCGGTTAGCCTTTAATCCGGGGACGTATCAAATGAATCTTGGAAAAAATGGATTACTTCCAATACTGAAAAAAACACAACTTGTATTTGTGAACCGAGAAGAAGCGGCGCGTGTACTAGAGATAGACACGAAGGAGATAGCGCCTCTCGTATCCGGATTTCATGAATTAGGTATAGAGCATGTTGTTGTAACCGATGGCGCCAAGGGGTCGTATGTGTCCGACAAGAAATCTATCTATTTTCTCCCTATATATCCTGGCAAGGAAGTTGAGCGTACTGGCGCAGGGGATGCGTACGGGTCAGGGTTTCTTGCTGCATTAGTTCAAGGCAAGAGTATTTCCGAGGCGATGCAATGGGGAAATGCAAATGCTACGTCGGTCGTTGCTTCTGTAGGCGCGCGCGAAGGCCTCTTGGAACTGTCCGCCGTATTGCATATGATAGAAGAGAACAAGGATATTAGTCCGAGCATACATGCAACATTATAATTAACTACACTTTTTTATGTCAGTAAGAATCGCAATTAATGGGTTTGGAAGAATCGGAAGGGCTGCGTGCAAAATAGCGCTTACGCACAGCGATGTTGAGGTTGTTGCTATTAATGACTTGGGAGATGTTGAGAATTTGGCATACCTTTTGCGATATGATTCGGTATACGGAAGATATGGAGGTAAGGTTGTTGTAGAGGGAAACACAATTGTTGTTGGAGAAAAAAGAATCCAGGTACTGCAGGAGAAAGAGCCAGAAAAACTCCCATGGAAAGATTTAAATATAGACGTAGTAATTGAGTCTACGGGATTTTTTACAGAAGAAGAGGGTGCGAGTAAGCACATTTCTGCAGGAGCAAAGCATGTGGTTATCTCTGGGCCAACAAAAAGTGAAACTGTGCCTACGGTGGTAATGGGCGTGAACGATGATGTACTTGCGGGGCTTCCTATTGTTTCTAATGCATCGTGTACGACTAACTGCGCAGCTCCGGTTATGGCCGTACTAGAAAATGTATTTGGTGTAGAGAAGGCGCTTCTTACTACTGCGCATGCGTATACTGCAACGCAAAGCATTGTAGATGGTCCTGCAAAGGGGGACTTTAGAAGAGGGAGGACGGCGGCTGTTAATATGGTCCCTTCTACTACGGGAGCGGCTATAGCTGCAACACGTGCTATTCCAGAATTGGTTGGCAAGTTTGATGGGATTTCTCTGCGTGTGCCCGTGCCTGTTGTTTCTATATCTGATATAACGTGTGTTCTTAAAAAAGATGTTACTGCCGAGGAGGTAAACCAGGCATTTAAAGACGCGGTAGAAAATCCGATATACCAAGGAGTTATTTCTGTAACAGAAGATCCAGTCGTCTCTAGCGATTTTATAGGAGATCCGCATTCTGCGATTGTAGACTTGCCGCTCACTCGTGTGGTTGGGGGTAATTTGGTAAAAGTAATGGCGTGGTATGACAATGAATGGGGATATTCTAATCGGCTCGTAGAGCAGGTGATTGCCGTTGGCAATTCATAATATGAATCAGCAGACTGGAAATTTGCGCACAATGGACGATATCGCCCTTGATGGAAGGCGTGTTATTGTCCGTGTTGATTTTAACGTTACGGCAGGGGATGATGGTGTTGTTGATGCGTCGGAAGATTATCGAATCCAGGCTGCTATTCCAACTATTCAAGAACTGCGTCAGCGCAGGTGTAAGGTGTTATTGCTCGCCCATTTAGGTAGGCCGGGAGAAGAAGAGTCGGTTTTAAATATGGACGCTATTGCACGGCGAGTACAAGAGCTGCTCCGTGAAGATGTGCGAATGCTTCCGAAACTATATGGAAACCAAGTAGATGCAATTGTGCAGGGGATGGAGCAAGGAGATATCGCGCTATTTCCGAATGTTCGGCTTGATGATCGGGAAAGCATGTTGAACCAAAAGTTTGCCGAAGAGCTTTCCACTGCAGGCGATGTCTATATTAATGAAGCGTTTAGTGTTTCTCATCGGGCACATACCTCGGTTGTACTGCTTCCTCGGCTTCTTCCGAGTGCTGCGGGCAGGAGAACAGTGGAAGAGGTGCGAGTGCTTTCATCTTTACGGGAAAAAGCGGAACATCCGTATATTGCTATTGCGAGCGGGGCGAAAATTACGACAAAGATAGGTATTCTTGAATATTTATTAACAAAGGTCGATAAAATGTGCCTTGGCGGTAAAATTGCAAATGCGTTTTTAGCAGCGCAAGGAAGCTGGCCAGAATCTATGTTTGCCGCTGATGAAATTGCTGTTGCTAAGCATCTTCTTGAAAAATATAGAGAAAAAATCATTCTTCCTATTGACGTCGTGATTGGAAATGAAGATGGCTCCTATATGCAGACTATAGATGTTGGCTATGTTCCGGAACATGTGGGGGATGTATGGGATATTGGTCCAAAATCTGTAGCAGCAATGCTTAAGGAGTGTGAAGGAGCTAAAACAATTATTTGGAATGGGCCAGTTGGAAGGGTTGAGATTGAAGCGTATGGAGCAAGCACGAAAAGCCTTATGGAGGGACTCGCTACCCATTCCGGGTATCGAGTGGTGGGCGGCGGAGATACAGTGAATGTTCTAGAAAAATATAACACCCTTGGTTCGTTTGATCATGTCTCTGTTGGCGGAGGAGCTATGCTTGAATTTTTAGAAGGAAAAAAACTTCCTGGATTAGCTGCGCTTTTCGCTTCTGATGCAACCCAAGCCTTTTAATGTATGGCAAAAATAGAACGCATCATTGCCCGAGAAGTAATTGACTCCCGCGGTACACCAACTGTTCAGGCTACTGTAATCTGCGAAGGTGGAGTGCGTGCTTCTGCTATGGTGCCATCTGGAGCCTCTACGGGGGTTCATGAAGCAGTGGAGCTGCGCGATGGTGACGAAAAGCGATATGGGGGCAAAGGAGTTCTCGGGGCAGTTGCCAATGTAAATACGGAAATTAATACTGCTCTCGTGGGGCAGGATACGGCAAACCAGCAAAAGATAGATCGCCGGATGATAGAATTAGATGGTACTCAAAACAAGGCGCGTTTGGGGGCAAATGCAATTCTTGCAGTGTCTCTTGCGTGCGCGCGAGCAGAATCGCGAGCCCAGGGGCTTCCTCTGTACTTATATTTGGCACAGCTCTTTCCAAAACGAAAACCCCTTATGCCGGTTCCTCAGATGAATCTTATTAACGGTGGAAGGCATGCTAGTAATAATCTTTCTATTCAAGAGTTTCATGTTGTTCCAGTTGGTTCAAAAGATTTTGCTACGGCGCTCCGCATGGGGGTCGAAGTCCATCATGCCCTTAAGAATATTCTTTTACAGGAAGGGTTTCGAACAGAGGTTGGAGACGAGGGTGGATATGCGCCAGTATTAAAAAAGAGTGAAGATGCGTTTGTTTTAATTATCCACGCAATAGAGCAAGCAGGGTATGTTCCCGGAGTGGATGTGTATCTTGGAATAGATGCGGCCTCCGATGAATTTTATGATAGCGAACAAAAGGGGTACATGATTGATGGAGCGCTCTTACATGCAAACGATTTGGCTTTTCGATATAAGACATGGAAAGAGCGGTATCCGCTTATTTCTTTGGAGGATCCTTTTGAGCAGGATAGCTGGGAGGATTGGCAAAAGTTTTACCAGGGCAATGGAAATGCAGTACAGATTGTCGGAGATGATTTGTATGCAACCAACGCTATGCGCATTAAGCAGGGTATTGCAAACGGTGCTACAAACTCTGTTCTTATTAAGCCAAATCAGATTGGCTCTCTATCTGAAACGCTTCAAGCAATATTGCTTACGCAGGAGGCGGGGCACAACGCTGTTATCTCTCATCGATCCGGAGAAACGGAAGATACCTTTATTGCGGATCTTGCAGTTGCAGTTGGCGCGGGGCAGATCAAAACAGGGGCTCCGTCGCGCTCTGATAGGACAAGCAAATACAATAGATTGCTGCAAATTGAAGATGAAATTCACGCACCTATGGCGCATTCTCTGCAAAGATTCCTTGAACATCAAACATCTCATTATGAGCGTGCTGCAGAGGGGGTTACATTCGCCCCAGCTCGAAATGTGGTGCTGTAGAGGATAGCTTATATGCTATACTTTTCCCATGGACACATCTGAACATCGCGCATTGTGGGAACGGCGCCAAGCAGAACTGTGGGAGCGAATTTTTCAGCTTGCTCAAGACGTGGTTCAGGCTGCAGATGCCTTTCATGATGAGTCTGGCGGAGCTGTTATTAAAAAAGAATTGGTTACTTCCAGTATGAATATCGGTAAGTATTTAGTACGCGCTACCGCATCGGATTCTGAGAAAGAGTTTATGCATAATGTTGAAGAGGCGCGAATGCAGGCAATTGAAGCTGATTATTGGTTGCGCCTTGCATATATTATTGGCCAGCGAGAAGAGGTACAGCGCGATGTTTCAAGCATTATTGCGCAGCTTGCCGCCGTTATTGAAATGCTGCAAAAAATGACGCATCACTTGGAAAGCAAGCATGATGCGATGTCTCATATGAGGGGGCCGAAAGTTACATTGTAAATAAGATGCGAGCTTGGAATATACGGGGAGGGAAACAGATTATTGAGGATCAGGATACTCTTCTGGAGGTGTTGCTTCGTAACCGCGGAGTAGGCGATGAAAGTCGGGAAAGTTTTTTCTCGTCATCTTATGCGCGAGATATTCATAATCCATACGATATTGCGCATATGGATATTGCGGTAGAGAGGATTATGCGCGCGGTAAAAAATAAAGAAAGAGTGCTGGTCTATGGCGACTATGATGCAGACGGCATTACCTCTACTGCTATTATGGTGCAGGCTTTAACTGATGTTGGTGCTCATGTAATTCCGTATCTTCCCCATCGGTATGAAGATGGGTATGGGCTTAATGGGGCGGCGCTTGCTCGTATGTCTGATGAGTTTGAAGTTTTAATTACGGTGGATTGCGGAATTAGTAATACTACTGAAGTAGAAACGCTACAGGCTTCTGGAAAAGATGTCATTATTGTTGATCATCATGAACTGCCTGAAGTGCTGCCTTCTGCGCACGCTATTTTACATCCTCGGCATCCTGACGGCGCGTATTCTTGGGGGCACTTATGCGGAGCGGGCACATCATGGAAATTTGCCCAGGCACTTCTTCGCCATAGCGATTCTCCGTATGCGAATGATGCAGATCGCGAGAAATGGTTGCTTGATATGGTCATGATTGGCACAGTGGCAGACGTGATGCCGCTTTTGGGAGAGAATCGTGCCATTGTTCGGTTTGGCAAAGAGGTATTAATGAGAACGCGCAGGCCAGGAGTCGCAGCTCTTTTAGCGCAAGCGAGAGTGAATGTGCCAACAATTACTGCAGAAGATATTGCGTTTCGTATTGTGCCGCTTATTAATGCGGCTGGAAGAATCGGGCATCCTCAAAGCGCACTAAATGCATTGCTTGCAACTACGGAGCAGCAAGCGGAAAAAGCGGTGAAGGAGCTAGTGCGGCTTAATAATGATAGGCGTACCATGACGCGCAAGATGATGGACGAGGCACATATTGATATAGATCATTCATTGCCGTTTGTATTTGTGTTTAATGAAACGTGGCCTGCGGGGATTGTGGGGCTGGTTGCAGGAAGGCTCGCTTCTCAATTTGCTAAACCAGCGTTCGTTGTAGGCCTCCCTATAGGTCAGGGTGCTAGTTCTCAGTATGCGGTAGGGTCTGCGCGCGGAGCTGGGCATGCAAATGTGTTGTCTGCCTTAGAAACTGTTCGCCACCATACGGTAAAGTTGGGGGGACATAAAGCTGCTGCTGGTTTTTCTGTTCTTCCTGAAAAATTAGAGCATATGAAGCAGGGGCTTGCAGAGTACTTTGAACGAGAGGAAGCTGAGTCTTCTCCTGTTCTTCATTATGCTGATGCAAAAATTTCTCCGCATATTGCGTCTTGGGATTTGGCTCATGCATTAGAAAAATTTGAACCATTTGGTGAAGCTAATGCAAAGCCATTGTTTGTGATAGAGGGGCTTCGTCTCCTTTCTGGCAAGACTGTAGGAAAATCGAACGATCATATAAAGGCAAAGCTTTTAGTTGGGGATAAGGAAATAGATGCTATTGGCTTTGGCTTAGGTAAAGAGCTTGCTTCACTAGGGGATACAGTAGACGTTCTTGCGAGTATTGGTGTTAATGAGTTTCGAGGCAGGGAGAGCTTAGAGCTTCGTCTGCAAGATATTGCTGCTCGCGGCAGTGTTACGATATCGTAATAATTGTAAGACCCGTTCCGATTGAGAGCTCTAGCGCATTTGCGCGCGGTTCATTTTTTATTGCATCAAAAAAGGCGCCAAGCTTCTTTTTATGAGAGATAGTATTATCGGCGACAATAATACCGTGCGAAGCTATCATTTTCATTGCGTTTGCAAAATAGAGCACATACTCTTCTTTGTTCGCATCAAGAAAAATGAATTGGTAGAGATGCTGTTGTTTTACGAGGCTTGGCAGGATTTCCGCAGCATCTCCCTGTAGGATACTGATGTGTTCGGTAAGCCCGGCTCGCTCGATATTTTGCTTAGCTAGTTCAATTCGTTCGGGGAAAAATTCTATAGAAGTAATATGTGCTCCATAAAGAGATGCTACCTCTCCCATAATAATCGCGGAGTATCCGTTCGAGGTACCAACTTCAAGGATATTTTGCGGTTTTGTTGCGTGTATAAGCGCTTGCAGCGCCATCCCTGCTTCTGGGTCGATATTCCAAAACTCTTTACGAGTTTGCTCTAATTCATGTTTGATACTTGAAAGGTCGTTTTCCATGCATTGTATGATAGCCTATTTGCGCTTGAGCGCTATACTGTATAGGTGGGAAAATTTCTTCGGTACATTATTGGGCTTATATGTTTGGGTGCAATCTTTTGGGCATCTATCGAGTACATGTATCCTCGCCCATGTGCGAAGCCTATTACGTATTCTTTGGGCGCCGTAGATGAACGATTTAATATGTCTGAAAAAGATATACTAAGTGCTCTCTATGACGCGGAAAGATTGTGGGAAGAGGCTGCAGAAAAAGAATTGTTTATGTACGATTCTGGCTCAAATTTTTCTATTAATTTTGTGTATGATGATCGTCAAGAAAGGACTGATCAGGCAAAAGCTATTACAAATTCTTTACAAAAAACATCAAAAGCTCATCAGGATCTTAAAGAGAAGTATAGCGATGCACTTGCTCTCTACAACAAGGCAAAGTCTGCTTATATCGGGAATGAAACCTTGTATGAGTCGGAGGTGCGAGCCCTTAACGCTAGAATTCAAAAGCAGAATGAGTTGGGGGGTGCGTCTAGGGAGGAGTATGAGGCATTGCAGGCAAAACAGCGCGTATTGACCGCAAAGAAAGATGCTCTCGAGCAGGAGCGTCGAGCACTTAACACGCTTGCTGACCAGGTTAATGCGTTGGCGGATACTGAAGGGGAGATTGTAAGAACATATAATGCCACATTGGAAGATTTGAACGATGCGTTTGGGGATGAGGAGGAGTTTGGTCAAGGTGAATATAATGGAAAGTCTATTACTATTTATGAGTTTAGAAATAAGAAGGATCTCACACTAGTTTTGGCTCATGAATTTGGGCATGCGCTTGGACTTAATCATATAAGTAATCCTGAATCTATAATGTATTATTTGGTTCATGGGGATAATGCTGAATCTCAGGCAATTACAAAAGATGACAAAGTTGCTTTAGATGAACAGTGTAAGAAAACTCCGCTTATGGTATATGCCGATCGCCTTGTTGCCGGATATCGTAATTTTGTGGAGCAGTACAAATAGAGTACACTTACAAAAGGATTTACTTTTATATACAAATACCTATGGAAAATAGTTCAACAGAAAAAAAGTGTGAGACATGCGGCTTGGAGTCTTGTTCTGGCAATTGTGGAGTGTGTAATTGTTCTCATCATAAAGCTATTCCGGTATTTATTATTTTAATTGCGGCAACATTTCTTTGTGGGCAATGGGGAATTATTGCTCCTGAAACGATTGATGTTGTTTGGCCGGTCCTTTTGGGTGCAATTGGAGTGACGAAGCTTATGAGGCGTGCGTGTAAGTGCTGCTAAGGAGCTGTATATGAAACGAGCAACGCTGTATACGGATGGTGGCGCGCGCGGGAACCCGGGGCCTGCTGCAATTGGATTTGTACTTTCCGAGGTAGGCTCTCTACCTATTTCCTATAAAGAATATATTGGGACCGGAACGAATAATCAGGCAGAGTATCGTGCGCTTTTGGCTGGAGTTTCTCGAGCAAAAGAAGAGGGGATACAAGAACTGCAATGCTACTTAGATAGCGAGCTTGTTGTGAAGCAGGTGCGCGGAGAGTATCGAGTAAAAAACGAGGATTTACAAGAATTGCTCGCAAAGATAAAAAAAGTATTACCCTCGTTTTCTTCCATAACCTTCGAGCATGTACCACGAAGTAAAAATGCAAAAGCCGATAAGCTGGTAAACGAAGCTCTTGATGCAGAAATGAAAAAATAAACCTCGCCTTTTGGGCGAGGTTTATTATAGGTGCAGATGGACTGTAAGCCGGATCCTGTTATTTCAGGCAATCATCTGTCTTGTATTAGTATCGCTACTAATATCTTTGCCCTCTACCTGCTGTACTTGCGTAAAGCTTCTTGAGGTTGCACTTGGTGGGGTTTACCCCGACTACGCATTACTGCGTCGCCGCGTGGGCTCTTACCCCACGATTTCACCCTTACCGCAAGTAAACTTGAGGCGGTATGTTTCTGTTGCACTTTTCACTCTGCGTAATGCAGAATCCCTAGGCTCGCGCCCGGCAGACGTTATCTGCCACCAGGTATTTTGTCATTTTGACAAAATAGTGTCCGGACTTTCCTCCCCGTAGGGCGATTGCCCATCCATCTGCATATTGCATATTACAGAAAAATTGTGATTTGTCAATTATGGAAGAAAAGCGTATTCTATAAGACATGAAGCGTTCTGAGCTGTTTTTTGGAGCACTATTGGTGCCTATCGATTTCATCGCGCTTTTATCTGCTGCTGCAGCGGCGTATTTCATTCGTTTAAGCCCCATTGCTCAGGGCTTTCGTCCGGTAGTATTTGAATTGGACTTACCATTTGCACAGTACGTGCAGCTGGCAAGTAGCGTTTCTTTGGTTATTCTTTTTGTGTTTTCTTTGCATGGGCTGTATAGCATGCGAGTAACCAGGCGTGCGCTTGATGAAGTTACTCAAATATTTTCAGGGATTTCCATAGGGGTTATGATGGTTATTTTGTATATTTTCTTGCGCGCAGAACTTTTTCCTTCTCGATTTATTTTAATTATTGCGTATGTGTTTGCATTCTTGTTTGTGTCGTTGGGGCGAATGTTAGTGAGAAAAGCGCAGCATGCTCTGCTCGCTCGCGGGATGGGTGTTCATCGAGTCGTGCTTGTTGGTAATGGTCCTTTTGCTAAAGATCTCGCGGCAATTTTTCTTCGAAGTCCGAATCTTGGATATCGAGTGATCGGAGAAGTAGAACACGTGTCCTGGAAAGCTCTTCAGGATATTTACAATATGTTCGGGATTGATGAGGTTATTCAAACAAATCCGTCTCTTCCGGAGGGTGATAATCTCGTTCTCCTAGATTTTTCAGAGCAGTATAAAATTGATTATCGATATGTTCCGAATATATTCGAAACACATGCAATCAATGTTCGATATCGACAAATCGGTACGGTGCCATTACTTGAGCTTTCGCGAACTCCACTAGATGGGTGGGGTAGGGTTGCAAAGCGCATTGTAGATATTATCGGGTCGGTGTTTGGAATTATTTTTCTATCCCCGCTTTTTCTTATTACCGCAATTGCCATACGGCGAAATTCTCCTGGACCGATATTCTATTTTCAAGTGCGGGCAGGAAGAAATATGGTTCCCTTTGAGATAATAAAATTTAGAAGCATGTATAAAGAGTATTGTGTTGGCCCTCGATATGGTGGAAAGCAGGCTGAACAAAAATATAAAGAGCTGAGGGGTAATGGGAATGAGCGATCTGGACCTTTATTTAAAATGAGAAATGACCCCCGTATCACGAGTGTTGGGAGAATTATTCGTCGATTGCGCATAGATGAGCTTCCACAGCTTTTTAATGTGTTAAAAGGCGAAATGAGCTTGCTCGGACCTCGCCCGCATTTACCAGAAGAAGTTGCTCAGTATGATAAGTACCATCGAAAGTTATTTGCGATTAAGCCGGGAATGTCAGGGATGGCTCAAGTTGCCGGGAATGCAGGACTTTCTTTTGAGGAAGAGGCAAAGCTCGACATTGCATATATCGAAAATTGGTCGCTTCGGCTTGATATTATTCTTTTATTGAAAACGATTGCTATTTTATTCCGAGATAAAAATGCTATGTAGTGCATATGCGAGTATGCATTATTCATGACTATCTAACGCATATGGGTGGGGGGGAGCGTGTGCTCGAGGCGATTGCGGAAGCCTTTCCGGAAGCGCCAATTTATACGCTTGTATATGATCCGGACCAGGTGCGAGTTTCGTTTGATCCTGGCAGGATTCGAACATCGTTTTTACAGCGATTTCCTGGAGCGCGGCGTTCGCATCGATATTTCCCCCTTGCTCTTATGCCATTTGCTATTGAGCAATTTGATATATCTCAATTCGATGTGGTGATTTCCAATGCCCATAGTTTTGGAAAAGGAATTATTACTCCTGCGGGTACGCTTCATATTTCGTATTGTATGACTCCCACCAGATATGCTTGGGATGGGAGCCATCGCTATGTGCGAGAGTTTTCTTCGAGTCATTGGTTTCAAAAATTTGCTCCGCCTGCAATTTCCTATATTCGCTTATGGGACTATATGGCCTCAAAGCGAGTTGATAGATACCTTACGCTGTCAAAGTATGTAGCAGGGCGAATACAGAAGTATTATGGAAGGCCATCCGAAGTAATATATCCTCCAGTTGATACGGATCGTTTTTCTGTAGGGGAAGGTTCGGGAGAGTATTACTTGGTTGTTTCTCGTCTTGTTCCTTACAAGAGGGTTGATATAGCTATTAGTGCGGCACAACGTTTGGGAAGGCCACTAAAAATAGCAGGTACGGGGCCAGAGCTCCAGGAGCTCAAAGCGCTCGCAGGGCCAAATACGGAATTTTTAGGATTTGTTCCGGATGGTGACTTGCCACAATTGTATAGGAACGCAAAAGCGCTTTTATTTCCCCAAGAAGAGGATTTTGGAATTACGCCGCTCGAAGCTGCGGCAAGCGGTGTTCCTACTATTGCGTATGGGCGAGGCGGAGCGCTTGAAACGATTATTCCTGGAAAAACAGGGGTTCTTTTCTCTGAGCAAAATACTGAAGATATGGTGCGAGCGATGGAAGTTTTCGAACATATTGCTTGGGATAAGTCGGAAATTCGTGCTCACGCAGAAAACTTTTCTCGTGATCGCTTTATGCGGGAAATGAAGCAGTTTACGCACACGGCTTGGGATGCTTTTTGCAAGGAGGCGGTGGTGGGTGCATAATCATATGATATGCAAGAAGACCCCACCCTCTTTATTCGAGCCTCCCTTCATGTTCTGTCTCGGAATTTCTACAAGCTTCTTGGGGTAAGTATTCTTATTGCTATTTTGGGATACGGGATTGCAAAGCAATTTCCTGCTACGTATGAGGTTAATTTTTCATACATGGTTTCAATGGAGCAACGGGATGAATCAAGTAATTTTCGATACGATGGGTATTATGCCCTTTCTGCAACAGATCTTTTTTCGGCAACTCTAGCTGGAGTTATTGTTTCTCCAGAAACTATTGTTGCTGCGTATGGAGGCGCAAATATCCCACTTCCCACCGAAGATACTATCGATCTCGTAAAATCGATTCGATCAGAAAAAGTAGCTCCACAGCTTGTGCGGGTGCGTGTGCGCAATGCTTCTCGGCAGCGTGCTGAGGATATATCTTCGGGATTAATGGATGCTGTTGAGAGGTCTGTAGATCAATATAATCAAAAAGGAAATACGGCTATTGTGTTTCGTGCAATTGCTACAACTCCTTGGACAAGCACTCAGCGGCCTGATCCTTTTCCTATTGCGATTTCTTTGTTTATGTTGGTGTGGGTAGGCGGAAACTTTTTTATTCTTTTGAAGGATGCTCTTCTAAGAGAGTCTTCATAAATATATGCATATAGCCATCGATGTCCGCTCGCTTATGGAGGGTAGGCACAGTGGCGTAGAAGAGTATACGACGCAGATTATTCGAGCGATGGCAGTTGCTTCGCCGCTGCACACATATCATGCATTTTATAATTCTGCCCGAAAAGTGACCCTCCCGGAATTTCGAGAAAATGTGGTGGTGCATTCCTTTTCATATCCGAACAAGCTTTTAAATGCTACCCAGGGGCTGGTAAATGCTCCAAGGTGGGATCGCATGATTGGTCAGCATATAGACGCCGTGTTCGTGCCGAACCCTCGGCTGCTCCCGCTCTCTCCCGGGCTTCCATTTGTAACGGTTGCCCACGATGTTTCTTATGAGCGGTTTCCTGAATTTTTAACCTTGAAGCGAAGGGCATGGCATGCGCTTATGAGGCCAAAGCGATTGATGGAAAAATCTAGCCACATTATTGCGGTTTCGGAACATACGAGGCGAGACCTTATTGATGTATACGATCTCGACCCTCATGCAATACGGGTTATTTATCCAGGGGTTTCTCGGCAGATACAAAAACCAAATTCCGTTGATGTTCAAAAAACTATTTTAAAATATCGTCTCCCGCAGCGTTTTCTTCTTTTTGTTGGAACGATGGAGCCAAGAAAAAATATTAGTAGCGTTATTGAAGCTTTTTCCGCTATAGCCGGGCACGTCTCTCAGGATTTAGTAATTGCGGGAGAACAGGGCTGGAAAGAGAAGGAGCTAGCCCGTGCTATTGCGTCTTCACTACATGCTGACCGCATTCATAGGATTGGGTTTGTGCAAGAGGCTGATAAGCAAGCCTTATATGCTGCTGCTGATTTGTTTGTATATCCGAGTTTTTATGAAGGGTTTGGATTCCCACCTCTTGAGGCGCTTCTTGCAGGCACTCCTGCTGTTGTTTCTTTTAACTCATCGCTCCCTGAAGTGGTGGGTGATTGGGCGACGCTTGTGGACCCATACAACACTCCAGAAATTGCTGCCACATTAAAAGAGTTGTTGATAGCGCCCCAGCGGGTTCCTGGGCGAATACAAAAAGAAATACAAGAGAAATATTCTTGGGAGCGTGCAGCGCAGCAAACCATCGAAGTTCTAGAATCGGTTGTATAGTGAAAGGTATGAAAATAGCAATTGATGCACGAGCCTTTTACTGGACTGGTGTTGGGCGATACATTCGCAATCTTGCTTCTCAAATTCTTTTAGAAAAGCCCGAAGAAGAATTTACGCTTTTAGTTCCGGAAGGGGGGAGTAGAAAAATAGCTCGGCAATTATCTGATGCCTCTAGGTTTTTCCGCTATAGGGAAGTAGAGTCTTCCTATTACTCTGTACGTGAACAAACAAGGTTCTTGTTTCAGCTCTTGAGTCTTGATGTGGATCTCGTACATTTTGCTCATTTTAATGTGCCGTATTTGTATAACAAGCCGTACGTAGTAACGATTCATGATATAACCCGGTTTATTTTCCCGGGCCAAAAACGCCAATCGCTGGTGCAACAAATTGCATACGAAAAAATATTCGCCCATGCAGTAGCCCGTGCTCGGCACGTTATTGCAGTTTCTAATACTACTAAACACGATATGCGCGAATTGCCATTTTCTCGGATGGCTCCAATTACCACCATATATGAAGGGCTAGACTCAGAATTTTTCTCTCCTGCTTCTTTGTTGTCTCGGCAAAAAGCTCGGCTTTTAATTGGCACAGACCGCCCCTTTTTATTATTTGTTGGCGTATGGATGAGTCATAAGAATTTAGTGCGATTGCTTGATGCATACCAGATTGTTCGGCGGCAGCATCCAGAGGTTGCACTGCTTATTACCGGCAAGCCAGTGCCGGGATACAGCAATTTAATTCAATATGTGCACGAGCACCATCTTGAGAAGGATATTATTTTTCCTGGCTTTGTTCCGCATCCGCTATTGCCTGCATTATACGCAGAGGCAAAGGCGTTTGTGTTTCCGAGCTTATATGAAGGCTTTGGACTTCCGCCCTTGGAAGCAATGCTGTGCGGAACTCCGGTAGTTGCCTCAAATGTTTCCAGCATGCCAGAGCTGCTTGGGAGTAATGCGCAGTACGTGAACCCGGAATCAGTAGAGGATATTGCACGAGGAATTATGCGCATTCTTGAAGATGCCAATTACGCTAAAAATCTTTCGCAAGGAGCAAAAAAACACGCAGAGCAGTTTACGTGGAAAACTGCCGCACAAGAGCATGTAAAGATATATAGAAACGCTATATCGTCATAATAAGTATTCTTGTTTAAAGATATAGACCGTGTACTATTTTTGTATGAATGCGTATCGAAGAATTGCGAATTTTCTGTTTGAAATAGGGACGATGCGTAAATTGCCGCGTATGCACCGGCAGATGCTATTAACGGATGATGATTCTGATACGATTGCTTCCCATTCGTACCGAGTTGCCCTTATTGCCTGGATTCTTGCGAAAGAAGAAGGTGCGGATCCGTATAAGTCGGTGATGATGGCGCTGTTACATGATATTGCAGAAGCGCGAACAGGAGATCATAACTGGGTGCATAAGCGATATGTAAAGTTGTTTGAAGAAGAAGTGCATACAGACCAGTTTAAAGATATGCCGTTTCCGGAGCTAAAAGAGATTGTTGATGAGTATGAAGAGCGAAAAACAAAAGAGGCGCTTGTGGCAAAGCATGCGGATTTGCTAGACCAAGTTTTATTGCTCCGAGAATACGAATGGCAGGGCAATAAAGAGGCGTCCGTATGGCTCCATGGGAAGGGAAGGGCAAAAGGAAATGAGCAATTAAAGAAGCTTACCCTAAAGAAAGCCAAGCAGCTTGGGAAGGCAATATATACAACTTCTCCGTCTGAATGGTGGGAGAATTTGTGGACGAGCAAAAATCGGTAGATGCGCTACAATAAAGGTGTGCAAGACATTACTCCTTCCAAGAAAGGCAAGACGGTTCGTATTGACTGGAAGCTGCCTTCCCGACTCCAAAAACCCTTTCGAGCAAAGAGGAAAAAACACGCTCAAAAAAAGGTGAAACCTGCTCCCTCTCTGCATTTTCACAAAAAAAATATTGCTACCCCCAAGGTTTGGAATATTGAGCAAGTAAAAAAAGATAGGGAGCATAGCATATCGCTTCCGTCTCATCGCTTTTTTGGAAATGAACCACAAGGGCATACAGCAGACGTTGTGAACGCTTCTCCAAAGGTAACGCTTATGCCTCCTCCTTATAGGGGTGTGGTCGCAGGCGCCAGAAAGACGAGAAAGAAAGCATCTCCTCGAGCGGTTTCTTCTAAAACTTTGCGCGCCCCTGCTCAAAAGAAACGAAACACACCCGCTGCACGCGCGATTCCTCATACGCTTCGTCCGGCAAAAGTAGACCCGGTGCCGATTGCTGCACCACCTCAAATTTTTACAGAACGAGACGTAGCGTACGATTTTTTTGAAAGTTCTCGTGTTATTGATGATGCAGACGTTTTGCATTTGCGTGCAGAAGAAACAGAGATTGTACCTCCTCGCTCTATGGTTTCCCTGCCGGCTTCTTTTTCGGTCCCTACTATTTCTCCGAACAGGGCAATGGCGATTATGTTTTTAGCAATTGGCTGCGCGCTGGCATCGTTTATTGTATGGAACCTGCAGGGCGCAGGGCGCGGTACTGCTGCGCTTGCAACTATTGAGGCGAAGGCAGCGAAGGCCTTTGCTCATGTTGGGAGTGCTCAGGCAGCATTGGCGAGTACGGATGTTTTGGAGAGTGAAAAGCAGTTTGCCGCTGCTTCTCAAGAGCTAACGTCCGCAAAGGCCGATATGGATAATGCTCTTGCTGCATCGAAGAATATTCTTCAGTTTTTGGATGTTACCGGCACGGTTCAGGCAGGGCAGAACATGCTGGAAGTGGGGACGCTCCTTGCAGATGCGGGCGTACATATGTCTCGAGCTATAGAGCCGTTTTTGGCGGTAACTCTCGAAACGCCGCTTGTTGATGCTATCGTAGCTGCAAAACCAGAAATGGAGTCGGCGAGGGATTTACTCGCGTCCGCAGAAGAGAAATTGCAAGGCATAGAAACATCGTTTATGCCGGAGAATATTGCTTCTGAAATAAAAACGTTACAAGCAGTTGTGCCAAAAGCTAAAAATACGCTGGATCATTTAACTCAAGAAAGCGGTACGATGCTCGCGCTGCTAGGCGCAGAGCGGGATCGGCAGTATTTGCTGTTGTTTGCAAATAGTGATGAGCTTCGGCCTGTGGGAGGGTTTATTGGCACGGTTGGATTAATTAATATTGGAAAAGGAAAAGTAGAAAATATAGATGTTCGGAGTGTGTACGATGGCGACGGGCAGTTAAAGAAATTCCTTGCACCGCCAAATCCGCTGCTTCCGATTGCAAATAGGTGGTTCTTGCGTGATTCGAATTGGTTTGTTGATTATAGGACGAATGCAAAAAAGGCAGCGCATTTGTTTGAAAAAGAGGGCGGCCCTACGGTAGATGGCGTTATTATGATGACCCCGAGGGTTATTGAAAATCTTTTACGGGTAACTGGTCCAATTTCTGTACCCGGGTATGCTACTGCAGTTACGGCTGATAACTTTAAAGAAGTTACACAGGGGGAAGTTACATATAACTATGATCGAACGATTAATAAGCCAAAGCAGTTCCTTTCTGATTTAACTCCGCTTCTTCTTACTCGATTATTTGCAGCATCTCCTGCTACCGGATCCGGAAACGGAAAGCTGCAGACACTTCAAGCGCTTACACAGTCTCTGTTTGAAAAGGATTTGTTATTATACTTTACTGACGAAAAAGCTCAGGAACAGGTAACTGCGTTGGGGTGGGGCGGCGCAGTGCCAGAAAAAGCTGAAGGGTTTTTAATGGTAAATAATGCGAATATCGGGGGGCATAAGAGCGATCAGTTTATTGAGCAAGAAATTGATTATCGCACAACGCTGTCGGAATCTGGGGATGCCGACGTGGTGGTTACCGTGCGCAGGACCCATCGAGGACCAGAGGAAAGAATTGAATATCCCTACCCAGCTGGTGAAGACCCTTCTTCCAAGGCAAATATCGTATATCAAAGAACGCTTGTCCCAAAAGGCGCAAAGCTTATTGAGTCAAAAGGGTTTACGTCTGAGTCTGATGTGCCTCGTCCGGTACTTGCTGATGCTTCGCTTCAGCTAGAGGCGGACCCCGAAGTGGTTGCTTGGCAGCAAAATCAATATCGAATGCCGGATGGAACAACGGTGGGCACGGAGTCGGGATATACCTTTTTTGCTAATTGGGTTGTTACAAAACCCGGACAAACTTCTGTAACGCTCTATCATTACACGATTCCAAACGCTGCTACTATGCCAAGCCTGTTTCACCGTGCTGCTTCATACTCCCTGGGCATCGCAAAGCAGCCAGGCCAGCAGCGCACAACAATTCGCGCATCTATTACGCTTCCGGAGAAATTTACTATTATTGATGCCGTTCCAAAATCTGGCGTGACACTAGAGTCTCGTACGAATTATGTATATAGAGGGGAATTGACTTCCGACATCGTGCCAGGCATTGTGTTTGAAACGTAAAATTATATGAAACTCTCTGGAAATGGATCTATCGTTTCAGCTGCTCTTATTGTGGGGGCATCTTCTCTTATAAGTAGAATTATTGGCCTTTTGCGAGACAGGACATTTACTACGTTGTTTGGAGCGGGTGATACGTTTGATGCATTTATTGCAGCGTTTAGGATTCCAGACCTTATTTTTAATCTTATTGTAATTGGGGCGCTTTCAGCTGCATTCATCCCTTTGTTTACCGAGAAGCTTGTTTCTGGAAAGGGTGGAAAGAAAGAGGCGCACCGGTTTGCGCTCGCTATTTTAAATAGCATGTGCTTAGGAATAGGTGTGCTTTCTTTGGTATACGTAATAGCTGCTCCTTGGATTATTCCCGTGATCACGCCTGGATTTACTGGCGATAAGCTCGCGCTTACCATTACGCTTTCCCGTATTATGGCGCTCCAGCCCCTGCTTCTGTCTATAAGCTTTGTATTTTCTGGGATTTTAAACTCGTACAAGCGTTTTATTGCGTATGCGTTGGCTCCTATTCTCTATAACCTAGGAATTATTTTCGGGGCAATCTACTTAGTGCCATATATGGGGGTGCGCGGGCTCGGGTGGGGTGTGGTGATGGGGGCGCTTTTGCATGTGTTGGTGCAATTTCCAAGCGTGATTCAGGTCGGGTTCCGTTGGAGGCCTGTTTTATTCTCTTCTTATAAAGATGCAAAGCAGCTATGGCGCATGATGCTGCCTCGCGTATTCGGGTTAGCTGCCCAGCAGGCAAATCTTTTAGTTGTAACTATATTAGGTTCCCATCTTCTTTCCGGAAGTATTGCTGCCTTTCATTTGGCAAATAATGTGCAATACATTCCTATCGGTATTTTTGGCATTGCATTTGCGCAGGCTGCTTTCCCTACGCTATCTGAACAAATTGCTCGCAACCACATGGTAGCGTTTCGGCATACGCTTACTCGTTCATTTAGATATATTATGTTTTTAGTTCTTCCTGTATCTGCGCTATTTTTCTTATTACGGGCTCAAATTATTCGGGTATTGTTTGGTTCTGGGGCGTTTAATTGGGATGACACGATTGCCACTCATGAGACTTTTGGGTTTTTGGCAATGAGTATTTTTGCTCAAGCCACTATTCCGCTATTAACTCGTGCATTCTATGCGCAGCAGAACACAAAAACTCCCGTTATTATTTCTACTATTAGCGTGATTTTAAATACTGTTCTCGCGTTTCCTTTTTCTAATATGTGGGGAGTAAAAGGTCTGGCCATCGCCTTTTCTGTTTCAGCTATTGTTCAAATCGCGATCTTGCTCGGAGTGCTTCATTTTAAGCTTGATGGATTTGATGATAGAAAAGTTCTCATGAGCACGCTCAAAATTGCAATCGCAACATTGGCAGCTGCAGGAGTTGCCCAGGCGCTCAAGACGCCGCTTGCTGAAGTTGTAGACATGCAGCGCTTTTGGGGGATTGCGACCCAGCTTATTGGGTCTTTTGCAGGAGGAATTATTACATACATTATTGTATGCATGACGCTGCGGAGCGAAGAGCTTGAAATTATTAAAAAATATATTCCTCGCAAGTTTCGATTGGTCGGGGGCAACGACACATCACGATTCTCCGGCATGATGGAGTAGCTTGAAAAATATAGGAAACCGTGCTATTTTCATGGAATTGTATGGAAATACGCAATTTTTGCATTATCGCGCATATTGACCACGGAAAAAGCACCCTCGCCGATCGGATGCTTGAATTAACGCACACTGTAGAAAAGAGGAATATGCAGGCGCAGCTTTTGGATTCTATGGAATTGGAGCGCGAGAAGGGAATTACTATCAAGCTTCAGCCGGTGCGCATGGAGTACAAGGATCATATATTAAACCTTATCGATACTCCGGGGCATGTGGATTTTCAATATGAAGTATCCCGCAGCTTAAAGGCCGTAGAAGGCGCTATTTTGTTGGTAGATGCAACGCAAGGCGTACAAGCGCAGACTGTTTCGAATGTGTACTTTGCCATTGAGCAAAACCTCGAGATTATTCCTGTTATTAATAAGATTGATTTGCCTGCGGCGGATGTTGAGGGCGTTTCGCAAGAGATTATTAATTTACTCGGAGTAAAAAAAGAAGACATTTTGCATATTTCCGCAAAGACAGGCCAAGGCGTTCTTGAGCTGTTGGATAGAGTATGTGAAAAGGTCCCATCATCTTCCCCTTCTCAAGAAGTATCGGAAGCCCCGCTTCGCGCGCTTATTTTTGACTCGGTATATGACGACTACAAAGGGGTTGTTGCCTATGTGAGGATTATGGAGGGGTCTGTTGCGCAGGGCGATGCGATTACGTTTTTAGGAACAGACGTTGACGATCGGGTTGTAGAGGTTGGAGTATTTAAGCCGCAATTTACTCCAAAGAAAACAATTGGTGCTGGAGAAATTGGATATATTGCAACAGGGTTAAAAGATATTCGCCAAGCGCGCGTGGGGGATACGATTACAAAAGCTTCTGAAAAGCATTTGGTGCAACAGCTCCCAGGGTATGCCATTCCTCAACCAAAAGTATTTGCAGGACTATACCCAGTAGATGGTAGTGATTTTCCTGTATTGCGAGAGGCTATGTCGAAGCTGCAGTTAAATGATGCGAGCCTTGCAGTGCACATGGAGCGAAGCCATGCGCTCGGGCAAGGATTCCGATGCGGGTTTTTGGGAATGTTGCATTTAGAAATTATTCAAGAACGATTGAGGCGGGAATATAACTTGCAGATGGTTGTAACTACTCCGAGCGTTTTGTATCACGTTGAGCTTACCTCCGGCAGCAACGTTGATATTCACACTCCTGATGCGTTCCCTGACCCAAGCCATGTGGCATCTATGGAAGAGCAATGGTGTGCTGCGGATATTTTGCTTCCAAGTAAATATTTAGGACCAGTATTTGAAGTAATGCAGCAGCATGAAGGCGTATTAACTGCGCAGGAGGTGCTCGGAATTGATCGAATGCTTTTGCATTATGAATTGCCTCTTCGCGAATTGGTTGTTGATTTATATGATCAGCTAAAATCGGTAACATCCGGATACGGATCGCTTAGCTATGAAGTAAAAGATTGGCGACCTGCAGACGTGGTAAAGCTTTCATTGCTTATTAACCACGAACCAGCAGAAGCGTTATCTTTGATTATTCCCCGGCATAAGGCGGAGTCGGTTGGGCGCAGAACGGTAGAAAAATTAAAAGATGTTATTCCTCGACAGTTATTTGCAGTGCCAATTCAGGCTGCTGTGGGCGGAAAAGTGGTTGCGAGAGAAACCGTACCAGCTCTTCGAAAAGATGTTACTGCTAAATTGTATGGAGGAGACGTAACTCGTAAGCGCAAGCTTCTCGATAAGCAGAAAAAAGGGAAAAAGAAACTTTCTACTACGGGTTCCATTGAGTTGCCGCCAGAAGCGTACATTACGCTTCTGAAAAGATAACTAGCGTGAGAACGCGCATGTATAGTATTGTTGTATATAACACGTATGACTGACCAAAACGAACAAGAAGTCACTATTCTTTCTCCTTCTGAGGCGAGAGAGTGGCTTGATGAGTTTTTGAAAGAGCAGCAGGAATCAAACTAAGGCTATGCCGTTTACGTTTACCCCAACAGAAATTCCAGAAGTTATTCTTGTTCAGCCAAAAGTGTTTGGTGATGAGCGAGGAGGCTTTGCCGAACTGTACAAGCAGTCTGATTTTGTTGCGGCTGGAATTACTGAATCATTTTCCCAAATTAATTATTCGATGAGCAAGAAAGATGTAGTGCGAGGGTTGCATTACCAGCTTCCTCCCAAGGCACAAGCAAAGCTCGTGCAAGTAATTAAGGGAAGTGTGTTTGACGTTGCTGTTGATATTCGAAAAAGTTCTCCTACATACGGAAAGTGGGTAAGCGCAACCCTAACTGCTCAG
>CAYPSL010000005.1:1464-27484 GCA_964413615.1 uncultured Candidatus Saccharibacteria bacterium | reverse complement strand
CCTTCTCCAGGAAAGCGGGGAAGCTATTATCGGATTTGATGATAACCCTAAGCTATCTGCCGTACCGTACGCAGATGCGCTAACAGCACTTCCTACAACAGATCGCCTTGTGTATACCGATGCCGTAAATGCCGATCATCCTCTCCGCATTGCGGCAGAAAACCAAGGCGTGCAACAAATGCCCTACCATGTTGCTCTTGGAGAATTTTCAAAACAATACAAAACAATCGCAATAACAGGAACTCACGGAAAATCCTCTACTACTGCATTCTTGGCGCACATCCTCACAGAAGCCAAGATGGATCCAACTATTTTAGTAGGTGCAGCGCTTCCAGGACTTCAAGGGAACCACTCAAAGCTTGGACAAGGAAAATACTTTGTCGTAGAAGCAGATGAATATCGTCGACACTTTCTCGAGCTTTCTCCCGCACACGCCATTATCACGTCAATTGATTTCGACCACCCAGATGCGTTCTCTTCTATAGAGGACGTAGAAAAAGCATACGGAGAATTTTTATTAAAACTCTCCCCAGATGGCTTTCTCGCCATTCCCAAAACAGAAAAAGATGCCCATCAAACCATTTCGTGGCCGGAAGATGCGCGCATTCTTTCTGTTACAAACGATCATACCGAAGGCATTACTGTCCCTCTTCCCGGAAACCATATGCGAATGAATGCCGCACTCGCGGTGGCAATTGCGGAAAAACTCGGAGTGCATCGAGCAAGCGCAATTACTTCATTGCAATCATTCCCAGGGCTATCCCGTAGATTTGAATTACTAGGGAGACTAGGGATGTGTGATATTCGATCGGATTACGGTCATCATCCGGCAGAACTTGCTGCAACTATTACCGGAGCACGGGAAGTGTATCCAGATTCATATATCGTTGCCGTATTTGAACCCCACATGCCGCTTCGACTACGAACATTCTTTGCAGATTTTGCGAAGGCGCTGTCTTCCGCTGATGCAGTTATTATTACCGAACCATTCGTGCCAGAGGGGAGAGACCATGAAAAGTTAGATGACGCCCTCTTGCTGCATCACAAGCTCGTAGAACAAGGAAAGACGTCCTTATATATACAACAGGGTGAAAACGTGGCAAAAGAGCTTATTGATGCAATTTTAAGCCTCACGAAGCCTATTTCGCAACAAAGTGCCGCAATCATTTTTAGCGCAGGTGCGCTTGATTCCAAAATTCGAAAAAGTGTCAAAAATGGCTGACAAATAGCCCCTCAGGGCATATTGGACAAATATCGGTATGTAAAGTACAGTGATACGTCATACATGCACGTACGAGGTACATATTGACAAGTTTTAGTTCATATGCTAAAAAGATTTTATGAATACAGAAGCTTCAATTGAGGAAGCCCCAACGGTCAAATTCGCAGAACTTACTGACGCTGCCCTTCAGGCACTCGATGAACGTTCTCGCGACATTATTGTCCGTCGTTTTGGGCTTGGGAAAGACGAAAAAGAAACTCTAGAAAGCATTGGAAAGGAATATGGCATTACCCGAGAACGAGTACGCCAAATTGAAGCAAACGCAAAAAAGGAATTAACCCTTATGCGAGATTTGTTTACAAGCATTGAAAATCTCCTTACAAACGTATTTAAGGACCATGGTGGACTGATGGCTGAAGCCCATGCAGTAGAAGTTGTAAATGCTCAGACAAACGCCAACGTATCTCCCCACACGCTCCATTTCTACCTCACAATCATTCCTCATTTTTCATCAAACCAGCCCAACGCGCTATTTGAAACTCACTGGAAACATGAAGAATCCCTTCATGACCAAATAGAAGCAATCGTCCTTGCGGCAATGGAAATCTTAAAAGAAAAGAATGCGCCAATTTCGCTTCCTGAACTTATCGAGCAGATCAGCAAACGACTAAACGGAAACGTTTCCGATTCTCATATTCGCGCTGCACTTAAGGCAAGCAAACATGTTTCTCCTACTGCGTTTGGCGACTGGGGACTTATCGGTTGGGCAGAAACCTCTCCACGAGGAGTGGGAGATAAGGCCTTTGCCGTACTTCGCCGAAACGGAAAACCTGCGCATTTTAGAGACATTACAACAATGATCAACGATGCTTCCTTCGATCAAAAGAAGGCAAACCCACAAACGGTACACAACGAGCTTATTAAAGATGGCCGCTTCGTACTTGTTGGCCGAGGACTCTACGGACTTAAAGAGTGGGGATACATGGCCGGAACTGTTGCGGATGTACTAGAATCAATCCTCGCAAAGGCAACAAAGCCTATGTCAAAACAAGAACTCGTAGAAGAAGTATTAAAGCAGCGTATGGTAAAGAAAAATACAATTTTACTTTCCCTCCAGAATACGTCTCGGTTCGACAAAGTAGGAAAAGATTTATACGCGATTCATAAATAATCGTCTCGCTTACTCCCTATAAAACCTCAACAAGCCCCGCATGTCGCGGGGCTTGTTTTGCGGTACAATACAATCTATGGCGTATACATTCGCTGAATTTTTCCAAGACTTCGGTCCTTCCATATTAACAATAGGGTGGCTATTGGCATTCTGGATGATCCTTTGGATCACATGGAAAACCTATCTGCTCATGAAAATGGTCGACTATGTGAGCGCAATTGAATGGACATACTTCCAAATTACACTCCCAGAAGAAACGGAAGAAACTCCGAAATCAATGGAAATAGTGTTTGAAATATTGGGAGGTATGCATAAAAACCCAGATTTTAACGAACAGTATTTTGAAGGGTATATAGAACCGTGGGCAAGCTTTGAATTGTTCTGTACTGCAAATTCTGCAAAGTTCATCATGCTCATTCCAACGCCGCATCGCCGATTGTTTGAAAGTATTATGTATGCCCAATACCCAAAGGCAAACATTGAAGAAGTAGAAGATTACACCCAGAGGTACCACTGGAAAGACAATCGCAAAAAGTTTGAACTGTATGGTGCAGAGCTGGTATTAAACCAGGACGACATCTACCCGATTAAAACATATAAGGAGTTTGAAGCAGGCCTAGCAGAGCGAATCCCATTCGTAGACCCTGCCCAAATCATGATGGAAACCCTTACGAACATAGAACCGGGAGAAGAGTTCTGGATACAATTCCTTGTGCGCCCCGCAGACGGAGGGGAAATACAAAAATGGGAAAAGAAAGGAGAAAAGAAAATAGCAGAAATCTCCGGACAGGCGAAAAAAGCTTCCCCAACCATGTGGGAAAATTTTCGAGAATTTATGCTCGCAGTTCCAGGAGAACTAGCCACGTCTTTCTTAAAAGGCCCTCTCGAATTTGAGAAAAAGAAAGAAGAAAAAGTGCTTCGGTTTTTTAATCCAGTAGACGAAGCAAAAATGAAAGGAATCCTTCAAAAAACTTCCGTAAACGGGCACCGAGTAAAGATTCGCATCATATACTTAGCTCCTGTAGGGGGAATGAAAAAGCCCAACATTGGACGACTCATCGGCATATTCAAGCAATTCTCTACATTCCACATGAACGGATTTAAGCCTGATGGTGAAACAAAAACGAATGGTCCTAACTTTATATTCCGCAATAAGCGAAGAATGTACAGAGAAAAAACTATTTTACAGAGCTATCAACAGCGCGACTTTTTCGGGAGGGGAACCGGCTTCATGTTAAACTCGGAAGAGCTTGCAACGCTCTACCACTTCCCAGTGAAGTATGTATCAGCGCCAAGCGTAGATCGCGCAAAGGCAGGGCGAAAAGCTCCACCTGCAAACTTACCTTATGCATAGTTCATTATGAGCGAAGAGATAAATGTTATCGGCCAAACAAACTTCCGCAACCAGCGGAGGCCATTTGGCATTTATCCGGACGATAGGCGCCGCCATGTATACATCATCGGAAAGACTGGTGTAGGTAAAACAACGCTCATGGAAAACATGATTATTCAAGACGTCCGAAACGGAAAAGGGCTTGCACTGGTAGACCCTCATGGAGACGTTGCAGAAAAAATCCTTGACATTATTCCACCAGAAAGAACAAACGATGTTATCTACTTCGACCCTTCCGACGTAGATTATCCTGTTGCATTTAACGTGCTTGAATCGGTGGACCCTGCATACAAATACCTTGTAGCTTCCGGACTTGTCTCTTCGTTGAAAAAAATATGGGCAGATTCCTGGGGACCTCGCTTGGAATACATTTTGCGAAACGTAATTTTGGCGCTCTTGGACTATCCGTCTTCAACCATGCTTGGGATTATGCGGATGCTTGCAGATAAAAATTATCGCAAGAAAGTTGTTGATAATATTTCCGATCCTGTCGTAAAAGCATTTTGGGTAAACGAATTTGCAAACTACAACGAACGCTTTAGAAGCGAAGCAATTTCTCCTATCCAGAACAAGGTGGGACAGTTTTTGAGCTCGTCTATTATCCGTAATATCGTAGCCCAGCCAAAAAGCACCATCGACATGAAAGATATTATGGATAACGGAAAAATCCTTTTAATCAACGTATCAAAAGGAAGGATCGGAGAAGACAACTCTGCACTGCTTGGGGCCATGCTTATTACTAAAATTCAGCTAGCGGCCATGGATCGCGCAAAAATTCCAGAAGCAGAGCGTCGAGACTTTTATTTATACGTAGACGAATTCCAAAACTTTGCAACGGAATCATTTGCCACTATTTTGTCTGAAGCTCGCAAATACCGCCTCAACCTTATCATTGCTCACCAATACATCACTCAGATGGAAGAAGTTGTGCGAGACGCTGTATTCGGCAACGTAGGCACCATGATTTCATTCCGTATTGGCGCATTCGATGCCGAATATATGGAAAAGGAATTTGCTCCGTATTTTACGCAAATAGATTTGGTAAACCTTGATAAATACAATGCGTATATCAAGCTCATGATTAACGGAGTTGCCAGCGCACCTTTTAGTATGGAAACAATTTCCCCCGTAAGCGAAACTTACCATAGCAAAGATAAAGTCATCGCCGTATCTCGAGAGCGCTATGGAAAAAGCAGAGAAATTATTGAAGAAAAAATTGCCCGATGGAGCGGAATTGCATTCCAGGGCGCAGCAGAGGAAAGCGGAAACGAATCAGACCGCGCACCCCAACAGCAAAATCGTCCACAACAAGGCCAGCGCACGGAACGATCACCGCAACCAGCACGCCAAGAACGCATTGAAGAGAAAATTACCGTAAAGCCCGATGCATTAGAGGATGTAATTATTGCTCCTCAAAAAGAAGTCATTACGGATTTAGCTTCGCTCTTAAAACCAAAAGAATCCGGGCACGCATCAGCAATAAATACTCCGTCCACAACTAAACCTCCTACAGGGCAAGGAAAGCCTGCGCCCACGCTTTACCCTGCAACGTGTTCAAACTGCGGAAAACAAACAGAGGTTCCGTTTAAGCCCGACCCAGAAAAAGAAGTGTTCTGTAAAGAATGTTACGAAAAGCGAAAACTTGAAAAGAAACAGTCGCCAAAACCTCAACAATTCAAATCTCCCGAAGCATTTTCCGGCCCCCGCCCACCGAAAATATAGTTTTCTGTTATACTAATCTGCATGCGATACGATAAGCGCGATGCAAATAGGATTCCTGTCGATAAGCCGTTTGATTTTCACGAAGATGCAAACTGGAGAATCTTTCGCATCATGTCTGAATTTATTGAGGGCTTTGAATTTTTATATTCACTCCGCAAAGAAGTAACATTTTTTGGTTCCGCACGATTTCCGGAAGGAAGCAAGTGGTATGAAGAGGCCCGCAAGCTAGGCCGCATTTTGGCAGAGCATCAATTCACCGTTATTACAGGGGGAGGCCCAGGTATTATGGAGGGAGGAAACAGAGGAGCGTATGAAGGAGGCGGGGAATCTATCGGGCTTGATATTGAACTGCCTACAGAACAGCGCCGCAATGCGTATGTAAAAAAGGGGATCGGGTTCCATTACTTTTTTACTCGCAAAGTAATGCTTTCTGCATCCGCACAGGCATATGTATTTTTCCCAGGCGGATTTGGCACACTCGATGAATTTTTCGAAATGGTAACATTAATTCAAACTCAGAAGATGAATCCTGTTCCGGTTATTTGCATAGGTAAAAAATTCTGGGAGCCTCTCGATACATGGGCGCGCGGCGCAATGGTTCAGGAATACAAAACAATTTCTCCCGAAGATACAGAGCTGTATACCATCGTAGATACCGCCCAGGAAGCATTTGAGATCATTAAAGAGTCCAAAGAACGAAAATACTTTTAAAATAGTCAGAAAAACCTGACGTTTTGCCCAGAGCAACGCCCTTGACTCCCAGTACTGGCGAAGAAAAGGTTAAGGTAATGTCCACTCTTCTTAATCTTAAATTTCAGCGCGTAGCACCTGCTACTGTGCGAGATATTGTTGCCGATTGGCCAGCGCAGTCATACCACTTAGCATACGAACTCATATCAACATACCAAATGCCGCACGAGGCAACGCAGCATATGCTTATTTGGTATTACAATGGCGCATGGAAACGCACGGTGCTGCATAGGGACGGCATGCCTCATAATATCCCTCATCTTCATACCGACATACTCGAACAGACAATTGATGAGCGCGTGCAAACAGACGCGTATTCCCAAATCGCAAAATTTGACGGAAGTATTATCATAGACAGAACTCGCGGAGAGATGACGGCATACTGCGAAAGCGAGCGGGCAAATACATTTCTCTTAAACCTCGCTCACGACATTATAATTGAAAAGAAAACAGCAGAAGAAGCGCGGGATGTTCTCATGCAATCATCAGACTTTTTTCATTCCATGATTCCAAACCACTATCGAGACTCACTCCTATTTAGCTCGCAAGAAGGAACGAATGATCCCGACATACCACAAGGCATAACCGGATACCAATATTGAAATATTCCCCTTAGAAAGGTACGCTTTCGTTCATGGAACGATCGTTTACCTTATCCGACGTACGAGAAGCATATCTGGCATTTTTTGCGAGCAAGCAACATGCCCGTATTCCTTCCGCATCCCTAGTTCCGGAAAATGACCCTACTACACTTTTTACCGGATCCGGAATGCAGCCGATGATTTCTTACCTCCTCGGACAAAAACATCCAGCAGGCACTCGAATTACAGATTCACAAAAATGCTTTCGATTAAACGATATCGATGATATTGGCGATAACCGCCATACAACATTTTTCGAAATGCTTGGGAACTGGTCTCTCGGGGACTACTTTAAACAAGAACAAATTCCCTGGATGTTTGAATTCTTAACAAAAGAGCTCGGCCTAAACCCAAAGAATCTCTACATAACCGTATTTGCAGGAAATACAGATATAAATATTCCTCGAGATGAAGAGGCTGCGGCATTATGGCAGGCACAATTTGCATCAGTGGGGATAGATGCGCCCATTGTAGATAATGCCGAAACCCTTGGCATGCAGGGTGGCAGGATATTCACGTATGGAGAAAAGAAAAACTGGTGGTCACGTGCTGGCGTACCGAGCAACATGCCCGTAGGGGAGCCCGGCGGGCCGGATACGGAAATGTTCTGGGATTTTGGAGCAGAAAAAATGTTGCATGAAGCATCTGAATACAAAGATCAGCCCTGCCATGTAAATTGCGACTGCGGACGATTTATTGAAATTGGAAACAACGTATTCATGGAATACCGAAAAACAGAATCGGGATTTGAAGCGCTTCCGCAAAAAAATGTAGACTTCGGCGGAGGACTCGAGCGCATCACCGCTGCGCTCAATAACAATCCGGATGTTTTCTTAATCGATGTATTTGCGCCCATGATGAAGTCGCTTGAAACAATTTCCGGAGTTGCGTATACGTCTTCACCAGAAGCTACAAAAGCATACCGAGTAATACTCGATCATATTCGGGCTGCGACATTCTTAATTGGTGACGGCGTGCTGCCTGATAAAAAGGATCAAGGATACTTTACGCGCAGACTCATTCGCCGCGCTGTACGATACGCAAGCAAGCTAGGCATTACGCAGCCGTTTGCTTCAGGGTTAGCAGAATCTGTTATTGCGGCGTACAGCGGAGCATACGCAGAACTTGCTACTAAGCAAGCGTCCATCGTTTCAGAAATTGCAAAAGAAGAAGAGAAGTTTCGAAAAACTCTATCTTCAGGATTGTCGAAAATTGACCAAATTTTTCAAAACAAAAACAATATCAGCGGACAAGAAGCATTCGACCTCTATACCACCTTTGGTTTTCCGGTAGAAGTGCTACAAGAAGAAGCACAAAGCCGCGGCAAAACAGTCGATATGAAAAGCTTTGAAGAAGAAATGGGAAAGCATCAGGAGCTTTCTCGCACCGCCTCTGCGGGAAAATTCAAAGGCGGGCTTGCGGATCATTCCGATATGTCTGTGAAGTACCATACGGCAACTCATTTACTCCACAAGGCGCTTCGCACCGTGCTCGGGGATCACGTAGTACAAAAAGGAAGCAATATAACTCCGGAACGGCTCCGTTTTGATTTCTCTCACCCAGAAAAAATGACTCCTGAACAAATCAAGCAAACGGAGGACTTGATAAACGAGCAAATTCAAAAAGACCTTCCGGTAATGCGGGAAGAAATGAGCGTTGAACAAGCAAAGGAACGGGGTGCGCTTGGATTATTCGAGCATAAATACGGAGATGTCGTGAGCGTATACACAATGGGAGACTTTTCTTGTGAAATATGTGGCGGCCCTCACGTAGAGCACACGGGCACACTCGGGAAATTTGCAATCACAAAAGAAGAATCAGCATCTTCGGGAGTACGGAGAATCAAGGCTGTACTTAGCTAGGGGGTAGGCTATACTACATACAACATGCGAGATATCAAGCCAACAGGAAATATCCGAAAAATTCCGCGCCATAGCGCTCCTGAAGGCTTGCCGCCGGAAGCAAAAACGTTGTATGAGAAGCAGGCGAAGAAATCATCCACTCGCCGTTTTACTGAATCCAAAGTAGCCGTTACAAACGTACACGTACCAAAGCAAGAAGAGCCGCTAACAGAACATCGCCCCTTATTTGCAAAGGTAGACATTAGTAAAAAAAAGCACCCGAGAAAAAAACGCCTTGCGATGCACCTCGGAAGGAAAGAACGAACTATTTTACTTTCCTTACTAGGAGTTGTTGTTGTTATGGTTGGAATTGCGCTATTTATATTCCTCCCAAAAGCATCTATCGCCCTCACTATCAAGACAGCTCCGCTTCTTATTGATCAAAAACTCACCATTGCAACAAATGCAGCATCCACTGCAAATGCAGTGCCTGGAAGCGTGTTTACACAAGCTGCCGACGTACAAGGAAGCTCTCCTGTAACAAGTACTGAAAAAATTGGAACAAAAGCAAAGGGAACTGTTCAGCTCATCAATAAAACCTTTGATGTACAAAAAATCAAAGAGCGCAGCCGCCTCGTTACGAAAGATGGAATATTATTCTATATGGTGTCTTCCGCAAATATTCCAGAGGCTAGCCCGAGCGGAGTTTCCAGCGTTGAAGTACAGGTAGAAGCAGCCGAGGCCGGGGCACAGGGCAACATAGCCGCTCAACGGCTTGATTTTGCCGCACTTGATTCCGGCGGCAAGCAGGTTGTGTATGGCCAGAGCGTTGGAACCTTTACGGGCGGATCAGGAGAAGAAGTTAAAGTTATTCAGGAGGCAGACTTAGAAGCTGCAAAAGTTGCGGCAAAGGCGCAAGCAAAAACTCAAGTAGAAGAAGCTGCAAAAGGCCAACTACAAAAAGGCTGGTCGATTCTGGAAGAAAGCTGGGATGCAAGCATTACCGCATTTACTCCTACCGGAAAAGTTGGCGACCGCGCAGACTCTATTCCATACACCGCGAGCGCAAATGTACGAGTAATGGCATTCCAAGACTCAACCCTTATTACTGGCCTTGAGAATGCCCTCAAAAACGCCCTTGATAAAGACTATATGCTGTTCCCGGGCCCAATTTCTTACACCAAGGCAGTAGACGCTACCGATTGGGAAAAGGGGCAAGTTTCCCTTACCGCACGGGTCACGCACACCACCATTCCTACATTTTCTCTTGATACCCTCAAAGATAAGCTGGCAGGGCGCAGTAAAGAAGAAGCAATGAACTACCTCCTTGGACTACCAGGAGTACAGGGGGCTGAACTGAATTTATGGCCATTCTGGGTGCAAAGCATCCCTGAAATCCAAAAACGCATCGATATTCAACTATCCTCAGATAGGACGCTTTAAAGTGCCCCAGAAGCCCTTGACAGGGTATTTCTGTGCATATACTATATGTTTTATCTGCGCTACACGACTTCGGGCTGACGCGCATCTTTCTTCAGAAGATAGATGCTCTATGCCCTGTATCGTACGAGATGCAGGCATTTTTGATTCATAACACATTAAAGATCTGCCTAAGCCAAATACCGTTGAAGTAGACGGAGAGGTAACAGACACTCTCCCAAATACCCAGTTTCGAGTCCAACTAGATACAGGACAAGAAATTATCGGGCATTTAAGCGGCAAGATGCGAGTCCATAGGATCCGCGTAATGCCAGGAGATAGAGTACGGGTCGAAATGTCAGCATACGACCTTACTAAGGGAAGAATTATCCTTCGATTGCAATAAATCATATGAAAGTACGAGCTTCAGTAAAAAAAATGTGTGCTAAGTGCAAAACAACTCGCCGAAAGGGTCGAGTAGTCGTAATTTGTGAAAATCCAAAACATAAGCAACGCCAACGATAACCTATGCCTATTCGTATTAGCGGAGTAACCCTCCAAGACAAAAAGACTATCTTATTCGCACTTACCGATATCTATGGTATTGGACGTTCGTCCGCAGCGAAGATTTTAAATGAATTAAACATCAAGCAAGATGTACTATCTCGCGATTTAACAGAAAAAGAAGAGCAAGAACTTCGCGAATACATCGAAAAAAACATCCGAGTAGAAGGAGAACTCCGCCGTGATGTAGCAATGAGCATTAAGCACTACAAAGACATCAACACATACCGAGGAATCCGCCATGCACGCCACCTTCCAGTACGAGGACAGCGCACAAAAACAAACTCTCGCACAGTACGAGGAAACGTTCGAAAGACAGCAGGAAGCGGTCGAAAGTCTACAAACGAAAAGACATAATATATTATCTTTATGGCAACTGCATCACCAAAATCAAAGACAGGGAAACCGAAAAAGTCCAAGGCTCGCCGAAAGGTAAAGTCCGGTATTATCCATATCAAATCTACGTACAACAATACGCTTATTTCTGTTACCGATCTTTCCGGAGCAGTGCTCGCATGGAGCAGCTCTGGCAGAGTGGGCTTTGGAGGAACTCGAAAAGCAACTCCGTATGCTGCAACTCAAGCAGTTATTAACGTAATCGAACAGCTCAAGCCATTTGGAATGGAAGAAGCGAAGGTTATCGTAAAGGGGATTGGAAGCGCTCGAGATTCTGCAATCCGCGCAATTGGAACAACAGGAATTTCTATCACTTCTATCCGCGACATGACCCCTATTCCTCATAACGGAGTTCGGCCTCCTCGACGCCGCAGAGTATAACATTTTCCTATGTCACCAGCACCCACAACTCAAACACCACAGCAAAAGCAGCAACAGCAAGGCCGACGCCGACGCCAAGTGAGCCGATACGGCACCGGGCTTCAGGAAAAGCAAAGCCTGAAAAAGATTTTCGGTCTTCGTGAAGAGCAATTGCGCAAATATTACGAACGCGCACTCAAAGTAAAAGGCCAAACTGGTCCTACGCTCGTAACCCTTCTAGAAAGTCGACTGGATAATGCAATTTTCCGATCAGGATTCGCACAGACTCGCCCACAGGCACGCCAAATGTCTACCCACCGACTCTTTGCAGTAAACGGCACTCCAGTTGATGTGCCATCCTACTCGCTCAAAGTAGGAGATGTAGTTTCAGTTCTTCCTGGCAAGCAAAAGAAAGCGTACTTCTCTTCTTTTGAAAAACGAATGCAGAATATCGACACTCCTTCTTGGATCCTTGTAAACGCTCCCGAATTTAGCTTCAAGGTTACCGGCACTCCATCATACGAAGAAGCAAATGTCGGAGTAGATTTGAGGGCAGTAGTAGAATTCTTCGCTCGATAAACAACAACTTTTTATTAAACGATTACTAAAATCACTATGTTACAAGAAATATATCTCCCAGAAGAAGTAGACGCGAAGGAAGAAGGCGCGAATACGACTCATTTCACGATCAAGCCATACCACCCAGGGTACGGCCCAACAATCGGAAATGCTCTTCGTCGTGTATTACTTTCATCTCTTCCAGGTTCAGCTATTACCCAGATGAAGTTAGAAAATATCAATCATGAATTTTCTGCTCTCGAAGGAGTAAAAGAAGACATCGTTTCTATCATGTTAAATGTGAAGGGGATCCGCGTATCTTCTACAAGCAAAGATCCGATTGAAATCCGACTTGAGAAAAAAGGAAAGGGCGTTGTAACCGCAAAAGACTTTGCTACATCTCCTGAAGTTACTATCATCAACGGAGACCACGTTATTGCAACCCTAACTGACGACAAAGCTTCGTTCGACCTCACATGCACCATCGAACAGGGCCGCGGATACGTTCCAAGCGAAACACAGGATCCAAAAGCTCGAACAATCGGAACAATCGCACTTGATGCTGCATTTACTCCTGTTGAACGTGTAAGCTTCGCGGTAGAGAACGTTCGTGTAGGCCAGGCAACTGACTACCATGCGCTCAAAATGACCATCACAACCGATGGAAGCATTTCTCCAAAAGTTGCATTACAGCAGGCTGCGTCTATTCTTCGAGACCACTTCATGCAACTTACTGAAGACTTTACAGAAACTCTTACAGGCAAGCGTCCTCAACAGGAAGTAATTGAAGAAGCAGTAGAAGAACAGCACGCTCCAGAAAACACCTTAAACCTTCTCCAGTTGCCATCACGAGTACACAATGCGCTCGAACGAGTTGGCATTACAACCGTAGACCAGGTTATGGAACTTTCCGATGAACAGATCAGCGATATTCCTGGTCTTGGCGCGAAAGCAGTACAAGACGTAGCGTCTGCTCGAGACGAATTTATCAAGAAGGCAAAGGAAGAAAAGGCAGCGAAAGAAGATTCTAACGAATAACCCATGCGAAAGAAAAAGAAAAACAGAATATTAGGAAGAACGTCTAACCAACGCCTTCATTTAATGCAGAACCTTACAAGCTCTCTTCTAGAGCATGGCTCTATTGTAACGAGCGAAGCAAAGGCAAAAGAACTTCGTCGCCACTTCGAGCCGCTTGTAACACAGGCAAAAGAAGAATTAACATTGGCAAACCGCCGACGCCTTGCATCATCTCTTATGCAGAAAAAGGATTTAAACATCCTTCTTGCAGTTGCAAAAAAGCATGAAAAACGCCCAGGTGGGTACCTTCGAGTTACTAAGCTTCCTATTACAAGAACAGACGCTGCCCACATGGCTCGCGTTGACATTGTAGGGGAATCTGCATAATACTACCTATCTATGGCTGTACAGTACACGAGCGAAAACCTAGAATGGCACATCGTAGACGCAAAGAGCGATATGCTTGGCCGCCTTGCAGTAAAAATTGCATCATTACTATTAGGCAAACACCGAACAGATTCAGAGAAGCACAAAGCATCTCCGGTTCGCGTAGTTGTCATCAATAGCGATGAACTGAAAACAACTGGCAAAAAAGGAAAGCAAAAAATGTACCGTCGATACACCGGGTACCCAGGAGGACTACGAGAACGAACTCTCGACGAACAAATGGGCCTTGATTCAACATTTATCATCAAAGAAGCAGTATCAGGTATGTTGCCAAAGAACCGCCTTCGAGCATCCCGCATGAGAAATTTATATGTATATAAAGGAGCTGAGCACCCGCATATGGCGCAAGTGAAAGGAGAAACTGTATGAAAAAAGACCTAAAGCACGGCCTTGGCCGACGTAAAACATCAGTAGCTCGAATTCTTCTTACAGACGAAAAAGCAGAGCGTACCGTAAACGGAATTCCATTCACAGAATACTTTCCATCTGTTGCCATGCAGACAACGGCATTAAAGCCACTTGAAGTAACTTCTCAAGATTCTGAATTCGGATTAAAGGCAAAAGTATCAGGGGGAGGAAAGCAATCTCAGGTTGAGGCTGTATCTCTTGGAATTGCACGCGCACTTCTTGAAGTTGACGAAGGATTCCGAAAACAGCTCAAAACTCTTGGACTATTACGCCGAGACTCTCGAACAAAAGAACGAAAAAAGCCTGGACTCAAAGGAGCTCGACGAGCACCACAGTTCTCAAAACGCTAATACAAAAAATCCCGCACAATGCGGGAATTTTTGTATAAAGGTAGGTATACTTACAGTATGATTTCCACCCCTAAAAAAATTGTCAGCGCTGCCATTATTGCCATTGCGGCATGCGTCCTTCTTTTTATCCATGTTCCTGAAGTTGGGGATTCGCAGCCTGTGCGCACACAAAATAGCGGAGAACTTATTGGCGGCTCGCTTGTAGGGCAAACGTTCGTTGCATCGCAAGATAATCTCACGAGCATACGCGTCATGATGGCAACGTATTCAGGGCGTGATAACACCCATCCCGTACTGTTTAATTTATATAATTCCATATCCCTTGCTTCGCCGATTCGCACCGTAAGTGCTCGGCCGCAAGATTTTGGCGATAACCAATTCTATTCGTTTTCTTTTGAGGCTGTTCCTGACGCAAAAGGAAAAACATTTTTCTTTGCAGTAACTTCGCCAGAAAGCGTGCAAGGCAATGCAATTGCAATAAACATACACGGAAAAGATCCGTATCCTGCCGGAGTTGGATATATCGTTCGAGACCAACAGGCAGAACTTTCCGATGACGCGCTTCGCGCTTCAGGAAAGCAGAATATCGATCTCGCATTCGAAGCTTCATATAACGTACCGCTTGGAATCCATATGGTTCGCACCGCACGGCAGGCAGTTGCAACCTTTATTGCAACCTGGGAAACAAGCCGCCATGTATACGCTCTGTGGGCAGGAGCATTTGCGCCTATCGCTTTATTCATCGCATTTGCAATCTATCTCTTCCGCGCAAAGCATATTACTCGTGTGTGGCATCTCTTGTTGGGCATTGCGGTTATAGCGCTCGTAATGCGCATTATGTACGCAATATCGCTTCCGTTTACATTCGATGAAGGAAACTACCTGTACGATGCGTCCGCCCTCTTGCGCGGAACATTGGCCGGAGGAGATGGCTACGTAAAAGCTCCGCTGTTTATTGCGTGGACTGCTCTGTGGCAAGTAGTTCTTGGGCAAACTGCCATTGCGGGGCGCGTGGGTTCTGCAGTTGCCGGGGCTGCGCTTATCTATCCCGTATTCCTCCTTGTTCGCACGCTTTGGAATACGCGAGCTGGGCTCCTCTCTGCTGCATTGTGGGCAACCATGGGGAGCGCAGTTGTATCTACTATATACACCCATACACAAAGTGTTGCGATCTTCTTTGGCGTATCCGGAATTGCGCTTCTTGCATACGCACTTAAAACAAAACAAGGAGCACTCCGGTGGGTTCTTTTTGCGGGCATCGTAATCGGCCTTTCCGTGGCTTCCCGCAAAAGCATGTTGGGCTTAGGGCTCACGGTGCTGCTCTTGCTCATATACCTTTCTCCAACAATGAAAGCAAAATTGCGAAATACTCTTCTCGTAGGAGCAGGGTTTTTGACCGTGCTCGCAATATTTTTCTCGTTCGCGTATGGAGTGTACGGAACCGAGGGAGTAATAGAAGCAATCGGAATCAACTCTGCCTCGGACGGTGTTTCTAGTATTGAAGAATCCCAAGTAGAGCAGGTGCGCGCATATTCGCTTCGCGGCATGACGCCATTTTTCAGAGAATCATTGCCGCTCATTTTACTCCCGCTTCTCGGAGTTGGGTTTTCGCTCAAAAAGAAAATCCTTTGGATTATTCCGCTCGGAATATTCTGGTGGGCATGGAGCTTCTTTTCAGAATACGAAGGGGAAGCATTTATGCAGTACGGAATTTCCATACTATGGCCAGCATTTGGACTTCTCTTGTTGGTAAGCGCATTCTTGCAACGCAACCCAAAGGGCATGCAAATAACTAAAGCATTTAATGAACAATCGCTCCTTGGAATTATTTGGGTAGGAAGCCTCGCGTTTTTCTACATGAATTGGATCAAGTTCCACGCTAACTATATTTCTGAATTTATTCCGCCGCTTGCCATCATGGGCGGAGTTGGCATTGAATACTTTATCGATAGCGCAACACACATTAAGCGTATATGGGTAAAGCGCCTTACAATTATTTCTTTCATAATTATTGCCGCATGGGCAGCTACGGTTTCTAACTTCATTACATATGTATTTGAACATACAGGAACGTTCACTCAGCGTGCAGCACAGGAGGCAGCGCAGTGGGCGAAAGATAATATTCCGTATGAAGAAGATATATTTACCGGCGCTGCGCTTATTCCATACATGTCTGGGCACCGCGTATCGCTCGATATTGCGCACCCTCGCTGGTATGCATACGAATTTACCCGTACCAATCCAAAACGCATCGAAACATTCCTCCCGCCAGCAAAAGACATGGTACAAGCCTTTCGAGATGCAAATTGGCTCCTCCTAGAAGGTCAGACAGGCTTTTCATTCCTCATGGAATACTCGGAAATAGAGAAGGGAATTGAAACAGACTGGGAATCCGTAAAAGGCATCGAAAACGGGTCAAATACCCTTACGTTCTACAAACGAGTAAAATAGATTTGACAAGAATTATAGGAAGTGCTATAATTCACATGAGTAGCTAAAAACGGCAATACCTCGCATTTCTTACAGTGCGAGGTATTTTTATGCACAATTGCGCCAAGTTGGCATACGGGATAGGATTTTATGATGTCTACAGATTCCCCCAAGGTTGCAATCGTCCACGATGAGCTCACACGCAGGGGCGGAGCCGAAATGGTTCTCGAAGAATTAGTCCGCATGTATCCAAAAGCAGATGTATATGCGCTGTATGCGGGGAATGTTCCGAAAATGACAATCGATGAAGTGCCATATACTATCCACACGTCATCGCTCCAAAAATTTCCTGCATTTTTCCGCAAGCACCCAGGAAGACTTCTCCCGTTTTTACCGCAAGCTGCAGAACAATTTGATTTATCAGGATACGACCTTGTTATCAGTAGTGCGTCCGGATTTGCAAAGGGAATCGTCACACGCTCCGGAGTTCCGCACTTGTGCTATTGCCATACTCCGAACCGCTACCTTTGGGATTCTTCCCACGCCGTGCTAAAAAATAATAAAGGTGCTTCGCTATTTCTACGAATGATTTTCCATTATTTGCGCATGGTGGACTTTACCTTTGCTCAGAGGCCCGATGCATACATTGCAAACTCCTTGTATACCAAAGCAAGAATTAAAACCTACTATCGAAAAAAGAGTTCCGTTATTTACCCTCCGGTAGATACTCACTTTTTTACGCCGGGGCATACGCATACCCCAAAGAAAGATTATTTCTTGCTTGTAGGACGCCTTACACGAGAAAAGCGGTTCGACCAAGCAATAGAAGTTGCAGAAAAATTAGGCCTCAATCTGAAAATTGCAGGAGTGGGGAGCGATGAAGCGCGACTTCGCAAGCTTGCTGGCAAGCATACAGAGTTTCTTGGGAAGGTCGACCGCGAAACGCTTCGAGAGCTGTATCGATCTGCGCGCGCATTCATTCAACCGGGGGTGGAAGATTTTGGCATAGCATCGGTAGAAGCGCTCGCATGCGGAACGCCCGTAATTGCACTTAACAAAGGAGGCGTTACAGAGATTGTAAAAAACGGAGTCCACGGAATACTCTACCCTGACCAACTGCCAGAAATGCTCGCGGAAGCAATCCGCCAGTTCCTTCGAATCGAGATGGCTTTTTTTGGCGGAAACCTGCAAAAACGGGCTATGAATTTTACTACCGAAGCCTTCCGATCAGCCATTTCCCGAGAGGTTGAATATCTCCTCCAACTAAGGAATACTAATAACAACCTATGAAACATTCATTACGCCTAGAACATATAGAAATAAGCGATATAGACCGAGAGCAACTAGAAGAGAAGCTCAGTCGGCTTGAAAAACACCTCCTCCATCCGTACGTAACGGACGTTACTATTTCTCATGATACCCACCATACCAGCGGAGATGTGGTTCGATGCACCATTCTCATTGAACAGGGCAAGCATGTATTTAGAGCAGAACGCAGCCGCGACAGCATACAAAATGCAATCGATGACAGCGTTGCGGCCATTAAGTCCGAACTTCTTTCTAGCCACGACCGTCGAAAGGAACACAACTAAGCATCTATGGCGTTTTTCGATTTTTTGCCATTTCGTGGGCAATCGCGACACGAAAAAGCTGCATTGCAGTACCAGCCTGTCGTAGATACTATCAACAGCCTTGAAGCTACTGTTTCCAAACTTTCCGATGACGAACTTAGGGAATATGTAGCCAAGTGGAAAGGAAAGGATCGCAAGGAGCTTGAAAAGCATACGGCAGAAATTTTTGCTGGAATCCGCGAAGCAGGGAAGCGCACGCTTTCTATGCGCCATTTTGACGTACAGCTGTTAGGCGGCCTCGCACTGCTCAAAGACAGTATTGCAGAAATGAAAACAGGGGAAGGTAAAACATTAGTAGCAACCCTTCCGCTTATTTTCAACGCACTTGCAGGAAAGGGCGCACACCTTGTGACCGTAAACGAATACTTGGCACAGCGCGACGCCAACTGGATGCGTCCGATTTTTGAATTCTTCGGCCTTACCGTTGGCATTATTTTATCTGGCCAAAATCCAGAGGAAAAGCGTGCAGCATATGCAGCCGATATTACCTACGGAACAAATAATGAATTCGGATTTGATTACCTTCGCGATAATATGGCGCAAAACTTGAACCAGCTTGCGCAGCGCGGCCTGTACTATGCGCTCGTAGACGAAGTAGACAGCATTTTAATCGATGAAGCCCGCACTCCGCTCATCATATCCGCTCCGGATGCAGACTCTACCAGCCTGTATGACCAATTCTCTCGATTAGTACCTACTTTAAAAGAAAATGAACATTACAATATCGACGAAAAGCGCAAATCTGCAACGCTTACTGATGCCGGTACTACATTCGTAGAACAGCAGCTCGGGATTGAAAACATGTATGCAGAAAAAGGAATCCGGTTTGTGCATCACTTAGAACAAGCATTGCGTGCACATACGCTCTACCATCGCGATAAAGATTACATCGTTCAGGAAGGCAAAGTTGTAATCGTTGATGAGTTTACCGGGCGCCTCATGGAAGGCAGGCGATATTCAGAAGGCTTGCACCAAGCACTGGAAGCAAAAGAGCGCGTTGCTGTTCAACAGGAAAGCCGTACGCTTGCGTCTATTACGTTCCAAAACTTTTTCCGCTTGTACCAGCATATCGGCGGCATGACCGGAACGGCGATTACCTCCGCAGAAGAATTCGAACAAGTATACAACTTAGACGTAGTTGTGATTCCAACGAATCAAAAAATGGTTCGAGTGGATCGATCCGACCGCGTGTACATTAATGAAAAAGCAAAATTTGAAGCATTGGTTGAAACGATTAAAGAAAAACACGAAAAAGGCCAACCAGTGCTGGTTGGAACTATTGCGATTGAAAAATCAGAATACATTTCTCAGCTCCTCAAGATAAAAGGAATTCCCCATGAAGTATTAAATGCCAAGCAGCATGCGCGTGAAGCTGAAATTGTATCGCAGGCAGGACAAAAGGGCGCCGTTACTATTTCTACCAACATGGCAGGACGAGGTACAGACATTAAATTAGGCGAAGGCGTTGCAGGGCTGGGAGGGCTAGCAGTGCTCGGAACAGAACGCCATGAAGCTCGCCGTATCGACAATCAGCTCCGCGGACGATCCGGCCGCCAGGGCGACCCGGGAGAAACACAATTTTATGTAAGCATGGAAGACGACGTCATGCGCGTATTCGGCGGGTCACGCATTAAAGGGCTTATGGAACGGCTGAATATTCCGGAGAATGAACCAATTGAAAACAGCATGGTAACTCGCGCCCTCGAAGGCGCACAAGAGAGAGTAGAAGGCTACTACTTCGACATGCGTAAGCAAGTACTTTCCTACGATAACGTACTTAATAAGCAGCGTAATGCAATCTATACATTGCGCCGCGCACTACTGGAATCAGGAACATGGAAAGAGCCGAACATGGATGCTATCTCTCTCCATGAACGAGTACTAGAATTAGCACAAGAACAGGGAACACTGCTCGTAACTGCGCATACGGCAAGCTCAATTGAATCTGAGTGGAATACGAAAGAAATTTCAGAATCACTCCATGCGGCGCTCGGCCTTCCACTGCAAGAAATCACAAGCGAACTCGAAAAACAAATTGCAGAACATATTCCCGCAGGTCCGGACGAAGCGCGCAATGCCGTCATTAGCGCAGTTACAGACATGATCACAAGCCGCATTGCACAAAAACAGCAAACACTAGGAGAAGAAACCATGAACCAGCTCGAGCGTGCAGCTGCGCTCCGTTCTATCGATATGCTCTGGATGGATCACCTCGATACGATGGACTACCTTCGCACAGGAATCGGCCTTCGCGGATATGGCCAGCGCGATCCGCTTGTGGAATATCAAAAGGAAAGCCATCGGTTATTCCAAGAATTACTCGGTACTATTAAAGCATCGCTCCTTGATACCGTTCTTCGTGCTGAAGCAGTCCGCCAAGAACAGCAGGAAGGTGTAGCCCAGCATGCAGAAGCAGCAGACGTTCACCAGCTCGCAGAAAGCGGCACATCTTCACCCGCACCAACACCGGCCCCATCTCAACCCCAAGAATCTTCGGTAGATGGAACGCTCCATAATCCATATAAAGATGTAGGAAGAAACGACCCATGCCCATGCGGATCAGGGAAAAAGTTTAAGAAGTGCCATGGGGCGTAGATATGATCCTCACAAAAACGGAGCCATTTACGAAAGAAGAAATAGAAAAACTCCAGGAAGCGCATGGTTCGTACATTAAAGCGGTGATTGATTTGAAGAAAAAGATTTGTTCTGCAGGAGCATCTATACATCGGGAATCGGAAATTATTCTTCTTGAATCGGGATCAGAACACGAGAACGTATGGGGCGGGGGAATTATTACAGATACAAAAGAAATTACGTTTACGTCGATGATTAACGTCCGCCCAACAGAAGGAAATGAAAGCAATACAATTGAGAACGAAACTATCCGAAGCCAGTACGAAGCATTAGTACGATTTTTCTTTCAGGCTATTTTATGAAAAAGCTCCTCACTCTTTGCATCATTCATCAAGGCGATCGCGTCTTGCTCGGAAAAGCAAAACGCGGAAAAGGAATGGGGAAGTGGAACGGGTTTGGCGGGAAGGTAGAAGAGGGGGAAAGTATTGAGGATGCGACAAAGCGAGAAGTACTGGAAGAAGTTGGGCTCACTGTTCCAGATATAGAAAAAATGGGCGTGATAGACTTTACGCTCCCGAGCGAAGAGGATATATGGCAAGTACATATATTCCGCGCTACAACATTCACAGGAACAATCACTGAAACAGAGGAAATGGAACCTGCTTGGTTTAAACTATCAAACATTCCTTTTGAATCTATGTGGCCGGACGATGAGTATTGGTTCCCGTTATTCCTTGCAGGAAAGAAGTTTACTGGGGAATTCATCTTTGACGATTCCTATACCATTATCAAAAAAGAGCTTCACGAAGCTGAAAATCTCTAGCGTTTAGACACGAACAAAAAGGTTACGTCAAGCAAAAAGTTGGGATATACTAGAAGCAATGGATACCCTAACTGTTTTAAATCGATTAATCGTATCAATCGGTCTCCCAAGCATTGTAGCTGTACTTTTGTACATTGGCCGCAAACTCCAAACGCTCGATACGCTAGAAAAAACTGTAGAGAAAGAATTAAAGCCTGACCTAAAAAATGTTCGAGAACGGTTTTCTGCCCTCGAAGGGAAACTGTCCGGATACACGAAATCGTTTTCACCTATTGCGCTTACCCCGGAGGGGGAAGCTTTGCTTACTGGCAGCGGCCTCAAAGAATATATTAACCAGCATCAAGATGCGATGCTTCGGTTCTGTAATGAAAACCTAGACATGGATACTGCGTACGATATCCAAGAATCCGTATTCTATTATTTCGAACATGAGCTTACCTTCCACCCGGCGTACGATATCCACCTAAAAGACTACGCGTATTCAGAAGGAATAAGCATAGAAGCGTTGCGACGCCTTGGGGCAATTTACTTCCGCGATATTTGCCTCACACGGCTTGGAAAAAATATCAACGAAGTGGAAGCGACCACTACAAAGTACAACAAGTTGGTGCGGGATAATATTCCTGAATATATCCGCTCAAAGGGAGGAATTCCGATTATTCATCGCGCAAAAGAAGAAGAGTATTGGCTCAAGCTCAAAGAAAAGCTCCGTGAAGAAGTGGAAGAATTTAACGAAACAGAAGATATGGAGGAAATAGCTGATATACTGGAGGTATTAGGAGCAATTGCTGATTATAGGCACTTTAATAAAGAGGAAATTAACCAGATAAAAGAGAAAAAAGCTATCAACCGCGGCAAATTCGAAAAGAGAATTATTTTAGACGAATCGTAATATATGAAAATCGGAATTATTGGCAGCATGCAATATACGGAGAAGATGCTTGAGGTTCGCGACCAGCTGAACGCGATGGGACATAAAGCATATGTAACAGACCTTCACAAAGCATTTATCGGAAAAACCGATGAAGAAAAAGAGGTTATTAAAATCCACCAGAAAAACAACATGGATGCCATTCGAGAATTTTGGAACGCTATGCAAGGCGGAGATGCGGTACTTGTGTTAAACCTCGATAAAAACGGAGTAAAAAACTATATCGGTGGCAATACCCTTATGGAAATTGGGTTTGCTCATGTACTAAACCAAAAAGTCTTTCTCTATAACCCGATTCCAGATATCCCGTACTACCAAACGGAAATAGAAGCCGTTCAGCCTGTAATTATTAACGGGGATCTTTCCCGTATTCCTCAAAAATGATTCTCGGATTTAAAACGGGGCCGAAAAATTTTCCGGAAGGGCAGGCAATTGCGACCGACCTTGGCGCACGCATGTGCGAGATATGGTTTAACGTAAATAAACACGAAGAATATACCGACATGATTGCCTGGCTCCAGAAAGAAGGCGTAGCCATGGGGCTTCACCATTGGGGGGTTGTAGATGGAACCATAAAAACAAACCTTGCGACCCAAGATTCGCATATTCGAAACACTACTATTGAGCAAATAAAAAAAACGATCGATATCGGATCCGTTATCGGGTGTGTATATGTAAATGTTCACCCTGGGGCACAGGCAATTGAAACAATCAACTTTACCGAGTGGGAACAAAAAATGTTGCCTAACGCAATAACACCAGCAGATACGGCAAAAAATCTACTCCTTTCTGCTGCTCAAGAGCTTGGCGCATACGCGCAGGAAAAGGGAGTTTTACTAACCATAGAATCTATTACTGCCCGGGAAGCGAGCCGAGAAACGAACCGAGAGGATGCGTACGACCCAGGTAATACTCCGCTTTCAACGCTTGAAGCTCTAGGGGCTCAAGGAAATTTTCTTGCAAACGATATTTCCCACACAGGCACCCATGCGCTCGTTGAAGAAGATTCGCTAGAAGCCGCATGGGAGAAAGTTTTAGATTTTTCACGGCGCACCGCAGCTCAAACAAAACTCCTTCACCTCAACGTTATTACTCCTCCGTATAATGGAACGGATTCCCATGACGGAATTACGGATGCAGACTTTGCACAAGAAACATTCCCAAACAAAGAACAAACACGAGAATTCTTACAGCTGTTTCAAAATAGGAATGACGTATATGCAGTACTAGAACCAAAGGAGGATCCCGGCAAAAATTACCTGGCGCTCAAGGCATTTGCAGAGAATCTGTAAATCACGGTACAAATAACACCATATGCAACGCAGCATGAAACGACAGCTTATATGGGGTTTTGTTCTCCTTGTTGTAGTGGGACTCGCCGGCTGGGTAGCAAGTCCGCAGCATCCATCTATAAAAATCGGCTCGTTTACCCGTAGCCTTGATATGAAGCTCGGCCTTGATTTGCGTGGGGGCACGCGGCTTGTATATCGTGCAAAAGTAGATGCTGCAAGCGGCCAAGCACCTGAAGAATCCCTCGCAGGGGTGAGAGACGTTATTGAGCGGAGGGTAAATTCTTTTGGAGTTTCAGAACCTGTTATTCAAACAAACCGAGTAGGGGAAGAGTACCGCGTTATTGTTGAACTTGCCGGCATTCAGGACCCAGAAGAAGCAAAGCGCCTCATCGGCCAAACACCGACACTTGATTTTCGCAAACAAAACCCTGAGTTTGATTTAGACGCACAGCTCGCAACGGATGACCCCAACCTACAAGACAAGCTCTTTATACCAACCGGACTTACCGGAAAGAATCTTAAGCGAGCGAACGTAGAGTTCGACCAAATAACAGGCATTCCACAAATTTCCTTAGAATTCGATAGCGAGGGCACAAAACTATTTGCAGAGCTTACGAAAGAAAATATTGGCAAGCGCATTGCAATCTACCTTGACGGAGTGCCGATCCAAATCCCTGTCGTAAATACAGAAATTACAAACGGCAAAGCAATTATCACCGGCAGCTATAGTCTTGATGAAGCAAAAGAAGTAGTACGCGGATTAAACTCTGGCGCCCTACCCGTACCCATTGAACTTATCGGCCAAAGTATCGTGGGCCCCAGCCTTGGACAGACTGCAATTACAAAAAGCCTCTTTGCAGGCACGGTTGGCTTGCTTGCAGTCGTCGTATGGATGATTTTCTACTACCGGCTGCCTGGGCTTGTTGCATCAATCGCACTCGTTATATACACCGTGCTATTTTTAGCAATTATGAAATTAATCCCCGTCACGCTTACACTTGCTGGCATCGCCGGATTTATCATGTCTATCGGAATGGCCGTTGATGCAAATATTTTAATTTTTGAACGCTTTCGAGAAAATATTAAAAGCGGAAAAACAATTCCATTCGCACTGAAAGATGGGTTCATTGCTGCCTGGAGCTCTATTAATGCGTCTAACGTATCGAGCTTGCTTACCGGAGTCGTACTATATGCATTTGGCACCTCTATCGTTCGAGGGTTTGCTGTTACGTTCTGCTTAGGTATTATCCTCTCGCTTTTTACCGCAATTACTGTAAGTCGAGGAATGCTAAGTTTTCTGTTCTCGTTTCCTGTAACTCATAAAAAATGGCTTCTATGATAAAAAACCCAAAACTATGGATGTGGATTTCCGCGCTTACCATTATGGCAAGCATTGCCATTACAATCATATTCCCGCCAGTGTGGGGAGTTGATTTTGTGGGAGGATCCTTACTAGAAGTAGAAGGAAACGCAGACAAAGCGCGCCAAGTACAAGATTCCCTGACGGAAAAATTCTCCATGCCCGTAACTGCGCAAGGCACTCAAGATGGAACTATCATTATTCGCACCCCCGTACTCGACGATAATGCCCACAAAGACGTGATTGCCTTCCTAAAAGAAAAAGAATTAATGACAGGAAGTGAACGAAGCTTTGAATCTGTAGGGCCGACCATCGGCAAAGAACTCCGAACAAAATCAATCTATGCAGTTCTTATCGTACTTGGCATCTTGATTGTGTACTTGGCACATACATTCAAAACAGTAGGAGGATTTATCTCTCCATGGAAGCTGGGACTTGCCGCTATTTATGCGCTTGTTCATGATTTGTTCCTAGTGACTGCATTTTTCTCAATATTTGGAAAGCTTTGGAACATTCCTGTAGATACTCTGTTTGTAACAGCTCAACTCGCTATATTGGGATATTCCGTAAATGATACGATCGTAATTTTTGACCGCCTCCGCTCCGAATGGATCATGGCTCGCGGGAAGAGCCTGCTGGAAACGCTCGATCGAGCCCTCGTCCTCACACTCGGTAGAAGCTTAAACGCATCATTCACCGTACTTATTACACTCGTTGCCG
>CAYPSL010000005.1:0-1364 GCA_964413615.1 uncultured Candidatus Saccharibacteria bacterium | reverse complement strand
ACACTCGGTAGAAGCTTAAACGCATCATTCACCGTACTTATTACACTCGTTGCCGTGCTCGCTTTTGGAGGGTCATCTATCAGGTGGTTCATCGTTGCGCTTACAATCGGAGTTATTACAGGGGTATATTCTTCACTATTCGTTGCTCCGCCACTTCTCTACTACTTGGCAAAACGTAAATAATGCCGCAAGAAAATACTATTAAAGAGAAGGTCGGTGCATGGGCAGCGGCAAGTGGTGCGCAACAGCCGCTTCTTATTATTTCGCACTCTCAAGCATTTATTGAAGACCTATGTAATTTTGCGAAACGTGCCGCTGTATGCGAAACAAAATCACCATCTCCATGCGGAACGTGCAGGGCATGTAAACTATCAGACGGAGGATCAAACCCTGACACTATCAGCATTACAGGAGAAAAAAACAGAATCAGCGTGAAAGATATAGCGCTCTTACGGACAACTCTTACAAACACTTCCGCCAAGCGAATGATATGTATCCCTCACGCAGAATATATTCTTCCGGCAGCAGCCAATGCCTTACTCAAAACATTAGAGGAGCCAACTGCAAGCAGCAGGTTTTTACTTTGCGCCCCTAGCAAGAGAAGCGTACTTCCAACAATTAGATCCCGATGCAACGTACTATTTGTAAGCTCACTATCGCCAGAACGCGCTTCTATAAATATAGACGAATCCATCCTCAAGCTTGCTTCACTGCGCCCTGCAGGCCCTTTTTCCGAAGAAGAACTAGACGAAGTATCTCGCCTCATCCACGAAATGGCGCTCGCCGGCAGAGCAAACGCTGACCTCTTTCGGGTATCGATGCGACTGCGAGACTACCATAAGACAGCCTCCTTTCCAGGAGGAAACATAAAACTAGCTGCGGATATTCTCCTTGCGTCACTAGCGCAATTAAGAAATACTACAAAGTAGATTTATTATTATTTTTCCCTATGCCTATTGCACAAGCAGAACATATTTTTACTGAAGCAAAAAACGAAGCATTAGAATGGTTCGCAAAAGAAATATCAGGGCTCAGATCCGGAAGAGTGACGCCGAATATTGTAGATTCTATTTCAGTAGAAGTATACGGTTCTCGCAATCCTATTAAAGGCTTAGCGTCAGTTTCCAGCCTCGATGCGCGCACGATTTTAATTTCTCCTTGGGATAAAAATTCCGTTCCCGCTATTCAAAAGGCAATTTCCGAAGCAAATATCGGCGTCATGCCCACAGTAGACGGCTCCAATATTCGATTGGCATTTCCATCCCTCACCGAAGAAGTGCGTAACCAAACAATCAAAGCCCTTCATGCAAAAGCCGAAGAAACCCGTATTCGCATGAGACAGGGGAGAGATGAAGCTATTAAAG
>CAYPSL010000004.1:0-35448 GCA_964413615.1 uncultured Candidatus Saccharibacteria bacterium | reverse complement strand
GAGCTTTTGAATTGCAACTGGATCAAAAATATCATCCGCAACGCTTCCAAACCATTTATCGCGAATAACATCTTTTGCCATGCCAAACGCATGGGGCAAGCCCAGCTGCTCATCTTGGCGAATAAACGTAATCGGTCTGCCGTTATATTCTCCGCTCGCAAAATGAGTGCGAATCTTTTCTTCGTGCGGACCGCCAACAATAAAAATAAGTTCCGTTATTTCAGAAGGCAAACTATCTAAGAGATAGTGAACCACCGGCTTGCCTGCAACAGGCAATAATTGCTTTGGGCCTTCATAGTACTTTGCCATGCGGGTGCCCTTCCCCGCCATTAAGATAATTGCTTGCATAGGTATGTTTGTAGCATTGTTACGAAAAAAATTCCAGCCCTTCTTTTTTCTGCTCAAATAACGCCCGTCTGTACGCTTGCGAGCCTATCCCCAGCCAAAGGAACCAATGGCATTAAGTCTGCTGTTATTTGCAACACGGAATCACTACCCGAATTAATCACAACATTCTCTCGAGAAAAAGGCGCGTACCCTGGCTTTGTTACAGATATCATATACGTACCGGAAGACGGAAGGGCGAAAAACTTCCCCTCTGCATTTGCAATACGAGTCATCACGAGTCGATTCGTAGATTGATCAAATAGCCGCACAATAGCCAAGTCTAAAGGAATATGAGTTATTGCGTTGCGAACAAGGCCGTAGGCTGGGCCGACACGCACCTCAAGTACCAATTTCACGATAATCAAAACCACATACATAACCTCTAACCCCAGCAAGAGAAACCCTGGCTCCAAAAATACGAGCACCGTATTACAAAGAGACCCCACAATAAATATTGGCCAAGAAATAATTCGAGTAAACCACTGTATTAACTGCCACAGATGAATACCGCTAGACGCGAGAGAGGTAACTTCTTGCCGAGAAGGCTTCATTGGAATAATAAGAGAGATCGGTTTTGAGGGGTCTGTTATGGAAACTTTACCCCCCGTGTACACAATCCCCTTTGATGGCTTTACGGTTGCGGAAGCACTGGTCGAAAAAATAAATCCTGGCGCATGTACCCCAAACGTATACTCGCCAACGGGCAGGGAAGAAGGAAACTCCCCTTTTTCATTTGTGCGCTCCGTGGACCGAAGTTTTCCGTCCGGACCATATATCATCACTTGAGCGCCCGCAATTGGGACACCCGTCTTATAATGAGCAACTTTGCCATGCGAAGCGCTTGCATCAAAGCCCAAAGCCCGTGCACCGCCCCTAGATCCAGAGGAAAGCCCATGCATAACCCTCTCTACTACAGAAAAGGAAGTTAGGATAAGTGCGACAATAAACAAAAACGTATTTATAGGTTTCAAAAATCCTGAAGCAATAAGCGAAAATTCCGACCGCTGCTCTACAAGGGCATTCGGCACAACAGATGCGAGCGGAGCACTGCTTACAATAGGGGCGGCAGAAACTTCTGGTAGAGGCTTCACAGAAACAGTAACTAAATCGAGCGCAGAAGCACCTAGGGTATCTTTCACTGTAAGCTGAAAAATATATGTTCCCCCATCCGCACCGGCAGAAAACGATGGAGTTGCGGTGCGATCAGAAAGTAATTCCACCCCTGGGCCCGCCAGCTGCTTCCATATATACGAAACGCTGCCGCCCCCAAAATCGCTCGAAGCAGACCCATCGAGAATAACAAGCGCAGAAGGGTTCACAATTTGATTAGGCCCCGCATCAGCAATAGGCGGCCTTGATTGAATGGTCGGAACAGGGGTGGGGCTAGGCGTTGAATTTTCACCTACAATAGCACCTAAGTCCGGGCTCCCCGTAGGAGTAGGGCTTACTGTTGGCGTAGGACTTTCCCCAGCAGAGGATGATGTTGCCGTCATCGATGTAGACGGCCATGCGCTTTCATTTCCAAAACTATCCTTTGCAACAAGCTTAAATGTATACTCGCTCCCAGAAGAAAGCCCGGTAATAGTCGTACTTGTTGTGTCACTTTCATTTAAAGGCGCATCGTTCGAGTCGTCCCAAGCATGGGAACTTTGATTGCGCACATCTTCAGAGTCTGTCCCGTAGTACACTCGATACGAAATCGATGACCTGTCCTGCGGTTTACTCCAAGACAACTCCACAGAACCATTGTTTGAGCTCGTTGCCGTAAGTCCACCACTCACCCGAGGTGCCCCGTTATCAATTCGCAAATCCTGACTAGAAGTAGCAACCCCAAGCCCCACAGAATCTTTCGGAGTAAGGCGAATACGAACATTGGAAAGATCGCTCACGATCGGATTTCCTAAATTTTTTGTAGATTTCGTATCCCACGTTAAGGTAAGTTTTACCGCCGAATAGATGTCTGTATCAATCGGATTACTTGTTCCGATCTGATAGGCATTATCGTGATTAACATCTATTTTCCCTTTATCTGTTTTTGCATTAGAAATGTATGCCTTATACCAAGTAGTCCCATCAAGCGAATATTGAACCCGCAGACTTGTTCGAAACGAATCCTGCTGAGCAACTGAAGTTGTAAATATAATCCTGCCCGAACCGTCAGTCATCTGTGCAATTTCAGAAGGAGCGCTTGCAGTTGGCTTGGCGTGAGTTCTCTCATACCAATAAATCGTCCCGCGGAAGTGGTCACCTGCTACAAAGTCAAAATCATTATCCCCATCAATATCTGAAGCAAAAAACCCAAATACGCTTTGAAGGTTTGTTGCAATAGTGTGCCTTGTAAAAGAATCTTTTCCGTCATTTTGAAACCAGTACACACTATCTTCGTCCTGAGACGTTGCAATAATATCCGTATACCCATCCTCATTAAAGTCGATGATGTGTGTTGCGGCAGCATCCGTATCAGTTGAGACCTCAATTCGTTCAAACGATGAATGCTGGAGATGGCGGTAATACGCAACCGTATCGCTAGACTGATCGCCTATCACAATGTCTGTATCACTATCACCGTTCACATCGCCAACAGAAATAGTAGAAAACGTCGTTTGATCAGTATCATCAATATCTGCTCGACTCCAAGAATATCCATTGGAAGTATCGTAATGCTGAAGCCCTTGGCTTCCCCCAATAATAATATCCTGGTAACGGTTGTCGTTAATATCCGCAATAGCAATCGCACGCACTCCCGTATTTGTGGCAAGCGTAGTTGCCGTAAATGTTCCCGTTCCGTTATTCATCCATCGCTGCAGAACAAATTCTCCGCCCTGCTCTGTAGAAGTGACAATATCCACAGCGCCATCGCCATCAATATCGCCTGCCGCAATTGCAGCACGGGAACCGGTTCCTATCCAGGTTTTTGAAAATTCCGTATCTCCATTATTTAGATACAGTTTTACGCTCGGGTTTGCATCAACGCTCACCAGCATGTCCTGCAATCCATCTTTATTAAAATCTCGGATAATAATGCGTTCTCCCCGGACCTCGTCAATAATCTTCTTTTTAAACGTTCCGTTTCCTTGCCGGATATACACATTCACTCCGTCCCTTCCGGCAGATACAATATCTTGCCGACCATCGCGCTGCATATCTGCAACTGCAACACTAAGAACGCCCTCTGCAGCGCCCAACTCTCCAACAATTCTTTGGGTAAACTCAAGCGCGGAAACTTCAGAAGAATGCTGTACATATCGAACAATTCCAATGCCAGCCACGCTTATCAGGAGCGTAATAATAGCAAGCCTTCCGAGCTCAAAAAGCCATGCAAGCGGAAGGATTTTCCGGCGAATTCGAATAGTAGCACGGGGTATATGCATACCCTTCAATGATACTACTTAAATGCAGACAAAGTTAATCAATCGGCCAGGAACGTAGATAACTTTTTTCTCCGTTTTTCCCTCCAGGTATTTTTCCACATTCTCAAGCGCACGAGCAGCGCTTTCTACTTCCGCTTGGGCAGCAGCAGGATCAACAGATAACTCTCCGCGAACTTTTCCATTGACCTGCACGGCAATAGAAACTGTTTTTTCCACTACAAGGCTCGCATCAAATTCTGGCCACGAACTACGCGATATAAGCGAAGTATTCCCAAGATACTCCCATAACTCTTCTGCTACATGGGGAGCATACGGAGCAAGTAATAATAAAAATGTTTCGAATGTTTTTTTCGATATGCTTTTTTCTTTCTCCATTGCATTCAAGCACTCCATAAGAGAAGAAACAGCCGTATTAAATCGGAATGACTGCGTGTCGGTTGTTACCCGAGAAATAGTCTTATGAAGCGCTACAATTACCCCTTCCGAATCTTGCGCTGTACCCGATATTGCGCCCGCAGTACCCATTCTCCACACTCGCTCAATAAATCTTCGCGGACCCTGCATGCCTGCCGTACTCCACGCAACCGCTTGATTAAACGGCCCCATAAACATTTCATACAACCGCAACGTATCAGCTCCGGCAGACGCAACAATATCATCCGGATTTACCACATTGCCCCATCGCTTGCTCATTTTCTTTCCATCCTCAGCTAGAATAAGCCCTACGTGTTCAAGCGTATGAAATGGTTCTAGAGTACTCACATGCCCCATTTCATGCAGCACAATGTGCCAGAAGCGCGCATAAATCAAATGCCGAGTTGCATGCTCTGCACCGCCCACGTATACATCAATAGGCATCCAAGATTTTTCTTTTTCCAGAGAAACGAATTCCTTTGAATTCTTCGGATCAATATACCTCATGTAATACCAGCTTGATCCAGCCCATTGAGGCATTGTATTTGTTTCGCGCTTTGCTGGGCCTCCGCAGGTTGGGCACAACACATGCACCCACTCTTCTATACCAGCAAGCGGAGACTCCCCGGTTCCCGTAGGCTCATACATTTCAACTTCTGGAAGCCGAACAGGCAGATCACTTTCAGGGACAGGAACAACGCCGTCCTTTTCGCAATGAATGATCGGAATTGGCTCACCCCAGTATCGCTGCCTAGAAAACACCCAATCGCGGAGCTTGTATTGCGTTGCCTTCTTTCCAAACGCTTCTGTGATTTTTTCTCTAGCTGCCGCAGGTCGCATCCCTGTATATTCCCCAGAATCAACGAGAACATCATCTTCTCCCACAACAGAAATAATTGGTAGTCCAAACTTTTCTGCAAATTGCTTATCTCGCTCATCGTGAGCAGGTACTGCCATGATTGCGCCCGTGCCATAATCAGCAAATACATAATCGGCCACCCATACAGGAATTTCTTTTCCGGTTGCAGGATTTTTTGCCATAACACCTTGCACCGCTACGCCTGTTTTTTCTTTTGTAGCATCGGTTCGATCTATCTCTGTTTTCTCGCTTGCACGCTTTATATATGCACGCACCTCTTCCTTATTAGCAAGCACATCATGATCATCATCTATCGCAAGCTGCACCCATGGGTGTTCTGGAGATAACACAAGGTACGTTGCGCCAAATAGTGTATCTGGCCGCGTGGTAAATACAGGAATCAATCCCTCTTTGGCACCCATTGAATCAAATATAATAGGAAAGCTAATTTCCGCACCTTCGCTTTTTCCAATCCAATTCCGCTGACTTTCCTTAATAGATTCCGGCCACTGCAAATCCGGAAGCCCGCGCAAAAGCTTATCCGCATACTCCGTAATCTTCAACATCCATTGCCGCATGGGGCGCTTTTCTACGACAGATCCGCATCGTTCACACTTTCCCTGCTCCAAGTCTTCATTCGCAAGCCCTGTTTGGCAGGAAGGGCACCAGTTAATCGGTTCAAACGATTCGTATGCCAATCCTTTTTTATATAGCTGTAAAAAAATCCACTGCGTCCATCTATAGTATTCCGGATCTGTCGTATTTATTTCCCGATTCCAATCATACGTAAATCCAATCTTCGAAAGCTGATCCTTAAACCGCGCAATATTTTTCTCAACTGCAACTTTCGGATGCACTTTATTTTTAATTGCGTAATTTTCTGCAGGAAGACCAAACGCATCCCAACCCATTGGGTGGAGCACGTCATACCCCTGCATCATCTTCATACGGGCATACACATCCGTTGCAATGTACCCTTTCGGGTGCCCAACATGAAGCCCATCGCCAGAAGGATACGGGAACATATCGAGCACGTAACACTTTTTTTCAGATGCAATTTCCGGAGTTTCAAACGCTTTTTTTTCAGCCCAAATCTTCTGCCATTTTTGCTCTATTTCTGCATGATTGTACTTATTATCTGCCATATTAGGTTAGTATACACAGATTTTATTCCCCGTATATCACCTTGCGAGCAGCCTCTATCCTGCGTTTTACCTCCTTTTCAAAGCCTTCCTCGCCAGGAATGTAATATATGTGCGACTGAACGGAAGATGGACGATACTGCTGGGGCGCTACATGCGAAGGAAACTCGTGAGGATTTTTATACCCAACCCCTCTTCCGTGCGTTTTCATCCCTTCAATAGGAGCGTTTGTAATGTGCCCGGGAGGAGTATCATTCCCATGAAGTGCAACGTCGTTTTTTACCGCATACATCGCATTTTTCACACTATCGCTTTTTGGCGCTGCTGCTAAATAGCACGCAGCATGCGCAAGTATATATTCCGCTTCCGGCAATCCCACCCATTCAAGCCCATGCCCTGCAGCAGATGCCACCATAAGCGCATGGGGATCTGCATTCCCAATATCTTCGGAGGCAAATATAAACATCCGACGAACTATAAACTTTGGATCTTCCCCCGCGGCCAACATGCGAAACAAATAAAACAGCGCCGCATCAGCATCGGACCCTCTTAAGCTTTTAATAAAAGCGGAAATTGTATCGTAATGAATGTCTCCCGTTTTATCGTAATGAATCGCGCTGCCATGCGCAGCAGACTCTACGTCAGCAGCAGATATATCGCCTCGCTTCTTACCGCCTGTTGCACGCTCCAATATATTAAGCGCACGGCGTGCATCGCCCCCAGCGCGCTTCACAATTGCATCTATTGCATCAGGTAATATATGAAGCATTGGATATTCTGCCTCTGCGCGCTTCAGTATTGTCTTCATATCTTTGTCTTTCAGTATTTCCATTCGCACTACCTGTGCGCGAGATAACAACGCAGAGACTACTTCGAAATACGGGTTTTCCGTAGTAGCGCCAATCATAATAACAAGCCCCTCCTCAACGGCAGGCAGCAGAACATCTTGCTGGCTTTTATTGAACCGATGAATTTCATCCACAATCAGCACGGTAGGTTTTTGTATCTTTCTCCACTCCGCTGCACGAGCAAGTACGTCGCGTAGGTCTTTTACTCCTGCCGTTACCGCACTTACTCGCTCGATAGCAGCACTCATATTGCGCGCAATAAGCTCAGCAAGCGTAGTCTTTCCAACCCCTGGCGGCCCCCATAGAATCAACGACCCAACAGCGCCGCGCTCAATGGCTCGCCGAAGTGATTTTCCTTTTCCCAACACTTCCACATGGCCACGAAAATCGTCCAGAGTTTTGGGCCGTAAACGAGCAGCAAGCGGCGTATATAATCCCTCTTGTTTGGATTCTGTTCGTTTCATAAATTTAAGTATACATAAAAAAAGAGAGCCATGACAGATAATTCTGTACATGGCTCATGTGCTCAAAAAAGAACATGCCCTTAGCAGTGTTACGAGAGCAGGGTCGACTTGCGAGGCTTCTTGAGTCCCATTAACACCAAACTGGACTCAAACCTCTCCTGATTCTTACGTCGCCGACGCCGTTTCCTTCTCCCCACCTCCAATGCTTTTACAGCTTCCACGGCTAGCATTAATCCAGTCATCATGACACCTCTTACTTTTCCGTACCGTTTGAAATATGTAAAACAAAGCACACTGCTTCGCTTTTCCCTAAAATCTGTCAAAGAACACTGACATTAAAATACTCTTTTCAATAAATATGTCAACTTTTTCTGACAAGAAAAAACTCCCCTTTCAATACGCCACGCGTAGCGAAGGGGGAGATTAAGGTAAGTTTTCGGTTGTTTTCGTATCATCGCCACAAGCAACGACAGTATCAACCTTACAAGGAACAACTGTTTTGGGAGATTCTATATCCGGCGCAAAAGGAACGTATGTCTGTTCATAGAGATGAAGCAATTCAAGAGGAACTGAATGTTCTTCACTTGATCGAACAATCGGCCTCACAATTCCCATAAACCACACATCTTCAGACCATACATTCGTTGCAGGAAAAAAGAACGCTCCTTTCGAATCCAAACAAGGTACGCGAAGGGTGCCATCAGCTAAGGTCTTAGACTCTCCTACGCAAACAATCGCTCTGCACTGTTCTACGATTTCTGGATTTTGCAAAAGCAGAGCCTCAAGATGATCCCTCCCGCATCCGTTCTGAATTTGAAGAGACTTCCCCTGAACAAGCACCCCTCTCGTAAACGCATGAAGCACTTGTCTGAATTTCATTTGACGATGAAAACACACAAAGCCCAATTCTACTTCAAGAACGCTTACTCCGTCAGAGCTGCCAATGTGCGGGTCCCTATCATCAGAAACAAAAACAGTGGAAAGCTTTGTCGTTGGCGGAGCTACAATCTTTTTCTTGAAATACTTTCTCGGCCGATCCGAAGATACTACATGGTCCCGAGAAGAAAGCTGGTCTTTAATAGCTTTAACATTCTGATTCAACAGCATAATTGCTACAGCAATTTGATCGTTAGATATTCCTCCGGATGGAGGAATATGCGTATCCCTCATTTCATCCATTGGAATTCTCCTTGTTATTTTAATTTTTTAAATGTTCAATTCGTAACTTGAAACTCTAGTGTAACACAAAGAAAAATATTTCATGCTGTGCACAAATAAAAAAATAAATAAATTTTTGAAAAATAATTTTTAAATTTTATTTTTCTTGCCAGGAAGTTGTATTCCGTTGGAATTATTTTTTAGTACCGCGATGTTTTCTGTGTCTTCAATATTCGGAAATACTACTTCTTCTTTTTTTGCACCCTCTTGTTCAAGCTTGAAATGAAGTTCCAGTGCTTGAGATTTCTTTCCAGAGATAGAAAGATTTTCTTGTGTAATCGTTTTGTACCCTTGCTTAGAAACAGACGCGGTGTATATACCCTTTGGTACTAATACGAAGAATTTACCATGAATATTCGTTACTCTTGTTTGAACAATTCGATTTGTTTTTGCGTTATACAACCTCATAATTGCAAGATCGATCGGTAATTTTGTTTTTGCATCCACAACATCGCCAAGGCCTTGCTGATGAGAAACTAAAATGTACATCTTCACGCTAAACAACAGCAGATAAATAATTTCGAACAAAATATTAAGGTAACCAGGAACAGTTAGTAGGAAGAACGTGTTAATAGTTGCGCCCACAATAAGGAGAACAATTCCGAGCCCGTCTACAAATGCGAGGAATCTTTCTACATATCTCCAAATCAACATATTTGCGAGTGGAGTTTTCTCTTCACGATCCATAGGCACAATAAGTCGCGGGATTTTATTCGGATCGCGAGCATCACACTCAAATTCTTCCCCCAAGTAAATACGCTCCCCGGAATGAAGCACAGTTGGAGGTTTTTTACGTGCAGGGAAAACGAACCCGGGCTGATTAACCACAACATAATATTTCCCGGGAGGCAGAAGGAATCCAAATTGCCCATCAGCATTTGTTACTTGCGTGTCTTTTAATTGATGAAACTTTGCATCAAATACTTGCACAACCGCATGAGCAATAGGCCGACCAAGATCGCTATCAACTACAATTCCCCATCGAGTCTTCCGGCGATGGAGCGAAAGCGCAGCTCCTAAGAACTGAAGAACATTTGCAAGTTGCGGGAAAATATTTGCCAGAAGCGGAATACTAGAAGCTACTGTTGCCCCAACGGCAGTTGCCGCAATAGTAGGTCCCTGCTCTTGAGCAAACTTCACGATATCTTCCCTACTCAATCCAGAAAGACCAGTAATAAACCTTGTGACCCTCTGCTCAACACTAACTGGCGGGGTTGGCGTAGGGGTAGTAGTGAGAACTATAGGAGTCGGCGTTGCGCTTGGATCAGGAGTTGGAGTGGGAGTTGAGCACAAGATGTCCCAGAATGAGCATGGGGTGATTGTCGGAGTTGGATCAGGTGTTGGAGTGGGGTCGCTCGTAGGGCCAGGAGTCGGCGTTGCGCTTGGATCAGGAGTTGGAGTGGGAGTTGTATCCGCTGTTGTAAAATTCCAAGCAGTTGCACTAGATACCCCTGCGTATTCGTTACTTGCAGCATCTATAAACGCGCCGGAATTAATAGTAATGTAGTACCCTTCATTCTGATCAAGCGTTACAGCAGGGTTCAAAGTAATAATAGAAGTTCCATTTCCTGACACATTACTGCCCGTTACCAAGATTGCTTCAACAAGACTGTTATCAGAAGTCTTCCTAATCGTAACGTATTTTCCCGAAACCCTTGTCACTGCCTCATTAAATGTAAGTACAAGGTTCGTGGTTACAGATACTCCTGTTGAGTTATCAGCCGGATTCACACTAGAAAGAGTAGGAGCTGTTGTATCCGCTGTTGTAAAATTCCAATTCTCATCAGAATTCATTCCGGTATATGCATTGCTAGCTCCATCAATAAACGCGCCGGAATCAATAAGCACATAATACGCAGTAGTATCGTCAAGTGTAATTCCGGGATTAATAGTTACTTCGTCTCCGCTTATTGTTACTTTCGAAGCGTCCGCAGCGATAGTTTCTACCGTAGAATCATCCGAATTCTTCTTAATGTATATATTCTTGCCAGAAACTGCGCTTACATTTTCACTAAACGTAATAACAAGATTTGCTGTCGGAGATACGCCCGTCTCACCATCTTCTGGATCAAGAGTTATAACTGTTGGGGCAGTAGAATCAGATGCAGCAGTAGTAAAGTTCCATGTAGTAGTGCTCGCAATTCCCGCGTATTCATTGGAAGCTCCATCAATGAACGCACCGGAATCAATAAGAATGTAGTACTCAGTACTTAAATCAAGAGTAGTTGATGGGTTTACGGTAATTGTCGCACTTCCGCTTCCCGACACAAGGCCTCCCGTTACAGCTATTGTTTCTACGGTGGAATTATCAGATGTTTTTTTGATTGTTAAGTTCTTGGCAGCCACAGCAGTTACTGATTCATCAAACGTAATTACAAGATTTGCCGTTTGAGATACTCCCGTTGCATTGTCTGCTGGGCTAAATGTGGAAACCGTAGGATCAGTAGTATCAGGAATAGAGAATAACCACCTGGTGTTATTCAACGAATCGGTACAGTTATTCGTACAATCAATCTCTGTCGCATCATCATTCGTTGAGTCTTTTACATTCAAATACGAAACAACTCGTGAAGATATCGGGTTAATATGCCATACGGAATTCGTAACAGAAGAAACTAAGCTTAATAGTTGCCCAACTGCGCCCTGCAGCGTAAGCGTTCCGTTTATTGTCTGCGTTGATCCCGCCTCAAATGTTAATGTTGCAGCGGATACGACAGTTTTTACAAAATTATAAAATGTTACTGACCCTAAAATAGTTTGGTTCGTTCCATTAAAGGTTGTCGTTCCAGATCGCGAAGTAAGCGTTCCTGCATTACTGAAATTACCACCAATGTTCATTGCATAGTTTGATGCAGATACATCCAACGTACCCGCAGTAATCGTAAGGTTATTGCTCACGTTCAAAGTAGCCCCGAGCGTAACCGTAATCCCTACTCCATTTATCGTGAGATTGTAGAGCGACGTAGTATCAGCAAATGTAGATGTACCCGTTAATGTAAGCGTGCTTGTGCTTGGAGTAAACGTTCCCGAGTTACTCCAAGTTCCTCCCACATTAATAGTATTGCTTGCCGCAGCTACTGTACCGGCAGATATAGTAAAGTTCCCGACCGTTGCCGTATTGCTTAAGGTGAGGGTCTCAGGCCCAGTCTTTGTGAAGCTGTTGCTTCCCCCGCTAATAACTCCGCTTAAGGCCAAGCTTCCTGCATCAACCGCAACAGAAGATGCCGAACCTAACGTAATTGTTCCCGAGAATGAGTTTGCGCCGCTAATGTTGCGAAGTGCACCTCCGGAAGATATTCCCGTTCCGTTTAATGTAATAGCTTCGGCTCCGACTGCAATTCCACCCTGCACTTCAAGCGCAGCTCCGCTTGTTACCGATACTCCCCCTGCAGTTGTTCCTGTTGCGTTAACATTTTGAATATTAAGAATACCCGCAGAAACAGTAGTGGCTCCTGTGTAGGTATTTGTCCCAGATAGCACCATTTTGCCAGCGCCTGCTTTTGTAACACCGCCATTACTAATAACAGCGGAAATACTAATGTCATTGGTTGCGGCGCCATCCGCAATGGTAAATGTCCTTGTTGAACCGCCAAGATCAAGCGAGCCACTGATTGTAGAAGAAGTGGCAGAAGAATTTCCCGTAACATTGCTTCCTAGTATGAAAGACCCTGCACCCGTAGTGGTAAGAGTTGCGCCTGTTAATGAAAGTGTACCGGAAAATGTTTGTGCAGCAGTTGAGCCGGTATATGTACTATCAGTAACAGTTGTAGTTGCGGTTACACTCGTTGCAAGTCCGTTTGCATCATAAGTACCTGCAGAACTCGTAAAGTTATTTGTAACAGTAAGGGCATTAGTAGAAAGCTGCAGCGTACCAGCACCAGAGTGGGTGACGTTGTAGAAGCTAGAAGAACCAGAGTTAAGGGTTTGGGTTGAGGAACCTTTGTCGAACGTTACGGTATTCGTTCCCGGAGTAAACGTTCCTCCGCTCTTTGCCCAGTTACCTGCAACGGTGAATGTTCCTGATGGAGCGGTGAGTGTACCGCTTGAAAGGGTAACATCTCCATCTACGTCAATTGCGCCAGAGCTTCCGGTGAGCGTTCCTCCACTAACAGTGAGGCCTCCAGTAAAGGTTTGTGTTGCAGTTGATGCGCTGTAGGTTCCGCCAGATACGGTGGTAAGGCCGGTTACGGTTGTTGCAAGTCCGTTTGCGTCATAGGTACCAGCGGAGTTAACAAAGTTGTTGGTAACAGTAAGGGCGCTTGTAGAGAGTTGCAGTGTACCTGCGCCAGAGTGAGTGACGTTGTAGAAAGAGGAGCCGCCGGACCTTAGCGTTTGAGTGCTCGCACCCTTTGTGAACGTTACAGTGTTTGTTCCTGTTGTATATGTTCCAATATTCGTAAAATTCCCCGAAAGAGAAATATCGCCTCCCGGAGCATAGGTATGGCTAGCTGGAATATATAAATGCTTATCAGCGGCTAACGTAAGCGTGCCTCCGCTTACTGCGTAAATACTAGAGATATCCGAATCAGCATTTGTTTCCGCCGTTTCAAGATTAGCATTCGTGAGCGAACCTGAATTATCATGCCGAGTAATTAATCGATCCTGATACAGATTGATTCCGGTAAGGTTATTCCCCGTAGCTGCGGTGACCGTAACTGCTTTTTCTGTATTCCCATCAAGGTAAATTGTAAGAATATCCCCTGCCGCTACCGCAACGTTAGAGAGTGTATACGTTCCATCCCCTGCACTCGTTGTAGTGGCGGCTGCAGCAGCACCGTTAACAGAAACGGCAATTCCCATACTTCCAAGAGGAGTTGTCCCTTCATCGGAATATACCGTACCCGCAATAGAAGAAGATGTAATAAATATCCAATGAGGCGCAGCTTCTCCATCATCATTCCCTCCGCCATTCACACAATCCGTACACGTAATATTGTTTGTAGAAGCTTGGGAATCTGTAACATCCAAATAGTCTCCCGATTGCGCAGCGCCTGTTACATCCAAAGTAAATCTCGACCCTCCACTGCTCGACAAGATATTAATTCTATCGTTTGTGTCTCTTCCGTTTAAGGTAAGGGTATTGGTAATCGTATATGTCGTGCTGGCAGTAAAGGTAACTGTTTCATCCGTTGAATTATCCGTTGCCTCTGTTTTGGAAAGATTATAAAAGGTTGTAGCACCAGTAACAGTTTGCGTTACGCCATCCAACGTTACCGTTCCAGAATTTGCAGTAAATGTTCCTGAATTACTCCATGCTCCCGATACCGTAATAGCTGCTCCACTATCAGGCTTTAAAATACCGTTCGTTGAAATAGTAACTGCAGAAAAATCTGAAGCCGTCGTAGGCTGGAACTGGCCATCTGTTACCGTTAACGTGTTTGAAACCGTTACCGCAGCACTACTATCAACATCAGTACTGTCATCCGGAGATGCAGCCGTATTGTTAATTGTTAAGTTGTAAAATGTTTCGCCGGTAAGCGTTTGTGCTCCAGTACCATCAAACGTAACCGTTCCCGTGCCTTCTGTGAAAGAAGCTGCATTACTCCAATTTCCCGCAAGCGTAATAGCATTGCTTCCCGCAGCAAGTGTTCCGGTAGTAATCGTAAGGTTTGCGTTTACATCAAGAGTAGCTGCAAGCGTCCAGGTTCCTCCACTTCCGTCAAAAGTAAGGTTGTAATACGAATTTCCCGCAACAAGGCTAGCATATGTACTTGTTCCATTATAGGTAACTGTTCCCGAATCAGTATCGTTCGTAAACCCTGTAAGAGTTTCTCCGCCCTGAAGCCGAATAATTGCAGTATTACTAATAGTAGCTCCTGTTGTTGTAAGGTTTACTCCCGCAAGATCAAATATCCCTCCGCTATTTGTAAGAGCATTCGTAATTGTGAGCGTACTGGTTGCAAGCTGCAGCGTACCAGCACCAGAGTGGGTGACGTTGTAGAAGCTAGAAGAACCAGAGTTAAGGGTTTGGGTTGAGGAACCTTTGTCGAACGTTACGGTATTCGTTCCCGGAGTAAACGTTCCTCCGCTCTTTGCCCAGTTACCTGCAACGGTGAATGTTCCTGATGGAGCGGTGAGTGTACCGCTTGAAAGGGTAACATCTCCATCTACGTCAATTGCGCCAGAGCTTCCGGTGAGCGTTCCTCCACTAACAGTGAGGCCTCCAGTAAAGGTTTGTGTTGCAGTTGATGCGCTGTAGGTTCCGCCAGATACGGTGGTAAGGCCGGTTACGGTTGTTGCAAGTCCGTTTGCGTCATAGGTACCAGCGGAGTTAACAAAGTTGTTGGTAACAGTAAGGGCGCTTGTAGAGAGTTGCAGTGTACCTGCGCCAGAGTGAGTGACGTTGTAGAAGCTACTACCTCCGGAATCAATTGTTTGATCACCCGACGCAAGAGTATATGCAATATCGAGCGTAGCATTATCAATACTCGCTGTTGCGTTATCACCATTACTCCCACCGTTTGCAGCAATAGCAATTCCAAAATTTGAACTATCTTTTACAAGCGCCGGGGTAAGGGAAGCCCCCCATCCATCCGCAGCTCCTCCGTAACTTACTGTTGCAAGAGGATCCCATGAAGTTGCTGTATCTGCTTTATTATCCCCCGTAGATACGCCATTCACAATAAGTTGAATAAGGTAATCATCAACAACAGAGCCTCCACTACGTCGAACAGCCGCAGTTACTCCTACGATTGTTGCATTTGATGGAACGCGAAAATTAAACCCTCTAAGCCAGAGCGCTTCAGTATCATCACTGTCATTAATTGTAGCTGTTGCATACACGCCATCTTGCGCAAGCGCATTCGATGGATTTGTCCAAGGCACTACGCTTCCTGGAAAAATACCCCTCGCGGGAATAGTCACTGTTGCCGCTGAAGTTGGTGCAGTTGCGCTCGTGGACATAGACGTCGCCCTGTTAAACGTAACCGTGCCGGTTCCCGGGGTAAACGTTCCTCCGCTCTTACTCCAGTTACCTGCAACGGTGAATGTTCCCGATGGAGCGGTGAGTGTACCGCTTGAAAGGGTAACATTGCCCAAAACATCTACTGTTCCCGAAGACCCCGTAAATGTTCCTCCGGATACTAAAAGATTATCCGTAATTCCAACTAATCCCGTTGACGCTGTAAACGTTCCTGAAGAAATAGTTAACCCTCCGGTTAATGTTTGTGTTGCAGTAGACGCGCTGTAGGTTCCGCCAGATACGGTGGTAAGGCCGGTTACGGCTGTGGTTTGCCCATTGGCATTGTATGTGCCCGTTGTAACTGTAAGGGCGCCATATACTGCAGTAGAAGCAGCAGAAGCCCATGTTCCCCCGCTTCCGTTAAAGGTAAGGTTGTAATAGGTAGCTCCTGCAGCTAAGCTCGCATAACTTGTTGTACCGTTATAATTAACCGTTCCGGAATCGGTATCGTTCGTAAAACCGGTAACCGTTTCCCCTCCCTGTAGCTGAATTGTTGCGGTATTGCTAATAGTAGCTCCCGTTGTTGTGAGGTTTATTCCTGCAAGGTCGAGTATGCCCGCACTATTGGTAAGAGCATTGCTCACCGTAAGCGTGCTGGTTGCAAGCTGCAGCGTACCAGCGCCAGAGTGGGTAAGATTATAAAAACTACTACTTCCTCCGTTTACTGTTTGAGTTGAAGACCCCTTGGTAAACGTGACGGTGCCTGTACCCTTTGTAAATGTTCCTGCATTCGTAAAATTTCCGGAGAGAGAAATGTTCCCTCCAGGAGCATACGTATTACTTGCAGGGATATATAAATGCTTGTCAGCAGCTAACGTAAGCGTGCCTCCGCTTACTCCGTAAATAGCGGTAATATCTGCATCTGCGTTATTGTCCGCAGTATCCAAATTCGTATTCGTAAGAGAGCTGGAATTATCATGGCGAGTAATTAATCGATCCTGATATAAATTTATACCCGTTAAATCTGAGCCGTTTGCAACAGTTACCGTAACTGCATCCTCCGTTTCGCCATCTAAATAGATTGTAAGAACATCCCCCGCAACTGCAGTTACGCCTGTAAGGGTGTATGTTCCGTTTGCCGCAGCTGTTGTAGTTGAAGATGCAGCTGCGCCGTTTACCGAAAGAGCGATTCCCTTACTTCCAAGTGTAGTGCTTCCTTCATCGGAATACACCGTACCAGAAATACTTAAGCTCGCTGTGTATGTAAATGTAACCCGCCCCGCAGCACCAGCGCCTGAATCTCCAGGGCTTTCATCGGAACTCGCACCTCCGCCACCCGGCGCATTACCAGCAGCGCCATCCGTTGTTTGCGCAGCGCCACCGTTTGGAGAAGCTCCACCGTTACCTCCGGCAGCAGTAGATGTACCCGCGCTTCCGGTAGTGTTTGTGTCTCCTCCGCTCGCCGTTCCTCCTGCGCCTCCTGCGCCGCCATTATCAATAGCCTGTCCGCCCGTACCGCCATTTGCCGTTAATGAAAATGTTGATACCGTAGTTGCGCCCCCATTACCTCCGTTTGTTGCACTATCAAGCGCACGCCCAGCACCTCCGGCACCTACGCTATATGCTACGTTTTGCCCAGGGGTAACCGAAGCGGCAGTTTCTATAAAGTACCCACCTCCACCACCTCCACCACCATCATCGCCCGATCCTGCACCCGTTTCTCCAGAACCTCCGCCACCGCCGGCACCCCAACCCTCAATCTGCAAGCTTGTAACCCCAGCAGGAACGACGAAATTACCAGAACCAGAATTATAGGTAGTAGTCGCAGCTAAAGCTTTCTCCGGATAAAACAACCCGAGTCCGCTAAAGACAAGAGTGAAAATAATAGTGAACGGAAGAGCGCGAGCAAGGCCGAACCGAAATGCATCTCCTCTAAAAAATCGCGAGAACTGAATTACAGGCACAGAAAAACCTTCTCCACAAATAAGACTACGTCCTTATATACAGGCATACATACATTGTAGCATGTTTTCTAACCAAAATATCCTTATTTATCCCAAAATAAATAGGTTTTTTGCGTTTTCTTCCGTTGCCTTTTCCACATCTGCAAAAGGCACAGCTCGAATATCTGCAATCTTCTCGATAACATGTTTTACGTATGCCATTTCGTTCCTCTTTCCCCTGTGGGGCTCGGGAGTTAAAAACGGGCAATCAGTTTCTACGAGCACAGAATCAAGTGGGATGCTCTTTGCAATTTCTGGCAACTCGCCCGCATTTTTAAATGTAATAACTCCGGAAAAAGAGATCATCATGCCAAGTTCAATATACTGCTTTGCTTGAGCTGTATTTCCGCTAAATGTATGGATAACTCCCCGCGGAAGCTCTGATTTTGGATACGAGGCAAGTACGCGAAGCAATTCAAAATGCGCGTCTACGCTATTTCCACTACGCACATGAAAGATCATAGGCTTACAAGCTGCCTGCGCAAGCGCTATAAACCGGCGCAACACAACTTCTTGATCAGCAATAACACCATCTCGAAAGGTATCAAAGCCCACTTCCCCGATTGCGCACACGGTATGGTGCAATGCGTATGATTCTAACGTTTTCCAATCCACTTCATTCAAATCAGCAATTTCATCTGGATGCACGCCAATAGATGCATACACTCCCGGTGTTTTTTTGGCTAGCTCAATTGCAGCCCTGCTGCTTGCAATGTCTGTACCAACCTCAATCCATGCACCAACCCCGGATTCCCGTGCGCGACGCATAACATCGTCTCGATCATCATCAAATTCCGATGCGTTTACATGTGCATGAGTATCTATCATATTGCTTTGCATAATACGATATACTCTTTCTATATGCTATCTACTTTTCATACCATAATAAGCCTGCCATTCGGGCTTGCGCTCTATAATCCGTTTCTTATTTTTGTATGCGCATTCGTTGCGCATCTATTCTCCGATACGCTCCTGCACTGGAACATCTACCCCCATCACTATAAAAAATATCCGTTTGGGCTTGTAGCGCTCGATGTATTGGGCGGAATTGCAATTTCGTATGCATTGCTTGGTAATCACGTACTAAGCCTATCAATCCTTGCCGCAATTGCAGGCGGAAACGCCCCCGATGTACTGCACGCGTTTTGGAGTTTTTTACAAGAACCTACAAGAAAAAAGGCGCCTGCTTGGATTCGCCATGCATTTGCATTCCATGAAAAAATTCAACGAGAAACAGAAAGCCCATCGCTTGGGCTTATCTCTCAAATTATTGTTGGAGGAATAGCAGCAATCCTCGTGCTGTTGTGGAAATAAAGAGCCTACCCCGCAAGTTCGTCGTCAGAGGCTGCAGTAGAAAAGAAATCCGAAAGGATAATACTGATAATAGTAGCAATCGGCACCGACAGAATAACTCCAACGATCCCCGCAAGCCTTCCGCCAAGCAAGATAGCAATTAATGTAACCAAGGGGTTAAGCCCTGTTGCCTTACGCATAATATTCGGAATCAAGATGTTGTTTTCCGCCTGCTGAATTAAGATGTAGACCGCAAGCGCAGCAATTCCGAGAGTAAAGGACTGTGATAATGCGAGCAATGTACCAATAACTCCAGATATAAGCGGGCCAATAAAAGGAAATACTTCGAGCAAACCTGCAACTAATCCCAACGCAAGCGCGTACTTTACTCCGAACAACCAAAGCAGCAATCCAACGCATACGCCCACAACCAAGCCTAAGAACAGTTGTGCCAACACCCACCTGCCGAGCTTTTTCTGAATCCTATCGATCATCAATTCAACGTATGCCATGTGCTGGCGCGGAATCACAAATCGAAATACTTTTTTCAAAGCGTCCTCTTCGATAACTAAGTAAAACGCAATAATAAACACAAACACTAACGAGAATATGCTCGAGAAAATAGATTTTGTTTGTTGGAATATTGTTGTGCTTAAGTTAGCAAGATTATCCCCAATAGAGCTCAAACTTTGCTGTAATTGAGGAATTGCAAATTCTGGATTAAACCCAGGAACGCGACCAATCTTTTCCTCGATATTCAACACCAACTGCGGCACCTGAGAGGCAAGCTGGCTTGTCTGTTCGGCAAGCGCAGGGAGGATAATAGTGACTGCCGCGGCAATCAGCCCAAGAAACACCAAATATACAGATACTACAGAAATTGCTCTCGGTATGTGGTATGTACGAAGCTTATGCGCAATAGGCTCAATGGCAAACGAAATAATAATCGCACCAATAAGCATTAAGAGGACGTCCGTAACCAGGAATAGAACCCAGAACAGGATACAGAAAAGAATAACGCGAATAATTGTAGACGATGATATATCTATCGGTGCAGTTCGTGGCATATATCCACAATACGCTTACTTGAGCAATTTTTCAAATGCCTTGGAGGATTTTTGCGGACCAAGCAATGCAACAGCTCGCTTATCCTTACGAAGAAGCTCTTGGGCAACCTGCTGGATATCTTCAGGGGTAACCGCATCAATATGCTTCATAATCTGATCAGGAGTAAGAATTCTGTGCTCTGTGAGCTCCTGCACGCTGGTAAAGAGCGCGAGAGCGTTTGTTTCTTCTAGGTCAAGAACTAAATTTCCTTGGGTCATCTGCTTTACTTTATACAGCTCTTCTTCCGATACCGGCTCTTCCATAATTCGGTCATATTCTTCCAAAATAATCTTGAGTGCATCTTCTGCCTTTTCTGTGCGTACGCCCGTTTGGGTTACAAAGCTTCCTGCATCTACATACGATTCAGAAGACGTACGAACCATGTATGCAAGCCCGTTCCGCTCCCGAACATTCAAGAATAATCTGCTGCTCATGCCACCACCTAATATTGCGGCCAACAAGCTTACTGCGTATCTTCGCGGATCAGTATTTGATACGCCAGGAACACCGACCATCATGTGGGTCTGGTCTAATGTTTTTCGATACTCATGAATAAATTGCTGCGCAGGCAATTTCTTTGGAGCAGGCTTTGGGGCCGTTTCCGATCCAACTGCAAGCGGAGCAAATAGCTTCGCAAGCATTTTTTGAGTTTTCTTTACATCAACATTCCCAGCTACAACCACGATCGCATTGCCGGTATGGTAATGGGATTTTACATACGCCAAGAAATCTTTGCGCTTCATTGCGCCTACCGTTTCTTTGTACCCATCCACTCTACGACCAAGCCCATGTTCGCCAAACATCATCTTCTGCCACAGATTATTAATATGGCGCATCGGATTGTCGGTATACATTTTAATTTCTTCCTGAATAACGCCTCGTTCGCGCTCAATTTCCTCTACCGGAAATAGCGGTCGCAATAAAATATCGGAAACTACATCAGCGCCTCGCTCTAAATGCTCAGAGGCAACCTTTACGTAGTACCCGGTAAACTCTTCTGTAGTAAACGCATTAAATTCTCCGCCCACATTATCTACCGCCTCTGCAATTTCTTTCGTTGTTGGGCGAGTTTCCGTTCCTTTAAAAAACATGTGTTCCAAAAAATGAGACAGTCCGGATTGTTTTGGAGTTTCGTATCTGGACCCAACTCCAATTAATACTAAGATAGTAGCCGACGCCATTTCAGCGCGCGGCATAATGATAGTTCGAAGACCCGAAGGCAATGTTTTTTTGATTAAAGAAAATTGTGACATACAAATACAGTACAGAACAAATACAAAAAAGAAAAGCTTAGCGCTCCCCTCTCCCTAATTGGGGAGAGGGTTAGGGAGAGGGCAGCATTGATGCAATTGCACCCAACACTCCTTCGATGTTTTCCATGACCTCTTTGTTAGTAAAACGCATTACTTGTATACCACATGCATTCAGATATTCCGTGCGTTCTTGATCATAGGTTTCACCCTGGGTTGTGTAGTGAGAATCTCCATCTACTTCGATAGCTAGTCTTCCGGCATGGCAGTAGAAATCTACGACGTATCGTCCGACTGAATATTGTCGTTTAAACTTGAGGCCTTTCAATTGTTTTCTCCGTAAGAAATACCAGAGTTTTTGTTCTGGTTCGGATATGGCTGTGCGGAGGAGACGACGCATAGGAGTGGATTTTTTCCGGTTGCGAACAATACCCATATATGGGTAAGTATATTCCTATTGGGCAGCCCTCACCCCCTCCCTCTCCCCAATTGGGGAGAGGGGATAACGACTATTTAATCTTCCCTTTCAAGTATTCGGACAATTTTTCTATCGCAATACGCTCTTGGGCCATTGAATCTCGATCCCGGACTGTAACACTTTTATCTTCCAAAGAATCGTAATCCACGGTGATGCAGAACGGCGTTCCAATTTCATCTTGCCTGCGATAGCGCTTTCCGATTGATTGCGTTTCGTCGTACTCCACAGACATATGCCCCGAAAGTTCGCCCACAATAGCTTTTGCAACCTCTGTAAGTTCCGGCTTTTTCATCAAGGGCAGTACGGCGGCCTGATAGGGCGCGAGGTGAGCGGGGAATGCGAGTACCACGCGCTTTTCTCCTTTTACTTCTTCTTCCTTATACGCAGACGCGAGCACCGCAAGCACCGTGCGATCCACCCCGAACGTAGGCTCGATTACATGGGGAACAAATTTTTCATTTGTTTCCGGATCCAAATACGAAAGCTCTTTTCCAGAAGATGCCGCGTGGCTCTTCAAATCAAAATCGCTACGGTATGCAATTCCATACAATTCTCCGCGGCCGAACGGAAAATCAAATTCAATGTCAGTAGTGCGGCTAGAATAGTGGGCACGGTCCTCTGCTGGAATCTCAAGATCATGAACTTTTGATGTATCAATTCCACATTCTGCAATCCAGTCGTGCATGAGAGTAAGCCATGCATCGAACTGATTCTCCCAGTCAGACTCCTTTACAAAATATTCAATTTCCATTTGCTCAAATTCTCGAGTTCGGAAAATAAAGTTTCCGGGAGTTATTTCATTTCGAAAGGCGCGGCCGATTTGCGCAATACCGAACGGAAGTTTTTTGCGCGTAGATGCTAACACCTGCGGAAAATCTACAAACATTGCCTGCGCTGTTTCTGGGCGAAGGTACACTTCGTTTGCGGTTGCTTCCGAAGGACCAAGATGCGTCTTAAACATTAAATTAAATTGCTGCGGCTGGGTAAATGTCGCTTTTTCACCACACGTCGGGCAAGGTTTTGCAGCATCAATATGGTCTGCCCGAAAACGCCCATGACAATTCGAACATTCAACTAATGGATCATGGAATGTCGCCACATGCCCAGAAGCTTCCCATACTTTCGGATTCATAATAACTGCAGCATCTATACCAACCACATCCTGCCTGCCGCGCACAAATTTCTTCCACCATGCCTGCTTGATGTTGTTTTTTAGCTCAACTCCGAGCGGTCCGTAATCCCAGCTATTGGCTAACCCTCCATATATTTCAGACCCTGCAAAAATAAACCCTCTGCGCTTTGCGAGATTTACAATCGTTTCCATGCTTGGAGTTTCGTTCATATACCTACCCTATACTACCTGCGAATCTATTTCCACTCCGAAATCCCTCGTGCAATAGCACGAATCTTTTCGTTCTTTTCCCGTTCATGTTCCGCAAGCGCCCGATCGCGCTCGCGCTGAAGCCTGCGGCGCTCTTCGCGCTCATGCTTTCCGAAAAACACTTCTGCCTTTTCTGGCTTCATGCGCCTTTCGTATCGGGCTTTTGTTTTTTCTAAGTACCGGTCCACGTGGCGATCCTCTTTCGACCACCTCTTCCGCATGCTTCGTTCTTGCTTTTTAGCTTCCTGTACTATTTCTTTTCGCTGGCGCACCCATTCGCGGCTATATGCGCTGGAACCAGTAAGATTACCTAAAATCGAACTGCTTTGCGCTATGCGCTGCAGCTCTTCCGGACCCTTCTTCTTTTTTGAAGGGCCAAATAAGATGTCAGAAAAAATCCCCATCGTTTTTTCAGTATAACACGCCTATCCCTGTGCAATAATGCTTCGAATTGATTTCATAAGCTGCACATAGAATGCAATATTCGCAAGCACTGCCATCCTCATTCCAGACGGAGCTTCCGCACGCATTAAATGGTGTACATACGAACGAGTATACGGATGCACAAGCACGGCGTTATTTGGTGCGAATACAGTATCGTCATCCGCATACATTGCTTTTGTAATATCAATTACCTTATATAGCTTTTTTGAATCAACAGGATATTCAGGATCGCGCAGGCATTTTGCAAGCTCCTCTTCGTTCAATTCAGAAAACACCTGCCCATGGCGAGCATTGCGAATAGGCAACACGCAATCAAACTGATCAACTCCGAATCGAACAGCCTCTACAATATCTTCCGGCTTTCCGTACCCCATTAAATATCGAGGCGCATCTTCCGGGAGATGGGAGACAGTAGCGCGCACAATAGGCCCTAATTCTTTTTCTCCTTTTTCCTGCAGTTCGCCACCAATACTATATCCAAAAAATCCAATCTCCCGCAGCGCTGCCGCAGCTTTATCGCGAAGATCTGGAAACAGCCCGCCCTGCACGATTCCATAGAGTGCCTGAGGGCTACCTATGCGCTCCTGCTCTTCCTTTGAACGTTTTGCCCACTGCGTAGAAAGTAAAATTGCCCGCTCAACCTCTTCTCGTGAAGCGGAAAACGGAGTGCATACATCAAGCGGCATAATAATATCGGGCCCTAGCTTTGCTTCAATTTGCATCACAATTTCCGGAGTAAATCGATGAGAGCTGCCATCCAACTGACTTTGGAATGTTACGCCATCGGGATCTATTTTTACGTGATTCCCCAAACTAAATACCTGATACCCTCCAGAATCAGTAGTCATCGGCTTATTCCAATGCATCATTCCATGCAAACCGCCCAATCGCTCAACCCGGTCTTCCCCTGGGCGCAAATGAAGGTGGTACGTATTAGCAAGCAGAATATCTGCACCCAACGCTTCCATATCTTCGCTCATTACCTGACCCCTAATAGCACCCTGCGTAGCAACAAATTGAAAAAATGGACCAGGAATTGCTCCATGAGGAGTTACAAGAGTAGAAAGGCGAGCGTTATGAAGTTTCTTTTCAACAGTAAATGAAAACATGCTTGGCATAGTAGGGCTTCCCTCCTGTATACGCAAGAATTACTGAACGTCTCCGTTTTGTGGAGATGCGCTCCGCGTATTCGGATATTCTGTAAGTGACGCTTGCGTAAGCACATCCGTAAAGGAATCCGTACCTCGTACCTGGATACTTTTTACAAAAGGAACAACTTGCCCGCGCACATTTCCGCCCGGAGTAATTGCAATTTGCATGTTTAATTCATGAGAAGGAACAGCTCGTCCCACCAAGCCTTCCAACAACGGAATTGTCCAGGTCATGGTATTTGTACGAGCATTAAAATCAATATCTCCTGCAGTCTTGTAAAACTTATTGGTATACGAAACTCCATCAGGCAGGACAATAACGATCTGAGCATTTTCCACATCATTTAACGAAGATCCGATTCTTGTACGAAGTGTGTATGTGGTTTGCTCGCCTACGCGCGGAGGAATAGGTCCCGTACTGGTAATGCCAAGTCGGCCATCGTCATAAAACGCATCCATTCCCAGGAGAACCCCTGTGGTAACTGGCAAAAAGAATCGATCCGAAATAACTTGCCGAGTCTGTCCTGTAGGTTTCGGAAGATCCGGACTATCCACGGAAGCTGTTGCGATTAATTGCTGGTTTTTTCCATTTGGCTGAAGCGGGAATTTCGCAAACGGAAGAATATTAAACGAATATGTAATCTTGCCCTCTGTTCCCGGCAGAATACTTTTTAGCGCAGGGAGCGAAGCGGCCGTCCATGTAAGCGTATTTGTAGTTGGGTCGTATGCTCCTGAATTCAACTTAAGCGTGGATATATCAAGGCCCGTTCCTTCAAATTTTACTTTTACAATCGCATCGGTAAGCCCCGTAGTCCCCGTATTCTTATATTGCACAACACCATCGACGCGCTGTTCGGCAGCAACGGTAAGCTTTCCCTCGGAACTATTATTAAATGCTTGAGCAACGGTAAGCTGAGAAGATGTAACAGAAACAACATGAGCAATCTTGCGAAGCGTAAAGGTTTCTTCTTTTTGCTGCTGCATAACTGCAACTTCTAACTCTCTTCGATCTCCTGAATTACCGCTTACATACAGCACAGAATATCGAACAACTTCATCGAGCGGCGCAATCGTTGGAAGCCTCCAGAAAGAGTCCACAACCGAAAACTCTGCGCTAAACCCAGTGTCTTCAATAGCAAGCTGCATGCCGGGAGCAGGGGTAAGCTTTAACACCGCGCCCTCAATAGGAGTATCGCTTAAATTGCGAACATGAATAATTGCAGCAACACGCTCTCCAACTGCGGCGCTCTTTCCCGCTTCTATGGATATATCAAGTGGAATTGCAGAAATTACCGTATTTGCAGTTTGTGATTGTACGATTTTTTCTTTAGGAAAATTCTTCGGGCTGATTGTAACTTCCGCGCTTGCAAGTGCAGTTGCCCCCTCTTCGCCAACCAACCTCCCAGAAACGGTAAAAGTTTCAGAGTCTCCAGACGAAAGCGCAGGGAGCGAAGCTTCTACAATTTTATCGCTCGCACGACCATTAGGAGATGAGGATTCGTACACAAAGCCGCTCGGAGAAGTAAACCTCACATCAACCGTTCCCCAATCAACATTGCTTTTGTTTGTAATATTCACCGCATACGAAATCGTCCCCCCCGCGGTAAATCGAGTAGGAGCCCCTATTTCTATCTGCACCTGAGACTGTTGCACTTGGCGAGTGCTTCGATACCAAAACGTAAGCGCAACACCGGCAGAAAATATCAATAAAGCTATAATCGCTATTCCGGACCGGGTAAGAATCTTTTTTCGCTGGGCAGCTTTTTCTGCCATAAGGTTCGTAAGCTCTGGATGATCCTTTACCGTTGCCTCTGGGCGAACTTTGGGCTGCTTTGGAAGCAATAACTCTTGCGTGCGCTTCTTTAATTCTTCAGACTCTTCCTTTGCATACAAATTCCGACGCAGCATTGAAATACCATCGTCCTGATTCTCTGGCTTCTTCTTTGTAATATCCTCTTCCATTTACCTATAAGTATAGCACGCTTGCCGCTACGCAAGTGTGGGCTCTTCAATTGCATGCGCAACAATAGTATGAACCGTTCTTTCTACATGCATCGCATCCTCATCCGAAAGCGCAATTCGGCGCGCATGGTCCGGCTTATCAACAATGTACCTTAATACAGAAAACTGACGCACAGAAAGAGAGTTTACTGCATCATGGAGTGTAGGGTGGCACGGCAAGCATCTCCACAACCCTTCGCGGGAAGAAAGTACTACGGCTTCTTCTGGGCGAGACTTCCCGCACTCCGCACAAGCACGAAATTCAGGAAGAATACCAGCATATTGCATAATCCGAAGATACATCGACGATTCTACAAGCCTGCGCTTCTCTATAGATACTTGAGGAAACGCGCTCCATGCCAATACCATAGCCTCAAAAACATCCGGTAATGCCTGCCCTACATCAAACAGCTTCGTAAATACATATATAACCCTACGCACTCGGGCTATAGCGTCTGCATCCGCATGCAACTCCTGAAAATAGTGTTCCGTCTCTATCCCTCCCACATATACGCCTGCGCGACTTTCTTGCAAAAGCACCTGCACGCTCGTAAATGGTTCCAAGTGGCCTCCTCGTGAAGACGGAATTTTTCGAACACCCTTTGCAATAGCACGAACAAGCCCCTGCTCTTTTGTAAAAAATGTCACAAGCCTATCAGCCTCTCCGATGTTTTTTCGAGAAAATACAAGCGCCTGAACTCTCTTGGCATGTGGCATATTATTGCCAAGCTATTATACCTTTTTCACTCCAATTGTAACTAGGGCGCCCTGAAGGCTAACTTCCTCTACTGCGTCGAAGGATTCGTTCTTTTCAGTTACACTATCTGCCTGAAGCGCTGCTACTATCATGTCTTTATGAGTAGTAAACGCAAGCGAAATTTCCTTGGAATCAGTTGCGAATAGTAAAGTAATTCGATCATCAAGCGCATACCCAGCAGTGCGCCGCAAGCTTTGTCCGTATCGAATAATATCTCGTGCCATACCCTCGGAAAGCAGTTCTGGCGTAATCTTTGTATCAAGAGTGTATGACGCATCGTCTGTAGTTTTCACTTCTTTTACATTCACCTCTTCTGCAATCATGGCCATATCCTCCGCATCAAATTGCCCCTTCGGCACCGTAAGAGAAGACAATACCTGACGCACTTTTATTTTTGCGTCCGCACGAAGCGCCAGTCCTTGCGATACTGCATCTCGAACAGCCTGCATTCGTTGTAAAATTTCTTCATCAAATAGCTCCGCCTTCGGCCATGGCGCAAGATGCACAGAGCTGCCCCCTGTTATGTTCCGATATATTTTTTCAGATACAAACGGCATATATGGAGCGAGAACCGTACTTACGGTAACCAATACGCCATGCAACGTACCAAATACTTCATCTCGCTCTGTATCACTTTCCGGATGCTGCAGCCTTCCGCGAGATCGGCGCACATACCAATTACTTAGGTCATCAACATATTCAATAAATAGCCTCGCACCAGCATCGATACGATACGCATCAGTCTGAGCGGTAACATCGCCCACGAGCTGCTGTGTTCGAGCAATAATCCAGCGATCAAGAGAATTCGCAGACGTAACATCCTTTGGAGTCCAGTTGTGCACCTTCGCGTATCGAGTAAACATGCTGTACACGTTCCAAAGCGTCATATAGCAGTTGCGCTGTACATGCCTCATATCTTTTTCGGAAAATCGATACGGTTCACCAAGCGTTGTGCTCGATAGTAAATATAACCTCAATACATCAGCGCCATATTTTTCAAGTGTCGGGTCTATTTCTGGATAATTCTTCAATTTCTTGGAAAGCTTCTGCCCATCTTCCGCAAAAATTAATCCGGACGCAATAGCGTGTAAAAATGCTGGCTTATCTTTCCCAAGCCCAACATCTTCCGTCGTAAGAGCCGTTGCGAGCGCATGAAGTACATAAAACCATGCCCTGGTCATTTCGATACTCTCTGCAATAAAATCTGCAGGATACCCTTTTTCAACTAGGTCCTTATTTTCAAACGGATAATGCCACTGACTATACGGCATACTTCCGGAATCAAACCACACATCTAGCACTTCAGGAATGCGCTTGAGCGTTCCCCCGCAGGCAGCATGCGGCCACGTAATATCATCTACGTACGGTCGATGAATATCTGCCACCTGTTCATCCGTTGCGCCTGATTGCTTCTGAAGATCCGCAACACTACCAATACATATTCGCTCCTCACAAGTATCACACTCCCATATGGGCATAGGAACACTCCAGAATCTATTGCGAGAAATGGACCAATCGGGAGCCGACTCAATACCTTTTTGGAACCGCCCATGCTTTACATGGTCAGGAACCCACGTAATACCTTCATTGCTGGCAAGCATTCTATCTTTCATTGCTGAAATTTTCACAAACCAGGAATCAAGTGCGAAATAAATAAGCGGAGTATCGCACCTCCAACAAAACGGATAGCTATGTAACACGAGCTCCTGCTTTAAGAGTAGCTGCCGCTCTTTCAAGTCTTTAATAATATCTTTCTGTGATTCAAAAATATTTCTTCCTGCCCACACCGGAACATCTTCAACAAAAAGCCCGGTAGTATTCACGGTACGAACTACCGGAAGATCCAAGCGCTTTGCAAGCTCGTAATCTTCTTCGCCAAACGCAGGCGCTATATGCACAAGCCCTGTTCCGTCAGTTGCCGTAACATGATCGCTTGCAACCAAACGAAATGCTTTTTGCTTTTCTTCTTCGGCTATATTCGACGCATACATAGGCTCGTACGAAAGGGCCGATAGTTCTTCTGATGAAATTTCGCGGACAATTTCGGCATCGCTGCCAAGCACCACTTCAACCCTATCTTTCGCCAGAATATATTCCCCGCCCTCTATGCGCGCCACAACATACGCAAGGTCAGGACTATACGCAACCGCCACGTTTGCAGGCAGCGTCCAGGGAGTAGTGGTCCAAATCAATATTCGCGGAGCTGCATCGCCATCTGGAGCCTGTCGCAAACCAACATACACGCTCATATCCCTCGTATCCTTATAACTGCTGGTTACCTCAAAATTTGAGAGAGGCGTTGCACAGCGAATGCAGTACGGAGTGGAACGGAACGATTTATAAATAAGCCCCTGATCCCATAAATTTTTAAACACCCACCATTCCGATTCCATGTAATTCCGATCGAGCGTAGAATATTCGTTTCCATAATCAGCCCATCTACCAATTCGCTTGAGTGTCTCGCGAAAAGAATCAACATGCAGATACACGGTTTCTCTGCATTTTGCATTAAATGCAGCAATATCGTCCTCAATTTGTTTTTTTGACGTAATCCCAAGCTCTTTTTCTACCAAATTTTCAATCGGTAACCCGTGAGTATCCCACCCGACCCTGCGAGGCACATAGTACCCCTGCATGGTCTTGTATCGCAAAATCGTATCCTTTACTGCGGACTGGAGCACGTGGCCATAATGCGGCTTTCCTGTTGCATACGGAGGGCCGTCATAAAATGTAAATAGTTCTTTTTCTTTATGCTGCTCGAGAGATTTTTCAAAAATAGCGTTTTCGTCCCAGTACGCAAGCACTTCACGCTCCAGCTCGTTACTCTGTACGTGCGAAGAAACCTCTTCCATATTATTTTTTTACTACCGAAGCGTAGAGTTTGTGCAGCTCTTTAACTCGCTTACCCCAATCAATCTGGTTCAAGTCGTCATCCTCCATGAGTACAATACGAGATAGTGGATAGCTATGCTTCTTATGGAGCAAATCTTTATCAGAACGCTTGCTTACAATAATTCGCTGTGCGCGAGCGCACAACGTGGCAAACGCAACGCGCGCACCAAGCATGAACGTACGAACAAATACGTTACTTTCGCTTTCTCCTCGAGGAACATAATGAAATGTTGTAATAATATTTCCCGGATACAGAAATGGGATCAACCCTTCCGGCGAATGGAATACATCTAACCGCGCAGCCGTTAAGAATGATGAAATAAGCATGTGCGAATACAGCACAGGCATATATTTTCTATATTGCACAAACGGAAAATGCTTTATTTCTACATTTTTTCGTTCAAACTTTTTCGTATTCTTCATGCGACTATCGAAAAACAACACCCACGTATGCTCTTGCTTCGTGTCGGCATCCAAAAGATTCATAATTAAATCCTCGGTATACTGCGCAATTCGGCGATCGTACCGCTTGTGTTCCTTCAATATTATATGTGCGTCGATTCCTATCCTCATACCTACATTACATCAGGTTTACCGATTCCAAGCAAATCGAGCACTTTACCTAGCACGGCACGGGCAGAAATTGCCATCTGAAGCCTGCTCATTCGCAATGTTGGATCATCCTCGCTTAGCACCTTCACGTCTCGATAAAACGCATTCACCGCACGAGCAATATCGTAAGAAAAATATGCCAACTGGTGAACATTGTACGACGTTGCAATATCTTCAATCACTTCAGGAAATCTAAATAATTCTAACGCGAGATTTTTTTCCGCTTCTTCGGAAAATATAACCTGCGAAGCAATCTCGCCGTTCATATATTCAAGCGGTAAAATCCCCTGCTCCTGCGCCTTTCGAAGAATGGACTGCAATCGCACATACGCATACTGCACGTAATACACCGGGTTGCGATCACTTTTTTCTTTTGCAATATCAATATCAAGCACCATGTGCCCATCAAGCGCATGCTGAACCATAAAGAATCTCGCCGCATCGTAGCCGATTTCATTAATCAAATCATTCGGGGAATACACATTACCCTTTCGCTTTGAAAGCGCTACCTGCTCGCCGCTGCGCACAATAGCAAGAAACTGCGCCACCACCATGCGAAGCTTTGAAGTATCGTTCCCGAGTGCTTGCAATGCCGCTTTTAATTTTGGAATATGCCCCTGATGATCCGCGCCCAAATACGTGAAAATGATATCGAATCCGCGATCAAACTTTTCCTGATGATACGCAACATCAGGAGTTATGTACGCATACGCACCGCCGCTTTTTACCATCACGCGATCCTTATCGTCACCAAACTGCGTAGTTTTCAAAAATTCTGCATCTTCTTTTTTATACATCAACCCTTTCTCTCGCAACTGCTCCAACACTCGTTCAATAGCGCCGCTGTTTCGCACTTCTCGCTCAGAAGTCCACACATCAAATGAAATATGAAGATCCTCCTCAACCGTTTTCTTAATAGCAGTAAGACATAGCAGCATCGCTTTCGTACTAACCTCTGCGCACAACTCCGCGTTTTCAAGATCTGCTACCTCAAATTTTTTCCCGTGAGTCTCTTCGTATTCTTCTGCAATGCGAGTAGCAATATCTAAAACGTACTCTCCTTGATACAAATCCTCCGGAAAATCTACTTGGGCCCCCTGCTGCTGCAATATTCTGCGCAACACAGACTGCCCCAACCTTCCGACTTGTTCCCCTGCGTCATTAATATAGTATTCACGAACCACATTATATCCGGCACATTCAAACACATTTGCCAGCGTATCCGCAGAAAATGCTGTTCGCGCATTCCCGAGCGTAAGCGGCCCGGTAGGATTTGCGGAAATAAACTCCATATTAATGGTCTTATTATTTCCAACGTTGCAGGCAGAGCAATAATCATCTTGCGGCAAATCATCAATTCGAGCAGCCAAATATTTACTGCTAAGAGTCATGTTAATAAAGCCCGGCGCCGCGACTGCATGGCCTTCAATATACTCACGCACCGGCATGTGAGATGCGATAATTTCCGCTACTTCCAGAGGATTTTTTTGAACCGCCTTCGCAAGAGAAAGCGCAATCGGGCTAGAATAATGCCCATGAGAGGCATCTTCTGTGCGCTTCACAACGACTGTCGCCTTCATTTCAAAATCAGGAAGCGCCCCCGCTGCGCGCGCAGCAGATATCGCTTCCGTAATATCTTTAATAAGCAATCTTCGTATATTCACCATAGCCGTATCATACTACGCTAGATAACTTTTTACAGCAAAAGCCCACGCACTCCCGCTAAGGACGCGTGGGATTCCCCTAGGCGAAAGCCTATGCTCGTGCGGATGATCCCGTAAACATACGGCCAAGCGCAATGAGTACAACTGCGCCCACAACCCCTACAAAAATACTGTAGAGATTAAATCCAGTAACGCCTGTTCCACCCATCATATCCATAAGCCACCCCCCGAGAATAGAACCGGCAACTCCGAGAATAATATCCATGAAGAGCCCTTGCTTATGGTTGGTTTTCATAATAATTGACGCAAGCCATCCGACGATAGCGCCAAAGATTAAGAGAAATAGAATGTTCATACTAGCTCCACCTCCTTTGTATACATAGAATGAAATGTGAAGGTATTTATTTTCGTATAAATCGCAAGCCTTCAAACGCAACCAAGAATGCTATCAAGAGAATAATGCCTCCTGTTACCAAGCTCGGCATAATGAGCGTATCCATATCGGCAAATCCGAAAAATATACTCATCAGCAAAAACACAATTGCAACCATCGCAAAGAATGCGCCAAAAACCAGGAGCCCTATACCGGATGCAACTCTCTTCAAGCGGCGCTCAAACAATGCAGTCCCCAGTGTAAGCAACAGGGGAAGAAACGCTTTCATATTATTTTTGCTTCGCCTTTGCTTGGCTTACCACATACCCGAGCGCAAGGGCGGCAAGAGAAACAACCGCGATGGTAGCCCAAGGGTTCTCCGACACAAATTCATCCACTTCTTTTGTTTTCTGCTTTGCGGCATCAATAGCTTTACCAACGCGCGGCGCTACTTCTTGCATTATCCCCTCCCCTACCTCTTGCAAGTCCTCGCTCGCATCGCTTGCCATCTCGGCAAGCTGCTGGCGTAATTGCTCTACACTCTTCTTAATCTCTTCATATTTTTTACCCATTTCCTTGTTCATAGAATAGATATGATGTATTAAGAATTGAAAAAATGAGCAACCTCTCTTCCAACCGTTACATTACGCAAGGGCCACGTCAAGGAAACTCGTAGTATTAAAAAACCTGCTGTTATGCGTAACAGCAGGAAAGAATTTCTTATAAAATGGTGGTTTTTGGGAAAATTTCACGGATCCGCTCTTTAATAGCTCCGGCGTCTTCGCTTGTAAAACTAAGACTTGGATTTGCGGCAAAAGAATCAGCTACCTTTCTTACCGTTTCACCGCTTTGATCATCGTAATAAAAAATGTATTTCTCTCCCGAGGTCTTCATAATAGCCAGTATGCTTAGACTTGAGCGAGACTCCATAGCACGACTCCTTCCATTGATTACGCCATGTGCCTATGTTGCAAAAACTTTTTTGCCCGACCACGAGTGGTATCTCCATAAAAAGGAGATGCTCCCGGATGCTCAATCATGAAGCGCAACAGCAAATGCTCGGTAGATAAATCCTCCGCACTATCCGGAGCATTTCCACGCGCCCGCTGTATGCATGCCAACGATCTTTTTTCCGCTGCGTATACCTCAAAGGGCAAGGTATACAAACCTAAATCCTTCCGGCAACGCCTTCGAGGAAACCAAAGGGAAGCTCCTACAAATACCAGTAAAATCAAACAACCCAAAAGCGCAATTCCAACCTTCCATTCGTTCATGGCCCATACCTCCACACACAAGAACAATGTTCGGTAAATTGGCGAATGAACCACTCACCTACATAGAAGTATGCTCCTCGCATATTACGTTGCAAAGTGCATATCTTTACTCCCAACAAAGAACCAAGAAACCCTTGCGGCAGCCGAGAGTTATCGTAATGCTTTATATAAAGAGAAAGTGTTAACTTTTTAATAATCTTATGTATGAGCACAGCAACATTTACTCAACATAAAATAAACACTACTCCAAACAAGAGGCTTCATTTCGATCCGCTCTACCTGCAAATAGTGGACGTCTTGCGCAATAAAAAATTATCGTTTCAGGAACTCTCTGAATACCTAGAAGAAAACGATGAAGAAAAATTATCCGCCGATCTTAATTCATTGGTCCACGCAGGGATCATATCGTTAAAATTTGACCGCAATCAGGTTAGCTACACTCTTGCGCAACACAGGATGCAGCAGCCTTTCCATACGTTGTATAAACTCGAACGAGGAAAAGCATAATATAAAAAAACCGCTAAACGCATACATGCGCTTAGCGGGTGCTTGGTTGAGAAAACCAAGGCTTGTCTTTTCGTAGTTCGCAAATCATCTCGTGCATAGCTTGAGATGTTGCCTCCTTTAGCACATCATCAACTGCGCAGCACAATGGGCGAACAATCGGAATAGTACCGCGTGCAAGCATACTTAAAAAGAAATGGTCCGTGGTGTCTTCGTCTACAACAACGGGCATTCCGTGCTTGTGCGCAGCCTCGCCAATTTTGCTCACGCAATCCCACTGATGAAACCCTCCCAGCACAAGGCTCGTAATACCCTTGGGCAACTGGGAGAGTATAGCAGTAGGGTCAGGGTAAAGCTTTTCTTTATAATGACGCTCCGCATCAATCCCACACGGCAAAAAAGTATCGCCATCTGTTGTGCGCATGCGTGAAGAAAGCGAAGAAAAATCCGGAATGCTTTCATCGCACGGGTCACTAAATAACAGCCATGTAATCCGATACCCTTTTTCTCGATACCGAGCACGGATAATCTCATTCAAATAATCAGGATCAAGCCCGCGCTTTCGAAATCGCGTAAGTGCGCTTGCAATTGATCCGTGCGCAAAGCACTCTTCAATCGGATACAAAAACAAAAAGACTTTCATCACATACTCCTTCTACG
>CAYPSL010000003.1:19973-37994 GCA_964413615.1 uncultured Candidatus Saccharibacteria bacterium | reverse complement strand
TGGGATTCCCATTCGAACCGCTTCCTTTACTGCGATGCGTTCATCGTGGGCTCCAGCAACAAAGATTGCCGCAGGAAGCGCTCGAAGAGTCTTCATACCCTCGAGCACGCTTTCAAGACGTTCAATCTCTTTTTGGCGCACTGCTCGCTCTTTCTTTGTAAGGCGAACCATGTGCTTTGCGTCATCGGTGCGCTTTAATTCATCAAGCTTTTCAATGCTTTTCTGAATGGTAGAAAAGTTAGTAAGCGTACCGCCGAGCCATCGCTTTGTAATGTATGGCATGTTTACGGCTTCAGCGTATTTTCGGATAATCGCACGTGCTTGGCGCTTTGTTCCCACAAAGAGGATTTCTCCGTGCGGTCGTGAAGCGATTTCATGTGCGAATGCAGCTGCCTTTTCCATTCCAGCCTTCGTATGATTCAAATCGATAATCGCAACATGGCTGCGGTGCATATAAATGTACTGCTCCATTTTTGGATTTCGCTTGCTCTTTTCGTGCCCGAAGTGGACTCCGGCTTCAAGCATGGCTACTACATCCGGAATAATTCCAGATACTGAAGATACGTTTGATACTGCTTCCTTCTTGACTTTCTTCTTTAACTCTGTTGTTTTTGGTGACATAATAATTTGCTCCTTGTTCCTCCCTTTTCGCATCTGCTGATGGACTCCGTGAAGCCCCGTACATTCGCACAGGGAGGAGCGGAATCCTTATGATTACCAGCCGCGTAAAAGGTGTGAAATATATTAATGAATTAAATAATAGGATTCATAGTACTATTTCTCCTTGCAAAAATCAAGGGCGTAGCGTATGCTATGGAAATCTATGAAAACCGATATCCACCCAACCTATCACGAAAAGGTTACTGTAACCTGCTCTTGCGGTAATTCCTTTGAAACAGGCTCTACTGTAAAAGAATTATCAGTAGAAGTTTGCTCTGCGTGCCATCCGTTCTATACAGGCAAGCAAAAGCTTGTAGACGTAGCAGGACGAGTAGACAAGTTCAAAAAGCGCCAAGAAGAATCAGAGGCCCTCAAGAAAGCTCGAAAAGCATCTGCGAAAAAAGCGCCTGCGAAAAAGGCTGGACCAAAAGAAGAGATTCGAATCTCTAAATAGAACCGAGGCCCTCTTTGGGCATGTATGAAAACACCCTCGCCTCACGATCTTCAGCAAGAAATTGACTCCCTCACACAGCGGATGAGCGATCCTCTTGTTATGAAGCAAGCTGGGACGATAAAAGAATTGGCCCACGCATTGCGCCATGCCAAGACGCTTCTCGATTTGATAGAGCATTACAACCGCCTCAAAAACGAAATAACAGCAAATCAAGAGCTGTTATCTTCCGATGACCAAGAGATGAAGGCGCTGGCAGAAGAAGAAGCATCTCGACTCCAAGCAGAATATACAGTCACGGAAGCAAAGCTTGAAGAAGCGCTTATTCCTGATGACCCGAAAAATAGCCGCGACGTTATTATGGAAATACGTGCTGGGGCCGGAGGCGAAGAGGCTGCGCTGTTTGCAACAGAGTTAATGCGCGCATATATACGCTATGCCGAACTCCAAGGCTGGAAAGTAGTGCCGGTAGAAGATGGTGTTGTTGAAATATCCGGCCAAGAAGTATACGGACACTTAAAATATGAAAGCGGAGTACACCGAGTGCAGCGAATTCCTGAAACGGAAAAAATGGGCCGAGTTCACACTTCGACCGTAACAGTTGCCATACTCCCCCGCGCAGAAGAAGTTGATATCGAAATTAAGCCGGAAGACTTGCGCATTGATACCTACAGAGCAAGCGGCGCTGGAGGCCAGCATGTAAATAAAACAAGCTCCGCAGTACGCATTACCCACATTCCTACCGGAGTTATGGTTGCATGCCAGCAAGAACGCAGCCAACACAAAAACCGAGAGAAGGCCATGAGCATTTTGCGTGCTCGATTGCTCGCTGCAAGAGAAGAAGCAATTCAAGCCAAAGAAGCCAGCGCCCGCAAAGCACAAATCGGCACCGGAGACCGTTCTGAAAAGATTCGAACGTATAATTTTCCCCAAGACCGCATTACTGACCATCGAATAAAAATGTCTTGGAGCAATATTGCCGGCGTCATGGAAGGTGCCCTCGACCCAATCCTCAAAGACCTGCAAGAAGCTGACCGCCAGGCCCGCCTTACAAACGCCGCCGAGGCAGTATGACCATTGCCGAAATAACTGCAGCGCTTACGCGTTCATTGAGCGCAACTTCAGACGCTCCATCGATCGATGCTGATCGAATTATTCTTGCAGCAATTGGGCAGCAAGGCCCCTCTTACCTGCTATCCCACAACAATGAAGCTATTTCCCTAGACGCACAAAAAGAAATACAGACTATGGAGGCGCAACGAAAATCTGGCATGCCACTAGCATATGTCCTTAAAGAAGCTGGTTTTTATGGGCGCATGTTTGCAATTACCCAAGACGTACTTATTCCCCGCCCAGATACCGAAGCACTTATCGATAAAGCACTCTTTCAGATTCCTCGCATATCAAACGCCTTCGCTCGACCTATTACAATAGCGGATATCGGCACTGGCAGCGGCTGTATTGCAATCACGCTGGCGCTCGAACTGGGCTCCTCCATCGAATACCAGATTTTTGCGAGTGACATATCCCCCGCTGCGCTGATCATTGCAAAAGAAAATGCGAAGCGCCATAACGTATTAGAAAAAATTCAATTCCTAGAAGGCGACATGCTTGCCCCCTATCAAGACCTATCAATTGACCTTATTGTGAGCAATCCCCCCTATGTCCCAAGCTCCGAGATAGACGATGCCGGCACATCTCCTGACACTATCGGACTTTTGTTTGAGCCTCGCTTAGCGCTCGATGGTGGGCAAGACGGGTTAACCTTTGTACATCAAATACAAGCATCCGGAATACCCGCGCTTGTTGAAACGCTTGGAGGAGAAATTATTGAATTCGGATTGTAATAATAAAGCGTAAAAAAGAAGGAGTTGTTACTCCTTCTTTTCTGATGCCTCAGGGGCTGCTTCTGCGCCTTCTTCAGCAGGTTCTTCCTTCTTTACGCCTTCAACGCTTTCTACATCTTCCTTCACTTCTTCAGATAGGGCTTCCATTTCCTGTTCGGTTCGAGGAGGTTGTACCAATGCAACTACTTCTTCAACATCGCGATGAGTAACAACGCCTTTTGGAAGAACAATATCCTTGATATGAATTGCTTTTTCAAAATCATCCAATGAGGAAATATCAACTTCAATATCATGCGGCAAATCTTTCGGCAACGCTTCTACTTCTAGTTCGTCTAAATTACGGAGCAATACTCCCTGCAATGTCTTAACTGCAGCAGATTCCCCTACGAATTTCAACGGCACATTGGCACGAATTACTTCGTTCATGCGCACTTGATAAAAATCGATGTGAATAGGAGTGCTTTTTAGTGGATGTAGCTGCACTTCCCTAATAAACACCGGGTGCTCTGCTCCATCTTTTACGGAAAGTGTAATCATGGTGGTGTATCCAGCAGATGCAAAGAGTTTGTTGAACTCGCGAACCTCTACCTCTACGTTTTCGGCTTCAATCCCGTGCCCATAGAGCACACCTGGAATATTCCCTTCACGGCGAACAACGCCCACATGCTTGGAGCGCTTTGTTGCGTTCAATTTGAGTTCAGCAGCCATACGAATACTAACCGTAATCTATTACGTTCTACTCGTCAATGCCCTAATGGCGTTTTGGTCTTCTTTTAAGAGTTCGTATATAGAAAGCAGCTCATTGCTTGTTACCTCCTGGCTTCCAAAGAATCGCTTCGTGTCTTCAGCTGTCATGTCTGTTACAAGCCCTAGGCTTACAATCCCAAGACCAGTCATAGCTACCATGGCCACAATAGAGCTTTCGCATTTTGAGCATGTTACGTATACCACCGTAGCATCTTCCTCTTCTCCAATAACCCGAGCCCCGTCTAAATCATATTCTGCGCTGCAGAAGGGGCACCGAGAAACAAAATGTACGTTTTCATCAAATTCCATAGGGTACTTGTATGTTCTTATGATAGTCCTTTTTTGGGGGAATGTCAATTTAATTTTGTACGCTTTGCGAACAATTTTCTTGTTCGTTTACATATATTACGTAAAAGAAGAAAGCTCCGAAGGAGCATGCCGAGCAAATTTTCCATGAATTTTTACTGACTCAACCAAGCCAAGAAGAAAGCACGACGTGATAAGGTTTGACCCCCCATAACTGATGAACGGAAGCGGAATCCCTGTAACAGGAAGGAGTCCCATATTCATTCCCGCATTTACCGTAAACCCAATCATGAGAATAAAAAAAGCTCCGGAAGCAAGGAGTTGCCCAAACGGATCCGTAGTTGTCCGAAAAACCCCAATAATTCTTGAAAGCAAAATACTATACAAAGAAACCACAAGCACTATCCCCACAAATCCGAGCTCTTCTCCCACGCTAGCAAGAATAAAGTCCGTATGGCGTTCCGGAAGAAATTTTAACTGGGATTGCGGCCCATGCCCTAGTCCTCGACCAAGCACTTCCCCGCTCCCAAGCGCAATAATAGACTGTGTTACGTTATAGCCCGAACGCAACGGATCAGCAGTAGGATTTAAAAAAGTTAAAATTCTTTCTTTCTGATAATCCAAAATAACTCCCTGCCAAGCAACGCCAAATGCAGCTGCTCCAAGTACGCCTAATATAGCAAAATATTTCCACGGAAGCCCAAACACCAAGAGGGCCCCTACCCAAAGAGCAATAATTACAACTGCCATTCCCAGGTCAGGCTCCTGAAGCACTAATAATACCGGTATAGCCACAAGTGCGGCTGTTATCCCAAGAGCTTTTATGCCGAGCGTTTTATGTTTTGCGAGAGCCCAAGCAATAATAATAACCAATAGCACCTTCATAAATTCAGAAGGCTGTACTTGGAATCCAACAAGCTCAATTCGACTTACCGTACCTCGAATAGTCCTCCCAAACAGAGATAATCCAAATTGAATGGAAACACCAACAACAAACAATATAGGAGCAACTCGCCGCCAAAAAACATAAGGAACCTTCATCGTGCCCACAATAATCACAAACCCAACCGCAAGTGCAACTGCCTGGCGATAAAAAAGCGGCGATATCCCCGTTCCCGTATCCGCTGCAGAAACAAGCATTGCCATTCCGATCCCGGCAAGCAAAAAGGCTGACGAAAGAAGTATCCAGTCAATGGAAGAGACAAGGAATCGAAGTTTCATATCCGCTCGTAAAGCTTACGCCGTGCTATCGAAGACGGCCCGGATCACCAAGGATATGGACTACGTTTTCACTGCTATAAATATTGGTTGTAGCAATTGCCACAACACGATTGGTAGGGTTAATAGGCGCTGGCCACAGTAACGTAAACTCCCGCTGCTCTCCCACTAAAAGCTTTCCTACGAATGTTTTTCCTACGCCAATTATCTTTCCGCTCGCATCGAATGCAACTCCGGTAACCTCCACTCGCTCCCAATCGAATGTTGAATTATTTGTAACAATCCCCGTCTGCCGCTCAAGAATTTGAGACCCGGAGGTGAATCTCGTTCGATCTCTCAAAAATACGCTGAAATCCGGAAGCGTTGCCGAATCAGGGAGAGCAGATAACTCTACCGAAGGAGGTGTGATGATTTCTGCGCTCCCGAATTGCTTGTCAGCAGGAATTGGGATATCAAGCCCCACCAAGTATTGCACACCTCCAGGCAACACGTATGCCATTTGGTTAACCGCGCCAATCTGTATTCCGGATGGATCCTTTGCCACAAACGTTACGGGATAATTTCCTGTTCCCGCACGAACATTCTTATTTTTTAATCGAGCAACAATATCAATCGTCTTTCCCGAAGGCCCTGGTTTATCTATATGCGGAATAACGACCATGTTTTCCACCACTACCGGTTCATATGAAGGGGTAGGAGTTGGCTGTAGTCCGTTTTGGTCACTCTTAGGAAGGAAAGGAGAAATGACTAGATACAGTATCCCTAGCGTAATAATGCCCCCCGCCGTTGCATACGTCGCCTTTTTTACTGTTCTGCGGGAGCTCATAGTGCATATATCATACCATATACGGTATACTATGAAGCCATGAACGATTTTACCCACCTGCACGTACACTCCCACTATTCACTGCTTGATGGACTAGGCAAAGTCGATGCGTTAGTACAGCGCACGAAAGATCTCGGAATGAATTCGCTTGCTATCACTGACCACGGAAGCATGTATAGCGCTATTGAGTTTGTACAAGCAGCCCAAGCGGCAGGGATTAAGCCGATTATAGGAATGGAGGGGTATTTAGCTCCAAACGGACACGACAAAAAGCGAGGCAAGATAGACGGAAACCCGAGGCATATCTCCCTCCTGGCAATTAGTAATGCTGGGTACAAGAATTTAATGAAGCTTTCTACAAAAGCATTTCTTAAAGGATACTATTACAAACCTCGAATCGACTACGACTTACTAGAAGAGCACCATGAAGGGCTCGTAGTACTATCTGGGTGCCTGAACGGAGATATTCCAAAAGCGGTTATGGAGAACCGCCCCGAAGATGCAAAACGCCTCATGGAATGGCATATTGAACGATTTGGAAAAGATCACTTCTTTTTAGAAGTGCAGGACCACCCCAATATCCCCGATCAAATTAAACTCAATGCTGCGTTAATTGAGCTAGGAAAAAAATATAACGTTGGTCTTGTTGCAACTGCAGATACTCATTATATCCACCCCGAAGATGCCCACGCGCAAGACGTACTGGTATGCGTACAAACAGGTACAACAGTGGATGAAAAAGATCGCATGTGCATGTTGGACGAAGACTTTTCATTAAAAACACCAGCAGAAGTAAAAGAAGCGTGGAAAGAACACCCCGAAGCTGTTGATAACACTCAGAAAATCGCGGATATGTGCGATATTTCTTTTGAGTTTGGAAAAAACAAGCTGCCAAAATTCCCGCTTCCTAAAAATCAAACTCCAGACGATGCACTAAAGGAACTCTGCGAACAAGGACTTGTAACTCGCTACGGAAAAGATATTCCCGAAGCCGCGCCAACTCGCCTTGCGTATGAATTGGAAGTTATTTCACAAACCGGATTTTCATCTTACTTTCTCATCGTTTCAGATTTCGTAAATGAAGCAAAACGTCGCGGAATTTTAGTCGGGCCAGGAAGAGGAAGTGCTGCGGGAAGTTTTGTATCGTATCTTACAAATATTACAAATGTTGATCCGCTTAAATACGACCTCTTATTCGAACGCTTTTTGAACCCTCAGCGCGTATCGATGCCTGATATCGACTTGGACTTCGCCGACGACCGGCGAGGCGAGGTTATTGATTATGTGCGAGAAAAATACGGACAAGAACACGTATCACAAATTATTACGTTCGGTACCATGGCCGCCCGCGCGGCAGTTCGCGATGCGGGGCGCGCGCTCGGATTCCCCTACACGTTTTGCGATACTATCTCAAAAGCAATTCCTCAATTCACGAACTTCGAACAAGCACTCTCTCAAGCTGGGGAGTTAAAAGATTTATACGATAAAGACCCTCAAGCAAAAACATTGATTGATACTGCGCGAAAGTTAGAAGGAGTATGTCGCCATGCCTCTACCCATGCAGCAGCTGTAGTAATTACAGACTTACCGCTTACCGACTATGTCCCCCTCCAGCTTTCCAGCTCTTCTGACGGAGAAAAAGATACGGTAACCCAATACGCCATGTCGGCAGTAGAATCCCTTGGGCTATTAAAAATGGACTTCCTTGGACTGAAAAACCTTACGATTATCCAAAAGACGCTTTCTATTATCGAGAAGCGCCATAATAAAAAAATTGACCTAGAAAAACTTCCTACCGATGACGCAGAAAGCTACAAACTCCTCCAAGAAGGAAAAACGGTTGGAGTATTCCAGCTAGAATCCTCCGGCATGCGTAGATACTTAAAAGAATTAAAACCTACAGAATTTGAAGATATCATCTCTATGGTTGCGCTCTATCGCCCGGGACCGATGGATTCTATTCCTGACTTCATCGCCGCAAAGCATGGAAGGAAAAAAATTTCGTATATTCACCCCGTATTAAAACCGATTCTTGAAAAAACATATGGCGTTATCGTTACACAGGATCAAGTGCTGCAGATTGCGCGAGAATTTTCCGGGTTCTCGTATGCGGAAGCCGACATTCTTCGCAAAGCGGTAGGAAAGAAAATTAAAGAGCTGCTCGATGAGCAGCGCCAGAAGTTTATAGAAGGAGCAATCGCAACTCAAAACGTAGATCAAAAAACTGCGCAAAATGTATGGGACTTCATCGAACCCTTCGCCCGATACGGATTTAATCGTGCGCATGCCGCATGCTATGCCATGATTGCGTACCAAACGGCATACTTAAAAGCGCGATACCTTCCGGAATTTATGGCCGCACTCTTAACCAGCGACCAAGGCAATACAGATCGCCAGGCCATTGAAGTAGCCGACGCAATGTCTCTTGATTTGCCCGTTCTTCCGCCCGACATTAACGAAAGTGAAGAAGACTTTACCGTCGTAGACACAAAAGACTCTAAAGCAGGGATCCGGTTTGGGCTTTCTGCAATTAAGAACGTTGGTCATAACGCTATTGCAGCCATTATTGATGAACGCAATGCGCGCGGACCGTATAAAGACATATTTGATCCGTTTCGAAGAATTAACGGAAAAGATTTTAATCGAAAGTCTGTTGAAAGCCTTGCGAAGGCAGGGGCATTCGACTGTGTAGCAGAACGAAACCACGTTCTACAAAATATGGATGCGCTCTTGGATTTCAATAAAGCTCTTCATCGGAAAACAGACGTAGGGCAAAAGAACTTATTCGGAGGAGAATCGTCCCCTGCTCTGGCTGAGCCTCGTATTACTCTCGGGCAATCAACAGCGGCAACACAGGATGAGCGGCTCGGATGGGAAAAGGAACTTTTAGGGTTATATGTATCGGAACATCCGTTGGGAGATTTCCGCGCAATTCTCGAACGAATTGCTCCACCGATATCAGCAGTACTCGGAGGGAAAGACCAGGCTAAAGCTCGCATTGCGGGAGTTGTTTCTCGGGTTAAAAAAATTATCACAAAAAGCGGACAGCCTATGCTCTTCGTGCTTATTGAAGATTTATCTCACGGAATGGAAGTGCTCGTATTTCCAAAACTCCTTGCAGAAAACCAAGAGATTTGGGCAGATGGCGCAAAGCTTATTATTGATGGGACCCTGTCGGATAAAGACGGTGAAACAAAATTACTTGCAAACTCTGTCCGCAAACTCACAAAAGAAGCAGCAAAAGAAGAGCCTGCGGCATCCCCCTTTGCACAGCACAAGGCTGTTTCCTTAATCCTTTCTCCCACCATGCAGCGAGAAAAACTTGAAGAGCTTCGTAGTATACTATCGTCCCTCCATGCGGATTCGAATATTTTTCCCGTTATGTTCTCTATTCCAAAATCGGGTCGAACAATAACCATTTCTACTCCCTATCGAATTTCTCAAGACGATGCGTCCATAGCAGCGCTGTCGGGTATCGTCGGAGAGCAATCTATACGGTATAAAGCATAGTATGGCATCTGTTCGTATTTCTGTCCCAAGGCAAAGCATTCTGCTTGTGTTTATCCTTCTTATCGGAGGCACTGGCCTTACTGCAGCTGTAACGCTTTTCCCCCATGCATCAATTACCGTTCACCCAAAAACAATAACAAAACAGCTTACAAAAGACATATTACTATCGTCTAAAGACGAGGCCCCCGACTATGTTCGATTCATTCTTCCTGCAAAAATCGTAGAAGAAGAGGTGCGGGCAACAAAAACATTCGACAATACTGGCGGCGCCATAGCAGAAGATTTTTCCAAAGGAAGCATCACAATTACCAATTCTCAAGATCAAGAACAACGACTGCTCCCAAAAACACAGATGCGGCATGTGGACTCTGGGCGCATATTTTTAGCGGATGGTCCGATTGTTATTCCCCCAAAAGGAACGCTCACCTTTTCCGTAACTGCTAAAGAAAAAGGGTCTGCTGGCGATGTTCCCCCTGGGAAATTCGTCGTAGAAAAACTTTCCGCATCTATGCAAGCTGTACTCCCCGCTCAAAGTGACGCAGCGTTTTCTGGGGGCCAGTCAACTGATACCGAAATTACAGAACAGGCAATCAGCTCAGCAAAGCAGGCAGTCCTAGAGCAAGCAAAACAAGACGCCCTTGCAAAGCTCACCGCGAAAGCAGGTGGCGCCTCTATTCGTCCAGATCTTTTAACAGTAGAGGTACTTTCTGAAAACGTTTCTGCGTCTGTAGGAAGCCGCGCGTTGCGCTATAGCGCAGATGCTACCGTAAAAGCGCGCGGATTCGTTGTTGATACCCATGACCTCGTCAGTCTTATGACGCTGGGCCTTAGAGCAACAGTCGGATCAGACGAGGAATTCATTTCATACGATGTTGCGTCTTTTACCCTTACTATCTCAAAAACGGATTGGGTTTCTGGCCAGGCGCGCGTTAGCGCATCCCTAAGCGGAACATACGCAAAAAAAATTGGAAGCGGAGAGCTTAGGACAGATAACCTTGCCGGCTTATCGGAAAAAGAAGTAATAGAACGCTTCTCCTCATTGCCAAATATTGGCTCCGTAGAAGTATCGCTCAAGCCATTCTGGGTAAAAAGTGTTCCCTCTCGCAAAGGCCAAATCGATATACGCGTGGGCAACCCCGTATAAAGCCTTGCGCTATGCTATACTAGCGTGATACACATTCATACGATATGGAACAGGAAACTAACCAACCAGACCACAGAAAGCTTGGGCAAGAGCTCGACTTGTTCGCCTTCTCCCCTCACGTAGGATCGGGGCTCCCCCTATTTACACCAAAAGGCACTATCATTCGCAAACAACTTGAGAATTTCCTCTGGTCTATTTTACGTCCGCTCGGATACGAGGAAGTATGGATCCCCCACATCACAAAACCAGAACTCTACCAAACAAGCGGGCACTGGGATAAATTTACTGACGACCTCTTTCGGGTAAAAGGGCATGCAGAAAGCGACTTCGTTATGAAGCCAATGAACTGCCCTCACCATACTCAAATTTATGCAAGCAGGCCGCGCAGCTATCGAGATTTACCTCTTCGATTCGCAGAGATGGCAACAGTATACCGAGACGAACAAGCAGGCGAACTGTTGGGCTTAGCTCGCGTACGCGCAATTACCCAAGACGATGCCCATATTTTTTGCCGACCAGATCAAATTAAAGAAGAAATTTCTCGAGTACTTACAAGTATTGCACAGTTTTACGCAGCGTTTGATTTCAAGCTTGAAGCTCGCCTTTCACTCCGTGACCCAAAGACTCCAGAAAAATATTTAGGGACAGAAGGAATTTGGAATCAAGCAGAAGCTATATTGGAAGAAGCATTAGTAGCAAATAACTTCCCCGACCCCGAACGAGCAGAGGGAGAAGCTGCATTTTACGGACCGAAAATCGATTTTACTGCGCACGACAGCCTTGGGCGCACATGGCAACTTGCAACAGCTCAGCTTGATCTTAATTTACCAGAACGATTTGAACTCGAATACACCGCAGAAGATGGAAGCAAGCAGCGTCCGGTAATGATTCACCGTGCAATTCTTGGCTCATTTGAGCGATTTATTGCCGTGCTCCTAGAGCACTACAACGGCAACCTTCCCCTATGGCTATCTCCCGTTCAAGTAGCGATTTTATCTATTAACGATGAATCCCTTCCCTATGCGCGCACCGTTGCTGATGCCTTTAAGGAAAAAGGGATTCGGGTAGAAATCGACAGCCGCTCTGAAAGCATTGGAAAGAAAATCCGAGAAGCGTCTTCTCAAAAAATTCCAGTCATGGCAATTATTGGAAAACAAGAAGCAGCTTCTGAAACTGTCTCGCTTCGCTCCAAATTGTTTGAAGAAAAGCCGATGCTGCTAAGCGATGCAGTAGAGGCTGTAATGGTTAAGAATATTCCAGGCACAGCTGCGTAAAGAGCATATGCTCAAAGAAGGATCCAAGGCGCCAAACTTTACCGCACTCGATCAATTTGAAGCCTCTCACACCTTATCTCAATACAAGGGCTCGTTTGTTATTCTCTACTTTTATCCCAAAGACAATACTCCGGGCTGCACAGCAGAAGCCTGCGCTATTCGTGATTCATGGCAAGACTTTCGGGATAAAAATATTATCGTACTAGGAGTAAGCGCCGATTCGTCAAAAAGCCATAAAAAATTTTCAGAAAAATATTCACTTCCATTCCCGCTTCTCGTTGATTCAGATAAAAAAATTCTGCACGCATATGAAGCAATCGGCATGAAAAAAATGTTCGGGAGAACTTATGAAGGCATTTTGCGAATCAGTTACCTTATCGGGCCAGATGGCAAGATTGTAAAAGCATACCCAAAAGTAAAGCCAAATGAGCACGCAGCAGAAATTCTGCGCGATGTTGCCTCAATTACGAAGTAGCTAAAACTTTAATGGTATTTCTGGAGTTGCCTCCGGCGAAGGGCTGGGTGCTTCTGCTGGACTCGGCGCCAAATCTTCGAGCTGCTCTTGGTACTGCTTATATTCCCCAGCAAGAGCAGAAAGCCTCTGCAATTGGGTATTTGCATCTGCAAGAGTTTTTACCCAAGCATCTCTCGTACTTGCAATAGCTTCTTCCGATATATTTTCTACACCCTCTTTTGCTAAAGCAACGCTTTCATTGAGCAACTTTGTTCGCACAATAATACTTCCGGGCGCAGCATTCTTATCGAAAGCGTCTTTAAGCTTTTCTGTATCTGTTTGCACGTATGCTACATACAGATCGAATTTTTTATCATCGGAATTTGCCATTGCAACTTCTGCCTTCCGCTTCCAACTTGTAATGTAATACTCTCCTTGAGCAAGGAGATCCTTACTCGTTATAAAATCCTGAACAATAGCAGGAATTGCGCTAAGTTTTTCAGAATTAATCTTTACCTCAATCGCCCCTGTTGCAATCCCTATTCCTGCAATTGCAATAATGGCAATAAGAAGAAGTTTGGACATACTGCTAGTATATCGCTAGAATCGGGAATGATGAAACAAACAATTCCAGTCATTCTCGGGCCTACAGCTTCCGGCAAAACAGCGTACGCAATTGCGCTCGCCAAGCGCATACATGGCGCCATTATTTCTGCTGACTCTCGGCAAGTATATGCTGGCATGAATATCGGCACCGCAAAACCAAAAGAAGCATGGAAAACAACCCCTCACACCAAAGAAACACCAGATATCATCGATGGCATTCCACACTACCTTATCAATATAGCCTCTATAGATACCCCCTACACCCTTTCCAATTGGCTCACTGATGCGAAAGCTGCTATTGAGCACGTTATCGCCCAAGGGCAAACCCCCATCATTGCCGGAGGAACAATGCTGTATATAGACGCCCTCGCAGACGGATACAGCCTCCCTAATACTCCCCCAAATACAGCATTGCGAGCGCAGCTCGAGCAGCTCTCCCCCGAAGAGCTGTACGCCAAGCTCATCGCGCAAGATCCCGATGCGGCGAATTTTATAGAACCGCACAATAGCCGCCGCATCATTCGCGCACTTGAAGTTATGAGCGCAACAGAAAAAAAGTTTTCCGAACTTCGTACAAAAACACCATCCGACTACACCTATACCAAAATAGGAATATTTAATTCATGGGAAATGCTCGAACAAAATATTACCCTACGAGCACAAGACATGGTCCGCGAAGGGCTAGAGCAAGAAAAACAGAAGCTTGCCGAAGAATATTCAAACTCACCCCTCTTACAAACGGTAAACTACAAAGAACATTCGGTAGAAGAAATGGTTCGGTCTAATATTCGGTATGCTCACCGGCAAATGTCATGGTGGAAGCGAAGTAAAAATATCGGTTGGATTTGCGTATAAATACTAGTTGTATTTTCCTCTAGGACGGGCTTACTATACCTAATAGTTCTTTGCATACCCTGATAGTTTCGTGAAATTCGAACAGTACCAACGTGAAAGGGTGCCTTAGGCGACTTAAGTCGGGAAACGAGCTAACGTGTCATGATGCATAGGAGGAGAGATTCATGAATTACCGGAAGGACCGTACAACCTTCTTGTTAGGCCCTACAGGACTGCGTTAGAAGCTTGTGGATAGCAAAGCACAGGCAGGCAGTTACGCACAACCACTGAGGAGACCTATATGGATTAAGAGGTAGCTCCTCTATGTCTGTTCCTCCTACTATCAGTACAAAAGCGCTTACATGACGTAAGCGCTTTTTTCTTAGCTGATTTTTTCTTTCAAGAGCTGGATTACAACCCCCGGGTTTGCAGTTCCTTTTGTTTTCGCCATTACCTGCCCCATCAAAAACTGTAGTCCTGCCTCTTTCCCTGCTTTTATCTTCTCAACTACATCCGGATTTTCAGAAATTACTGTTTCAATAATACCCCCCAGTTCGTCCGCATTATTTACTTGCTCGAGTCCGAGATTTTTCATAACTGCATCGGGGTCGCCGCCTGTTTTTTGCATTTCAGCAAGCATAGGAGTAACCCCATTGCTTCCGATCTTTTTTTGGTGCAGCAGAACCACCAGCTCTGCAATATTTTCCGGAGATATTTTTATATCCCCTCTTGTGAGAGACTGCTCCTGTATAATTGCACGCAATTCTTTCAAAATAATATTTGCAGCCAAGATTACGAGCTCCTTTTCTGCGCCAGGAGCTACATCCACTCTCTCATTATCAAGTTCTGCAATTTCAGAAGCGGTATCTTCGAATAGCTCTGCCAGTATTTTATCTGAAATTAATAACTCTGCCTGCTGCGCCGATACCCCAAATTCTTTCATAAACCGTTCTCGTGCTTCCCATGGCAATTCTGGCAAGCTTCCTGCCCGCGCCTCTAATTCCTCGCTCGAAAACGAAAAAGGCGGAATATCTGGCTCTGGGAAATATCGATAATCTGCCGCTGCTTCCTTTGTGCGCTGCGCTTCTGTTTTTCCTGTCTTGCTGTTCCAGCCTCGCGTAGCATGCGTTGGAATACTTCCCTCTTCCCACAACTTTGTTTGCCGCTCAATTTCATACTGCAGCGCCTTTTCCACAAATTTAAAAGAGTTTACGTTTTTAATTTCAGTTTTTGGATATAATTCACTTTCTCCTTCTGGACGGAGTGAAATATTGGCGTCACAACGCATCTGCCCCTTTTCCATATCCGCATCAGAAATTCCAAGCGTACGCATTACTCGCTGTAATTCCTGCAAAAACACCCTCGCCTCTTCCGGAGATGCAATATCCGGCTCCGTTACAATTTCCATAAGCGGAGTACCTGCACGATTGTAATCGACAAGCGTATGAGCTCCATCCTTTGCGTGAGTGTTTTTTGCCGCATCTTCCTCTAAGTGAATTCTCGTAATCCCGATATGCCTACTCTCCCCCTGCACTACAACAGGAAACTTCCCAGTCAAACAAAACGGCTGGTCAAATTGGCTAATTTGGTACCCCTTCGGCAAATCTGGATAAAAATAGCTTTTTCGGTCGAACTTTGCCTCAAGCGCAAGCTTGCACCCAAGTGCAGCCCCTGCAAGGTGTATCCACTCAATAGCCTGGGCGTTTGGAACAGGAAGTGTACCCGGATACCCCATACATATGGGGCAAATAGAGGTGTTTGGCGCAGCCTCTCCGAGCACATTCTTGCACGAGCAAAACATCTTGCTTTTCGTCTTTAATTGCACGTGGATTTCGAGGCCGATGATAGGGATTAAGTTCATAAGCCTAAGTATGGTGCAAAATAGCGTATCATACTAGTATTACTTACTTGCTATGGAATGGGACGTTATTGTAATCGGAGGAGGGCCTGCCGGCATGATGGCAGCAGGAAGAGCCGCATCAAGAGGTGCGAGAGTTCTCCTGCTAGAAAAAAACGATAGTCTTGGGAAAAAGCTGCTCATTACTGGCGGAGGAAGGTGCAATGTAACAAATTTTCAAACAGATAATCGACTCTTTTTAGAACACCTCAAAGAAAGTAGCAAATTCCTTTTTTCGTCATTTTCTCAGTGGAATGTTCAAGATACGCTCGACTTTTTTCATTCCCGAGCCATGCCCACAAAAGTTGAGAATCAGCGGCGCGTATTCCCGGTAAGCGACAGTGCAAAATCGGTATTCGACGTGCTGCAAGCCTACATAGAGCAAGGCAACGTCACTATATGGAGAGAATCCCCTGTTGCCGGCTTCGTTCTCGACGAAAAAGAAATAGCAGGAGTTCGCCTTGGGAATAAAGCAGTCGTAAGCGGCGCGTCATACATTCTCGCGACCGGAGGGAATTCTCATCCGGAAACAGGATCAACAGGCGATGGCTTTCGGTTTCTTTCTGAAATTGGCCACACCGTTATTACCCCCAAGCCATCCCTCGTTCCTATCGCCCTTACGGATGCATGGGCAAAACGATTGCAAGGAATACGCGTAGAAGGTGCAAAGTTAACCCTTATGCAGCATGGTGTGCGCCAAGAAAGCCGTACTGGGGATATGCTATTTACCCATTTTGGAGTCAGTGGCCCCACCGTCCTCAATATCAGCAACTCTGTTCGAGAGCTGCTCCAGTATGGAGAAGTTATTATTATGGTCGACCTATTGCCAGCGCTCAACCACAAAGAAATCGATACTGCTATCCAAGAAATTTATAAAGAACAATCCAATAAGCGCGTAAAGAACATATCAACAACCCTTCTTCCATCAAACGTCCTCCGGGCTATCAGCGAACTTGTGGAAATTAATCCGGATACTCCATGCAATAGCGTTACAAAAGAACAAAGAAAAGCACTCGTGCATGCAATAAAAGAATTACCACTTCATGCATCACACCTTCTTGGAATCGATAAAGCGATTATTACAAGCGGCGGCGTTGAACTAACAGAAGTTGAGTTTAAAACAATGCAATCAAAATTATTTTCTAACCTCTATCTTATTGGAGATGTGCTCAATATTAATCGCCCGTCTGGCGGATATAGCCTGCAGCTATGCTGGACAACGGGGTTTGTTGCCGGCAACTGCGTGCCTATTGCGAGTGAATAACCCCGGCTTTACACCGCCTATACTATCGGATACCGTTATTTGATACCTATGATTTTATCAGACCGAGACATCAAAGAAGCATTACGGAAAAAAGAGATTATTGTAAAGCCAAAGCCAAACCTCACCGAACAATTAGGCTCTTCCAGCCTTGATTTGCGCCTAGGGTACACATTCCGATTTTTCAAACATCGAAAACAAGCATTTGTCGACCCTTTTGATAAAACAACGACAGAAGGCATGACAGAAGAAGTAACGATCAGCAAAAAAGAACCATACGTTATCCACCCCAACGAATTCGTCCTTGCTTCCACATTAGAATGGGTAGAATGGGGCGACGCCCTTGCGGCACGCGTAGAAGGCCGAAGTAGCCTTGGTCGATTAGGGCTCGTTATTCATTCGACTGCGGGCCACATTGATGCAGGATGGCGCGGAGCAATCACGCTAGAGCTTCGCAACATAGGAATGGCTCCTATATTGCTGTATCCGAAGATGCGTATTTGCCAGCTTATCTTTGAACCCCTTTCCTCCCCCGCAGAGCAGCCATACACATCTAAACCAGGAGCAAAGTACCACAGCAAAGAAGGCACAACAGAAACTGCTATTTCTAAAGAAGATTTAGGCTAATATATTTTCACCATGACACCATTTCAAGTTCAAAAATTATCCCCCGACGCAACACTCCCCACAAAAGGAAATGCAACTGATGCGGGAATAGATATTTATACCAATGAGTCGTATACGCTCGCTCCTGGAGAACGGCACATGTTTACCACAGGAATCGCGTGCGCGTTCCCTGATGGGTATGTAGGCCTCCTATGGGACAGATCAGGGCTCGGATCAAAAGGTATTCACCGCTTTGCGGGGGTTATCGATAGCGGATACCGAGGAGAATGGAAAGTAATCCTCCACAACACAACAAGCGAGCCATTTGAAATAAAAGCTGGAGATAAAATTATTCAGTGCATTGTTCAAAAGTTTGAGCC
>CAYPSL010000003.1:0-19873 GCA_964413615.1 uncultured Candidatus Saccharibacteria bacterium | reverse complement strand
TTGAAATAAAAGCTGGAGATAAAATTATTCAGTGCATTGTTCAAAAGTTTGAGCCGACAGAAATTACAGAAGTTGCGAGCTTAGAAGAATCCGAACGCGGAGAAAAAGGATTCGGCAGCAGCGGACGATAGCTTAGGTGTTATTATTTTAAAAATCCAAAATACTCCCTGGGTAAACTAAAGAAAAGGTTCACCAAGATCGTCAAGACAATATAGAATCCAATAATTAACGAGAAGCCTAATTTAGTTTTTCCACGGCTAACAAATAGTAGTCCCAAAACTGAAACAATTGTTCCAGTTACTGAAAGCACAATACCAGTAGCAGGAAGACCGACCAAAAGAAATAAAAAATACGCACCCTGAGCAGATAATACCCCTAACAGGGAAAGTAGTAATCCTGCCACAAATTGCCCATGAGAAATTTTTTGATCAGTTGAAGCCATATATATACACTATACATCACTGCAGATTTCCAGGTGAACTATTTTACTAATCTCTTTTGTACACTGCTCCAAATTTCTTCGTGTAATGCTTCTCGCGTTTTTTGATTCCCAGCTTCATCCATACTTTGAAATACCATCCATTTTTGCTCTTTTGCTATCTTCAAATAGCTATTACGGATTGCGGTTAATTTACTTTTTGTTTCGAAGAAATCTTTCTTCTTTTTTGCGAGACGCTGTAACGAAACTTCAACTGGCGTATCTAAAAATACGACAATATCTGGTACTGGCAGCGCTGGCGTACCCTTGTGGCAAATCCACATAATCCACGTAAGCATCTTTTTTCGCGCATCGCCCGTAAGCCCGATTGTTTGGTATGCCATCGTACTGGTTGTATAGCGGTCAGAAACCAAGATTTCTTTTTTGCTTTTTCTTTCAAGAATTTCAGTAAACTCTTCCTGTTTTGAGAAAAAATCCAGAATATACAGGAGCGCCTGTTCGCGTTTAGAAAACGGGAACTTATTTTTATACAACAAAAACTTATCGTACACTACGCGCCCTGTTGCCCTATCCTCTTGAGGAAAATGATATTGGTGAGGCGTATAGCCTTCTTGTTGCAAGCGGCCGACAAGTAAATCGGTCTGTGTTTGACTCCCCCCTGCATCAAGCGCCTCCAGTACAATAAAGGGGTTCATGATACCTACGCGCTGATACGAACTGCGGGGCTCATGCTCGTCTTGAGGACGATTTTGCGCATAAACACTCCGCGCTGCGTTGGAGGCTTTACTGCCTTTACTGCCCCAATGAACGCCTCTACGTTCTGCTGCGTTTTTTCAACATCCCAGCTTGCCTTTGCAAGCGCTGCATGCATATTGCCCTGTGAATCCATTTTGAAAGAAATCTTTCCTGCCGCAAGCTCCGCAACTGCAGCGGCAACATCAGGAGTTACCGTTCCAGTTTTTGGATTTGGCATTAAGCCTTTCGGACCCAACACTTTCGCAATCTTTGCAATTTTTACCATCATGTCAGGAGTTGCGATAGTGACATCAATGTCAGAAATTCCGTTCTTTTCCATATCGGAAATCAACTCTTCTCCGCCTACCAGTACAGCGCCTGCAGCTTTTGCCTCTTCCTGCTTTTTAGGATCGCTGGTAAATACTGCTACACGCTTTTGTGTAGGAGTTCCCGCAGGAAGCACTACGCTGCCTCGTACGCCTTGGTCAGACTTGCTTGCATCTACGCCTAAGTTCATGTGAATTTCTACCGTTTCATCAAACTTTGCTCGTGCGTTTTCTTTTAAAAACTGGATAGCAGCTGGAATCTCCATGCTTTCAGCAGTAATTTTTTCTTTCACTTGTTTGTAAGATTTGCTTCTCATAGGTTATTCAACAGTTATGCCCATAGATCGAGCTGTTCCTTCGATAATCTTCATTGCAGAATCTACATCGCGAGCGGAAACGTCAACCATTTTCTTTTCTGCAATTTCTCGAACTTGCGCCTTTGTAACCTTCCCAACCTTCACGGTGTTTGGAGTTTTTGATCCGCTTGGTACGCCAGCTGCTTTCTTCAAAAATTCTGCAGCAGGAGGAGTCTTTAGCTTCAAATCCATTGATCGGTCTGCATAAATTGTTACCTCAACAGGCACGACATCGCCGCGCATGTCTTTCGTCATGTCGTTAAACCGCGTAACGAATTCTTGTAAGTTTACGCCATGGGGCCCAAGAGCCGTTCCAACTGGAGGCGCTGGAGTTGCCATTGCTCCAGGAATCTGAATCTTAAGAGTTGTGAGAATTTGTTTTGCCATATGATAATTATCCTTCCTTCTTTACCTGTAAAAAGTCGAGTTCTACTGGAGTTTCTCGGCCGAATACGTTGACCAATACCTTTACGGTACCCTTTGCATCGTTTACGTCGGAAATCTTTCCTTCAAACTCCTTAAATGGACCGTCCATAATACGAACAGAGTCCCCTTCTACTACGTCGATCTTATACTTCGGCTCATCATCGCCCATGCGAGAAAGCAATCGATCGATTTCATCTTTTGATACCGGAGTCGGAGTTGTTCCAGACCCTACGAATCCTGTAACGTTCGGCGTATTGCGCACAACGTACCAAGAGTCTTCTGTTACGATCATTTCAACCAATACATACCCTGGGAACAATCGCTCTTCGATTGTTCGGCGCTTTCCGTTCTTTACTCTAATTTTCTTTTCTCGCGGAACGATAACCTGAAAAATCTTATCTTCCATACCCATAGACTCCGTACGCTGTCGCAAATTGCGCGCTACGTTGTCTTCGTATCCGGAATAGGTATGAAGTACATACCATGATCGTCCGTCTGTTGATTGTATTGCTTCCTCCATGGAAACTTTTTATGAAAAAATAAAATATTGAAATACCCTCGATAATACGTAATCCATAGCTCCCGTAATAGCTCCAACTGCGAGCGACATTACGATGACAATAACCGTGTATCGAATCGTTGTTTCGCGAGAAGGCCAAGACACTTTTGCAAGCTCTTCTCGGGCTTCTTTGATAAACGAAAGATTTGGAACCTTTGCCATACGAATACTTTGCTGTTCTTAAAACAGCCCTCTAGGGCCGTTATACAAAACTATATACCAAGGGCCCAGGGAATGCAAGCACCCCTATACATCTAGATTCTCCACTGCCTTTGCGTGTGTTTGGATCCATTTTTTACGAGGCGCTACCTCACTCCCCATGAGCACATCAAACATGTGGTCAGCGGCTTCTATATCCTCTACCTTTACCTGCTTTAATACACGATTTGCCGGGTCCATCGTAGTTTCCCATAGTTCGCTTGGGTTCATTTCTCCAAGACCTTTGTATCGCTGGATTTTAATTTCCCCCGTTGCTTCTTCTTCATTTTTTACGCCAAATTTCTTGAGTACTGCAGCCTTTTCCTGGTCCGTAAATACGTAGTGCTTTTCTTTTCCTTTTTCAATCTTATACAGCGGCGGCTGTGCGATGTATAAATACCCACCCTCTACCACAGGCTGGAAATAACGGAAAAAGAATGTGAGCAAAAGTGTTCGAATATGGGACCCGTCCACATCGGCATCGGTTGCGATAATAATGCGGTGGTATCGAAGTTTTGCAACGTCCATCTCTTCTCCAATTCCCGCCCCCATTGCAATAATGAGCGCTTTAATTTCATTGTTTACAAGCATTTTATCAAGACGAGCCCGCTCTACGTTCAAAATTTTTCCACGAAGCGGCAAAATTGCTTGGAATTTGCGGTCGCGGCCAGACTTACAAGAACCTCCGGCAGAGTCTCCCTCTACGATGAATATCTCGCTCTTTGCGGCATCTTTTTCTGAACAATCGGCAAGCTTTCCAGGAAGCGCAAATCCATCAAGCGCCCCTTTGCGCAACACAGTATCACGAGCAGCGCGAGCTGCCATGCGAGCCTTTGCCGCAAGGGATACTTTTTCAATAATACTTCGTGCATCGCGCGGATGCTCTTCTAGGTACATTGCGAATGCTTCGCCCATTACCTGATTTACCATTCCTCGCATTTCTTGCGTGCCTAATTTTGCCTTTGTTTGACCTTCGAACTGAGGATCACGAAGCTTCACGCTAATAATTGCCGTTAACCCTTCATTTACATCGTCTGCAGTTAGGTTGTCTTCCTTCTCTTTTAAAAACCCGTTCTTTCGCGCGTAATCGTTGATCGTACGAGTAAGAGCAGTCCTAAATCCTGTTAAATGAGTTCCGCCCTCTACGGTGTAAATATTATTTGCAAAGGTAAGGATGGATTCGTTGTATGAATCAGTATATTGCAATGCAATTTCAACCATGGAATCTTGTTCAAATTCCCGCTTTGCATAAAATATTTCTTCATTTTTAATATCTTTGCCAAGCGTAAGCTGGTGTACGTACGAAGCAATACCTCCCTCAAAATAAAATGTATACGCTTTTGTTTTCCCTGCTTCTCGTTCATCGGAAATCTTGATGCGCACTCCAGGAGTAAGGTATGCCTGCTGGCGCAAATGCTGCAAAATTTTATTCCAATTGTATGCAATCTCTTGGAAAATCTCATGATCAGCCTTAAAGGTAATCTTCGTTCCTGTCTTTTTGGACGCTGCGAGCTTTTTTACCGGCCCCTGTGCAACGCCTCTCTTAAATTTTTGGATAAACTTTCCACCATCGCGTTCAATTTCTGCCTCTACCCATTCAGACAAGGCGTTTACAACGGAAACACCCACGCCGTGCAACCCCCCAGATACTTTGTACCCTTCTCCGCCGAATTTTCCGCCGGCGTGAAGTACGGTTAACACTGTTTCAAGTGTAGATTTTTTCGTTTTTGCATGTTTTTCAACGGGAATACCTCGACCATCGTCTTGTACGGAAATTACATTGTCTGGCAACAGGCGCACTTCAACGCTGGTAGCGTGGCCACCCATTGCTTCATCAATACAGTTATCAACGACTTCCCATATAAGGTGGTGCAAGCCGTCTGTCCCCGTGCCCCCAATGTACATACCCGGGCGCTTGCGGACTGGCTCCAACCCTTCCAGGACGGTAATTGCCGATGCGCCGTATGATGCAGATGCTGATTTCTTAGCCATAATGGGTGTATGGTATCAGGTTTTTGGTATTCGTTCAATACCGAAAACCCTATAAAAAATCGCCTTGGGTGTGGTATAAACCGCACCGAAGGCGAAGAAGTTCTACTGATCAATGTGCCTCACCAACCAAATTTGAGAAGGTGAGTTTTGCTGTAGGTTCTGCTGCTCTTCTTGGTATTGAACCATCCGAGCAACGTCCTCGCAGAACCGACGGGAAGATTCTCTATGGTGCGTAAGTCCGCTTATGCACCCAGACAGAGAAATAATGCTACACAGAGCCAAAACAGAGCAAACCGTACGCATAGGAAATCCCTTCCTTTTCTTCAAATTCCTTCTTGGTTAAGAGTACGCATGTCCACTCCAAGTGAACCTACCATTATACTCCTATAGTATGGTTTTGTCAACTCTTCTTGCGATACATCAGAAACAGGAAATCTCCTGCCCATTCCTTGCAAGAAACGAGGTCCAATGTGCGGTCCTGCCCATGAATCGTTGTAATGGGAATAAGGTACCAGCTTTCAAAAGCAAGGCCTGACCCGAGCGCAACTATCCGAAACCTTGAATCGCACTCCATATGCTCTGTGACGGCCAATAGGTCGTCGAGGAATGCAAATTCGTAGCCGTTCTTGTTCGCCCATCGTGCAACTTTTTCCGTTGTTACTTTCTCATTGAACTGAACATAGAACAACGTGCGCGGCCCTTCAGGAACAGTTAAGGAAAAGCCTCCCTCCATAATAGTTCGATGCACCCAGCTATATCTCCCTGCCGTAATGCGATCATCCAATGTTTGATCTATTCCAGGAATCCTGATGTCCGTAAGAGTGAATAGCTCGGGCGTCAATGTATTGAGCCCCAGGCATTCACGAAAGACTTCCCGATCAAGATGATCCCTTGCTTCAATCAGGTCAACCAACAAGCCTTCTTCAAGGACCCACTTTAGGCCTTCTTCTGGTATATGGTTCTTCCTTAAGAGATCCAACACGCGCTGAGCTTGCGAAAGAGTTGCGTGAGCCATTGCAAAATCCTTTTCTCAAATTAGAGAGGTATAGAACGAAGCGCTTGTGCTTCATGTTTCTATAATCCTCATGTGAAATGTGCTGTGTTTGTTGTATTGGCTTTTTAAGAAACCGTCAAATCCTACCGAACCTCTGCATCGAATTCTTTTTTCAAGGAATGTTCTATCTTTTTATGCGTAGCATCCACCTCTGCATCGGTTAATGTTTTTTCTTGCAGCCTGTATTCTATATGAAACGCCAATCCCTTTTTCCCAGTATCGGGAGTGTATTCATCAAACAAATCCACATCCACAACCATCGCTCCGCCTACTCGAACTATTTCAGACTGCACGGCATCAGTGCTCACAGCCGGATCAACCAGTAATGAAATATCTCGAAAAACGCTCGGGAATTTTGGCAGCTCGCTAAACTGCGCGGGAGTCTCCATATGTGCACGTACTTCATCTAAAGAACGTACAGAAACCTGCACATCTCTCCCGTGCCTTTGGAGCGCTTGCAAACTTAATTCAAACGCAACCACCGGCAATCGATACTTCATAGTTGCAAGCAACTGCGGACTCAACACGTACGCAATTCCCAGAAATTCTCCTCCATACATGAGCTGGCGTATAGACGCAAAATCCTTTTCTTTTTGCGTAGAAGACATTCCAGCAGCATCAATGCCGTATGCTGCGAGTAAAGAATCGATAACACCCTGCAACGTGCTTGCATCGCCAACTGTAATCCCAGACACCACGCGGCGCTCCATAATTCCCGGCACAACTCCGCCCTCTGCCACATGATACGCCCTGCCAATTTCAAACAATGCCCTCTCTTGGCCTTTCTTTGACCGATGAATATCTTCACGATTTTTTATCATTGCGCCAATCAAGCCTGGGAGCATGGAGTACCTGAGCTTTTTGAATTCTGGGGCCATAGGGTTAACTAGCTCAACATGCGGATAGTGGTCAGCTCCTACAAGTTTTGCGAGCCTGCTATCTTCAAACGAATAGCTATATGTTTCCGTAAACCCAATATCACAAAGAGTCTTCTTCGCTAGGTGCTCAAAGTACACCGCCTCGGCCACAGGAATTGCATGCATACGGGACACAATATCGGAAGGCTCAATTGCATCAAGGCCGTACACGCGCACCACTTCGTCTACAAGATCATGCTCGCCAAGTACGTCTTTTCTTGTTGCAGGCGGCGTAACCTGCCACACATCTTCCGTATCATCGACCGCAAACTGAAGGCGCTCTAATATATCTTTTGCGTCTTCATAAGAAATACTTGCCCCAGCAAGTTGCGACGGCCTATCCGGGCGGAAGGCAATGCTCTTGCGATCACGTACTTGTTCGCGAGCAGCACTCCCCTTTGGCGCAATACCCGCAAGAGCTTCAAAAAAATCTTCGAATAAAACTTCACTAGTTTCCAGAACAGCACACTTCGTACATGAGCCTACTTCTATTGCAATAGCAGCATGCGTAGTTGCATCGTGTGCCCTATCTGGCAACACCGTAACGTCAAAAATCGTATCGCCTAAGATATGTTCTGCAAATTTTGAACCAACCGGCATATCACTCGGTAATACAATAATTCCATCATGAGCATCAGATATACCTAGCTCCGCTGCAGACATAATCATGCCAGGGCTTACAACTCCGCGAATTACAGCTTCCTTGAGCATGAATTGCTCCCCGTTATCTCCGTATACGCGCGCGCCCGTTGGGGCATACACCACTCGCTGACCCTGTTCAATGTTGGGAGCTCCGCATACCACTTGCACTTCCTGGTTCCCATCTGTAATAACCGCAAGCCGCAGCCGATCCGCATTCGGATGCTTTGCAAGACTTAGCACCTCGCACACCGTAAGCGTTGGATCGATCGTATATGCACGATGCACAACCGTTTCAAAGCTATGCATCGTTAATACATCTGCCACCTCTTCAGCAGAAAGCGTAAGCTGCGGAATAAATGCCCGTATCCAATTGTAAGAAATTTTCATATTAAGAGAATTGTTTCAAAAATCGAATATCGCCCGACCAAAACAGCCGAATATCAGTAATACCGTATTGAATCATCGTAAGCCGATCGATGGCTCCCCCAAAGGCGAACCCTTGATATCTTTCTGGATCAATATTCATATTTTTAAGCACATTCGGATGGACCATGCCCGCGCCCATTACCTCAATCCATTTCGTTTGCTTGCATACCCTGCACCCAGATTCACAAAACGGACAGCTCATATCTACTTCAAACCCAGGTTCGACAAACGGAAAATATGAAGCTCGAAGACGAACGCTTACTTGCTTTTGAAAAAATACTGAAAAGAATTCGGCAATAATTGCCTTAAAATCAGCAATTGTCATATTTTCGCTAACCCCAAGCCCTTCAAACTGGTAAAAGGTAGACTCGTGAGTAGCATCTACTTTTTCTTTTCTAAATACCCTTCCTGGCGCAATCATATAGAACGGCGGATGCAATTGTAATGTTTCAACAGAACGAAGCTGCATAGGAGACGTTTGCGTACGCAGCACCAGATCTTCCTGCCCGCCCACGCTTATAGGATCAACCATAAATGTATCGCCTTCTCCTCGCGCAGGATGATCGAAGGGAATATTTAACGCATCAAAATTATATTTTCCTTCTTCTACCTCCGGGCCATCTGCAATAACGAATCCCATCGCCGCAAAAATTTCATGCACCCGAGCAATAGTAAGCGTAAGCGGATGCAGATGCCCAGGCGCTCCTGCGCTTTCAATAGAAGATGCCGACATTGTTTCCGCAGGCTTGCCTCCGCCAACTGCATGCAATTTTTCTTCATACAATTCCTCCAATTCGCGACGAAGCACATTAGCACCACTTCCAACAATGCGCTTTTCTTCGGAAGGTAAATCTTTTATTCCGCGAAGAAGCTCTGGGACTTTGCCGCTCCTTCCAATATACAAAACTCGCCATGCTTCCAGTGCATGGGTATCAGCTACCTGCGCTAAATCTTCACGCGCCTTCGCCCCTAGGTTCTCGAGCAGTTGCTCCATGCTTGTCATACGATAAAAATACCAATTCAACGACAATAAAAAATAATACAATAATTGCTGCCACCCACCATACTAAAATTCTCTCAAGCTGTAAAAATAAAAGCAGATCGGTAAAAATTCCAAGGAAGACTCCCTGGCGAAGAGCTGGTCGCACTCGATACGCTGGCAGTTGGCTGCGCAACACAATTGACCGTACACCGTATCCGACCAGAGCCGCAATTGCAGAAACCGCCATAAACATCGCGAGGAAAAACAAAAATAGTGCGAGCGATGCTCCTGCTGCTACCGGATTTACGAGCGTTATAATCAGTGCCAGTATCCCCAATGCGAGGACCATAGTCGTTACCGTTCCAATCATGAACATACGAACTGTCATGCGGGCCTGACGGGAGTCGAACCCGCTGCCTTCTCCGTGACAGGGAGACATGCAAAACCGTTACACTTCAGACCCAATGTCTCCTTAGAATACAAAACATTCAGAAAATGTAAAGGAACAGCCCCCTACGCTTGTATATTATGGCTATTATCAGTATATTTGAGCCTTGAAGGTGACGTAGCTCAGTCGGTTAGAGCGTGGGACTCATAAGCCCGAGGTCGGAGGTTCGATTCCTCCCGTCACCACACCGTAAGTCAAATATTAATCCCCATAAAGACAACCCGCCGAGTGGCGGGCTGTTAAGCCGGTTTCTCAAAAGAGGCCGGGTGCTTCTTATGACTCACGAGGACTTTTTACAAGTCACTGATCTGTGTGCATCACGATCGTGGGCATTGATCGCCCCAAGTGGTCTCATAATCAACCATTCCGCGTACGAAAAAAGTGCGCAAGAGCATTTATATTAAGCAAGGAAGGCTTTGCAGATAAAACAATATAAACTGGCAAAAAATCAAGCTTTCTGATACAGTTTGTTGCACAAGAAGTTACCTATATCGCGGGGTGGAGAAGTAGTATCTCGCCTGGCTCATAACCAGGAGATCACAGGTGCAATCCCTGTCCCCGCTACATCACAAAATCAGCATGCTATACTGCTTGCATGCTGGAGGAACCAACTCAAACTCGTCCAAAACCACTCGTTGTAATTATTCTCGATGGCTGGGGAATTAGCCTTATTAAAAAAGGAAACGCGATTGCTGCGGCCGATACTCCAACTATGGATACGTATGCGCAAACATACCCCACTGCCGCAGTGAGTGCTGCTGGTATAGAAGTAGGATTACCATGGGGAGAAGTTGGAAACTCGGAAACGGGCCATAGGAATATCGGAGCTGGCCAAGTGCAGTACCAAGTATTGCAAAAAATAGATAAGGCAATTGCAGATAGTTCATTTTTCAACAATACAGCGCTGCTGCAGGCAATTGCACATGCAAAAACGAATAATTCCAACCTTCACTTAATGGGGCTCGTTTCCCCAGGGGGCGTGCATGCGCACATGAACCATTTAGTTTCATTACTCGAGCTATGCGCAAAGCAAAAATTCCAAGATCGCGTATACATCCACATGTTTACCGATGGGCGCGACTGCCCACCATCGGAATCTCTTACATATTTAAAACTTATAGAAGAAGCAATTCAAAAATTTTCCGTAGGAACAATCGCTTCTATTACGGGCAGATTTTATGCCATGGATCGAAATAAAAATTGGGATCGCACAGAAGCCGCATACACCATGTTAATTGGCGGCCACAGAGAAGCTGGGGCACCCACGGCAACAGAAGCAATATCGCAATCCTACCGTCAAAACGTTTTCGATGAACGCATCCCACCTACCGCCATTACACGCGGAGGAGAGATTATTGCACGAATCCAAGAAAATGACGCTGTTATATTTTTTAACTATCGGCCCGATCGAGCACGGCAAATAACGGAAGCATTCGTAGCGCCGGAAAAGGTTGGCTTCCCCGCACAAAAAATTAACAACCTGTTATTCGTAACCATGACGCAATACGATTCAACCGTCCCCACTCCGTACGCATACACCGAAGATGTGGCAGAATACCCCCTTGCGCGAGTACTCTCGGATAACGGATTAACTCAACTACATATAGCAGAAACAGAAAAATACGCCCACGTTACGTATTACCTTGATGTCGGCAACGAAAAGCCATACCCCGGAGAGGATCACGTACTCATCCCCTCTTCTAATATTTCAGATTTCGCAGATGAGCCGCATATGCAGGCAGGAGCAATTACAGACAGGGTGCTTACAGAAATAGAGCGTAATGCATACGATGTATATTTTATTAACTTCGCCAATCCAGACATGGTCGGGCATACGGGTAACTTTGAAGCCACAAAAGAGGCATGTTCGTTTGTAGATTCTTGTATTGCTCGCATTCACAATGCTGTGTTCGCGGTTGGAGGAACACTGGTTATTACAGCAGATCATGGAAACGCCGAAGAAAAATTAAATCCGAACACCGGAGAAATAGAGACGGACCATACAACAAACCCCGTGCCGCTCCACCTTGTTACCGCACGGCTTCAACGATCCACTCCCAAAAGCGAAGACGAAATGATATCTATTCTTACAATGCCGATCGGAGTGCTCGCAGACATCGCTCCTACTATTCTTGATATTTTGCACATAGAAAAGCCCCCAACGATGACGGGCGTTTCCCTCTTACCATCACTTCGGTAGCGAAGGAGTCAGATTTTTAAAGTCGTGCGCATCTTCGTATGCAGCAGCAACTTGAAACATGTGCTCTTCTTGAAAATGAGGGGCGATAATTTGTAACCCTACCGGCAATCCATCTTTTGTCATTCCGCACGGAACAGACATTGCGGGAACACCGGCAATGTTCACCGGCACCGTTAATGCATCCGCAAGATACATCTGCAATGGATCCTCCGTCTTGCTACCAAGCAAGAACGCGGGCTCGGAAGCAACGGGTCCAGCAATAACATCCACACTCTCAAATGCCCTCATATATTCTTCTCGAATAAGCGTCCTTACTTTTGCTGCTTGCCCATACCATTTATCAACATATCCTGACGAAAGCGCGTAGGTTCCCATTAAAATCGCTCGCTTTACCTCTGGGCCAAATCCTTCTCCGCGAACCTTTTTATAATGATCAAGTAAAGATTTTTCTTCTGTGCGAGAAGCCCCATAGCGAAGACCATCATACCGAGCAAGGTTCGTTGAAACTTCCGACTTTGCAATAAGGTAATATACCGCAATTGCAGCAGGTGTTAATGGAAGAGATATTTCTTGTATGCGAGCCCCCTGTTTTTCAAGATCCGCAATTGCGCATTGCACAATTTTCGCCACTTCCGGATGTACCCCTTCAGCAAAAAACTCTTTCGGAACGCCAACAGTCATACCTTCAATAGGCTTACCGCAGACATCGCTGTACTGCCCCACCTGGAGCGGAGAAGACGTAGCATCGAGCGGATCCTGCCCTGCAATAATTTCTAAGACCATCGCCGCATCGCGAACAGTCCTGGTAATAGGTCCTGCTTGATCAAGGCTGCTTCCGTATGAAATAAGCCCGTGGCGGCTCACTCTGCCATAGGTTGGCTTTACCCCCACAACTCCGCACAGGCTTGCAGGGTGGCGAATAGACCCCCCCGTATCGGTACCAAGCGCCGCAAATACTTCTCCACTTGCAACCGCGGCGGCGGAACCTCCACTACTCCCTCCTGCAACCCGGGTTACATCCCATGGATTTTTCGTAGGGCCGAATGCAGAATATTCCGTACTTGAACCCATCGCGAATTCATCTAAATTTGTTTTTCCAACAATTACTCCGCCTGCCTGCTGTAATTTTTCTACAACGGTTGCACTAAACGGAGATGTAAAATCCTTCAGCATATTTGAAGCTGCGGTTGTGTGCCCAAAAGATGTTGCAATATTGTCCTTAATCGCAATAGGAAGCCCTGCAAGAGGCCCTGTACCATTGCCCTCCTTCGCATCTTCAAACACTTCAAGAAATGCATGAATGTGCGGCTCCCATTTCTTTATGGCAGCAAGCGATTCCTGCACTGTTTTTGGAGTACTCATGATACGGAAGAATTAGAAAAGACCCCGGGAACCTGAATGTATCCATCTTTTGTATGGGGAACCCTCTTCTGTACATCGCTCGTACTTGCAATTACCTGAGCCTTCTCTTCATCTGTGCGAGAAGTATTTTTCGGCGTACTACCATCAGCAGCTAACGTAACACCGCTCGTATCGATATCAGCTATAGCTGAAAAATTACTTAATATAGAAGATATATCTAAGGCAGCTGCAGCTGCTTCAGACTCAGATAAATCAAGACGAGCAAGCGCCGCAACAGCTCGCACTTCTTCTAGGGTAATAGTACTCATACCGCCTACTATACCGGTTTCACTAAAAGACTAGCAAATTCCTTCTCAGTAATCCGAGGAATCCCGAGCGCCTCTGCCTTTGCAGCCTTACTCCCCGCATCCTCCCCAATAACTACATAATCTACCTGCTTACCAACTGTGGAAGCTATCCTCCCTCCCAATGATTGAACATTTTGCTTTGCCTCTTCGCGAGTCATTCCAGAAAACGTCCCCGTAAATACAAAGGTTTTTCCAGCAAGATGCCCTGCTGGCTTTTCTTTTAAAATTACAATCCCCATATCAGAATATTTTTGGATCATGGCGCGCACATCTTCGCGCGAAAAAAATTCTGCAATTGCACGCGCTATCTTTTGCCCAACTCCCTCCAAACTTTCCAACTCTTCGGCGCTTGCGCGGAGTAAGGCATCGATAGTTCCATAGTGACGCGCAAGATCTTGAGCCGTCACTACGCCCACATGAGGAATGCCGAGCGCGACTAAAAATCTTGGTAGGGGTATTTCTTTTTTTGCCTGGATTTCCTGTATAACTTTTTGTGCAGATTTTTCAGCAAATCCTTCAAGCGGCAACAAATCTCCTTCTTTTAATTCCCATAAATCTATTGGGTTTTTAATTAATCCTTCCTGCAATAATTGTTCAATTGTTTTTTCCCCTATTCCCTCAATATCAAATCCTGCACGCCCTACCGCATAGATAATCTTTTCACGCTGCTGAGAAAAACAATTCGCATTCGTACATCTTATAACAACACCGTCCAAGTCCTTATGAACGCTTGCCTTACATACGGGGCATGTACGGGGCATGGAAAACGGCTTACTTTCCTTGTTTCGCAAGCCCATCAACACGCTTACTACCTCGGGAATAATATCCCCTGCCTTACGAACAATAACAGTATCCCCCACTCGTACATCTTTTCGCTCTATTTCTTCCGCGTTATGAAGCGTTGCTCGAGATACCGTAGTGCCAGCAACGCGCACAGGCGCAAGATGAGCGACAGGAGTAAGGGCGCCAGTTCTTCCAACCTGAACTACAATATCCTCAACAATAGTTGTAGCTTCTTCTGCGGGGAATTTATATGCGGCAGAGCCTCTAGGCGCCTTGCCCACAATCCCAAGCCGGCGAGATACCGATAAATCATCCACTTTTACAACCAATCCATCAACTTGGAAGAAGTGGCGGGTCCTCTGTTTTTCTTCCTTGGAAATAACCTTGCCAACAGCAAGTAAATCTTTGCAATATAGCCCTCCCGGAGGTACTGGGAACCCGAGACTTTGTAATGTTTCATATTCTTCCGTTCGTGTATGAACGTCTATTCCATCCGTTATTTCCCACGCAAAAAAACGTAAATTCCTTGACGCAGTAATAGCTGGATCAAGCTGCCGAATAGATCCAGATGCAATATTCCTAGGGTTTGCAAACAACGGCAATCCTTCTTTTTCCCGCTCTTTATTCATCGCATCAAAATCTTTTTTTGGAATATATGCTTCTCCCCGCACCTCAACTTTGCCTGGAATGTTTTTACGGAGCATAAGCGGAACCGCCTCAATTGTTTTAATATTCTGGGTCACATCTTCCCCCACCGTTCCGTCTCCTCGAGTAACGGCGTGCAACAACACACCATCCTCATACACTAGAGAAAGCGCAACTCCATCTATTTTTAATTCAGTAAAATAACTGTAATCAACAGGAATTATTTTTTTATTCCGCCGCTCCCATTGCTCAAGCTCTTCTCGTGAAAAAAAGTCATTTAAAGAAAGCATGCGTTTTGTGTGCCGAATTTGAGAAAATTCTGGCAAAGGAGCGCCTCCCACCCGCTGGGTTGGAGAATCTAAAGTCACAAACTCCGGATACTCCTGCTCAAGCTGCTGAAGTTCTGATTTCAAGCTATCAATTGCAGCATCAGAAATCTCCTGTTGATCAAGTACATGATAGAGGTATCGATGATGATCAATTTCTTTCTTTAGCGCCTCTATGCGCCCCTTTGCTTCCGCCTTCGTCATTCCGGACAATCTCCCGTTCCCCCTCCGATTTCAATTCTTCGCACAAGGCTCCGATATTCTCCTGATCCGCTCAAGTGAGGCGCCCCATCTATAATGCAGCCCGAACCGGTATACACTACTTTTGAATCCCCATACTCTATTTCACCTTTTCCGCCATCTTCAGAAATAGAAGACTCGCCCTGCTGCGCAAGCACATATAACATTTTTTCAATACTTGAATTTGCGCCAGTAAATGCTCGCTCGGAAGAAAGATAGTTATCTGATGAGCGAATATGCTTCGATAGCACCCCAGAAAGAACAATAGCAGCAGAAGTCATCATGAGAAGCATGAGAAGCACAATATATATAACTGCAGAACCTTGATTATGTTTCATAGATGATGATATGGGGACATCTGCCTAGAGGTTACACTGTTTTTAATCGTAATAGGAGAAATGTTGCCTTGAGTAGACTCCACAGTCATTTCAATAGAAATAATTCCTTGATTTCTTAACTTTTCATCCACTACATCCGCAACATCAACTTGAAAACGAAGATCTGTTATATCTGTACTATTTCCCGTAATAGGAGTAAATCTGCTATCCGAAATTGCTTCGGGTTCACACGTCACGCCTTCCGTAGAAGCTGCGCGCTCAAAGATTCCCCTACCCCCTGTTTCCGCTGACGACTCTCTCAAGCGGTACACCACGCATTCACGAGATTGGTTTCTGAAGGCAATCGCATCCCCAGTACTATTTACAAAATAAGTAGTGCCATACGCCGTACGGGCTTCTTTAATGAAAGCTTCCAATGCCGACTGTACATCTACCACAAGCTGCCCTTGCGCAATACTGTGCCGCTCCACCCCTACAAATCTTCCAAAGATTCCGGTAATAATCACTATAAAAATACCGAAAATTCCGATCGCAACTACAATTTCAATTAAGGTAAATCCTTTTTTCATAGTACGGGTAACCAGTTATACAACCGCTCAGTTAAAGAAACTGAATTGTCAGATCCGTCAGTTTCTTGCCATGTAACTGTTGATGTAATGGTAACAAAAACATCTTCAGTAGGGCCTGGGGTTCCCGCTGCGTATTCACAATTTGCCTCAAGCGTCCGCGTATACACTACGTTTTGTATTTCTATGGTGGAATCTTCTCCGCCCTCTTCCCCAACAGCCTTCTCATTCCGCACCCGATCAGGACTAATACTAAACTCTTTTGTATCTGTTGATCCCTCATCGCAAATACCAGAAGTAGAAAGCCACTCCTGCCTATTCGGAGAAAAGAACCATGTATTGTCTCTGAGCGCGCGGGTAAGCTCTAATCCTTCATGGGCTATATTGGTTGCAACAAACGTGTTTCTTCCAGAATGCACGACTCGATTTGTACGAGCAATAATTTGAGCAGCCGTAAGAGCTGCCAGTACGGCGATAGATAGTGCGATTAATACTTCAACTAGCGTAAAGCCTTTCTTGTTCATACTAGAGGATATCGATAGTGCCAAACGGCCGAATAATAAGCATGCGCTCTTTTCCGCCTGGCGCATGCAGCTCAATAGTCGCAGATTCATTAGGACCAAGCGCAACCCCGTTAGCATGCAATGCAACCGAAGGAGGCAATGACGTAAACAGCAGTGAGGCCGTAATCCCTTCTAACTTCGTACTGAGAGGAAATTTTACGATAACATAATCTGATGGATCATAATCCCGATTCTCCCCTACTGTATCCGCAAATTGAATAAGCTCGTTATTCACAAAAGCAATACCCACATCAGAACACACTGCTCTGTCTTTCGATTCAACGGGAAGGTCTGGCATACAATCTTCTGGGCGTACCTGGTTTAACGCGCGCTGCTTTGAATCTAATAGGAGTGAGCGGATCTGCTCCGTATCAGAAATAAGCTGCTGGTGCGCGCGAATAGCAGGAAATGCCTGCAAAGACATCGTCGTCACCATTCCCACAATAGAAATAACGATAAGAGACTCAATAAGAGAAAATCCGCGGGATTTCTCTTCGGAGGACGCATAATTCATCCCCTGCATTATACTCCAAGCAGCATAAAAAATCGATCAGCAATATTGGAAAATATCATCATAAACAGGGCGCTTCCGGCAAGAAATGGACCAAATGGAATTGCTGTTTTTGGAGTAGCTCTGCCGGTTACAAGAAGAAAGACTCCCACAGCCCCGCCCACAAAAAAGGAAAAAAACTACAATGCAATTATTCCTTGTATTCCAAACAATATGCCAAGCGGAATCATGAGCTTCACGTCGCCAAAACCTATTCCGGCTCCCCCGGTTCCAATCCATAGAGCATATAGAGTTCCCGCCCCAATAAGTGCACCAAGAACCGCATCATCAACCGATCTTCCAGATATATTCGTAGCAATCACCGCACACCCCCCTAGGAGCAAAACGTATCTATCGGGAAGAATCATGGACTTCATGTCGATACGAATCAAAACAAGCAGCACGCATGCGATGCAAAAAAGAAGAAAAGAAGATAGCGCTCCGCTTTGCCCGATCATACTTGGAGCCATCAGCGCTACAGCAAGAATACCCGCGCTCAATTCTATGACAGGATAATGAAAAGGAATTTCTTGCCTGCAGAACATGCATGATGCCCTGCTATGCATATAAGAAAAGAGCGGAACAAGCTGAAGCGCTGTAAGTTTTTTCTTACAATGCGGACAGTACGACCTTCCAGATAACGCGCTCGTACGAGAGCCATATCGTTCCGCCACAACGTGCAAAAAGCTCCCAATAATAGCGCCCATGCAAAACAAGCTACTACTTATAATCCCAACTTCAAAGGTAAGCATGTCCGTATCGTACGCTATTTATAGTAATCATAAAAACACAAAGCCTCGCAATTATGCGAGGCTTTCGTGCGCTTTATTTCAGCAAGTAATCTACACAATTACGGACAAGCTGTTGTTGAACAGTTTGCGCTTGTTACCTTCGCAACCCCTGTACTATCAGCACAGAAGAACTGCGTTGTAGGGCTTGTCTTCATATTAGAAGACACGCAATACGCCGTAGTAGAAGATGCTGGAGCAGTTACAGCTCCTCCTGCGGTTGCAGTATCTTGTCGTAACTTCAACACGTTTGCAGCAGTAGTAGCGTCTTTACAGTTTGTTACTCCTGTTGCGCCCGTTGCGCCTGCATCACTTCCAAAACAAGCTCCAACCGTCGCGTACGATGAGTTGTTGCTGTCGTAGATAGATTCAGCCAATGTTCGAAGCTGTGAAATATTAGACTTAATACGTGCATCGCTTGCCTTATCTCGAGCGCTTCCAAGTGCTACGAGCACGAGAGCTGCCAAGATACCGATGATAGCGATAACCACCAGTAATTCGATGAGTGTAAAACCTTTTTGTTTGTTATTCATATACACTCACCTCCCTTCGAATAATTCATCATATTGATACTTATCATACCACAATACATATACACGTTGCACCCTACTGGCAAACTCCGACGCCATACACGCAAATATTTTTACCCGTACCCCCTTGCGTATCCGCGCAATAATAATCCGTCGTTCCGACAAGCGGAGAGCTTTGACATAGGTTTAAGGTGGTAGCAGTATCCCAAAATACTTTATAGGCATTAGGGTCGCCATTTTGGGTCGCAAGATCTACGCGCAACTTTACCGATTTTTGATCTGCAATAAAGGCAGGCCAATCGACTGTCCCATCGCTCTTTTTTATATCTTGATATGTTATTGCAAGCGCGCGCAACTGCTGAATATCTGACTTGATGCGTGCATTTTTTGCCTTATCTCGAGCGCTTCCAAGTGCTACGAGCACGAGAGCCGCAATAATACCGATAATTGCAATTACCACTAAGAGCTCAATAAGCGTAAACCCTTTAGAAGTTCGTTGTGTGACATTCATATGCACTTTCATTATTGAGGGCAAGATCCGGGAGTAACTGCTGGGTTACACTGCTTTGTTCCAGAGCCACCTCTTGTATCAAGGCAAAAATACGTACTTGATGAGCTCTTGAGGCTAGCGTTGAGACATAAATCGGTAGGGGTATTTGAATTAGGAAGATACACGCCTCCTGCATTATTAATATCCGCTTGCAATGCTTGAAACTTAGGGTCGGTTGTTATATTGCCTACCCCCGGAGCAGTCCAGGCTCCGTATGAATACTGCCAGCTAATTGCATATATCCTCATCTGGGATAAACTCGACTTTATGCGAGCATCGGCCGCCTTATCCCTTGCAGAGCTCAGCGCAACTAATACCAAAGATGCCAATATGCCGATAATGGCTATTACCACCAGGAGTTCTATTAGGGTGAATCCTTTTTGTCCTGAAGTACGCATATGCATTCCTAAGAAATAACAAGCACGAGATTGTAAATCGGAAGAAGCACAGATCCAACGATAATTCCTACCCCAATACCAAGGACTATAATAATTACTGGCTCAAGCAGTACGGTAATCGTTCCCAAAACGTCTTCTAAGTCACGCGCAAAAAATCGATTTGCCTGCTTAAACGATGAAGAAATAT
>CAYPSL010000002.1:0-38427 GCA_964413615.1 uncultured Candidatus Saccharibacteria bacterium | reverse complement strand
ATAATAGCTGAATCAATTAAGATGCGGATTAATATTATTCTTGCAGCAAGAGACCACGCGGTTCTTTCCGGATCACTAGGAATACTCTGTGCTGTGGCGCTTGCTATTGCGTTATCTCTTGGCCTAGGAGAAAAAATACCCTCTATATTTACAACAACGCCACATTTACTATCCTCCCTCCCGACAATAATGGAATACCCTGCACTTATGGGAGCGGGATGGTTTTTTATAGGTATATCTGGGGCGCTTCTTATGTTTGTTGAGGCTCGAAGAAAAGATGCGCATAGGCGGCAAGTCGTTTCGTTTGTTGCGGGTATTTTTATGCTTCTTCTTCTTTCACAGGGGCCTGCTATTGGGATAGACATCCCACCTGTTCGGGCATTATTTTATTTAGCGATACCGCTCTCTGTTGCGGGAGCGTATTTTATTTCAAAGCTCTTTTTTGTTGCAGGACGTACATATCATGGATATGCAAAAATCTTTGCTCAGGGAAGCATAATATTTGCTGTGTGCAGTATTGCTTTTAACTCTACGCAATTCGCCTATGGGTCACTTTCTCACACTGTGCGAACAAATTCTACGCTCACTGGAGAGCAGCTAGGCGCTATTGAGCAACTGAAAGCCGAATCAGAAAATTCTGCTGTTTTGATAGATGATTATAGTAGAAGAAGCGCCTCTTGGCTTGTTCTTTCCGGCAAGCCAATGTTTACTCGGATTGCTTCCGATCTTGAGCGTCAAATGGAGGAATCAAATCAATCTCCGTTAAGAAAAGACCTCTATATTCGTCAGCTTGATTATGAAAAGATAATAAACCTTGCAAGCTTACCCGAAATTGCCCCTCTTCTATCTCGAAACTCGATTGGATATATAGTAGGGACTTCCACGACATCGGTACCAGGGCTTTCTCGTAATCCTTTACTACATCCGATTGCAATTGCTGATGATGCAACGATATTTGCTGTAAAAAATACAGGCGACAGTAATTGTTTTCAAAAGCCAGCATGTGCTTTCCTTATGCGATCGACTACACTTGCCAATGATATCGGAGATGGAATGGATACTTTTGAGCACTTGCCAGCGAGCCTTCAAAGTCCGCGCTTATCCGAACCGCTCGTAACGGAAAATAGTACATACAGGGAGACTGCGTCGCCAATTATCCCCCTTTCGTTTAATGTGGGAGATTATGTAAGAGTTTTATGGGACCCAAGCGATGTAGGAAGGCCAGAAACTACAGTAACTCTTATGCTCCGTCTCATAAAACCGATACAAAACCTAATGCTACTCACCTCTTCAGGAGAAGTATTACCCCTTCCCTATTCCTCTGATATAACGGTTGAATTACCTCAAAGCATGGTACACATTGATGAGAGAGGCTTTGTATCGCTTTCTATTCTTAATCCTAATTCAGAACTTGTAGGAATCGATCTTGTGGCGCTCGGCCCCTCACTTGTTCCATAATATATCTATGAAGCAATCCAAACTCACAGGAGCAATAGCGCTTACCCTGGCACAGGCCGTAGTTCTTTTTTTGGGATACATTATTCATCCATGGATTGGGCGCCTTTTGGGCCCTGCGCAATACGGAGTGTATGGAGTAGTTCTATCCGTGCAAACAATTTTTGGGATTTTACTTACCCTTGGGGTACCAAGCGCAGTTTCTAAGTTTGTTGCCCAAAATACGGCTCATGCGCAATATATCTTAAAACAAGCCCTTCGAATTCAGATGGTTATCGGTTTGTGTCTCGCGACTACCGTAGTCCTTTTGGCTCCGGGCATTGCTTATATATTGAACGACTCTTCTCTTTCTACGTATTTAATGTTTATAGGTGGAGTTATTTTCCTGCAAGGATTATTCCCTATTTATGTGCAGTTTTTAAGCGGAATGCATCAATTCACCAAGCAGGCAATGCTTACTTCCTTGTATGCAGTAGCAAAGTTAGTAGGAGCAATTTCACTTATATATCTATTTAGCCTATATGGAGCACTTGCAGGCTTTGCGGTTGGTGGAATTATCGCAGCATCATTCGGTTGGTATTGGACACGGTCAATTGGAGGAAGTAAGCCATACGTAATACCGCTCAAGTCCTTTCTTTCGTTTGCAGGAACCTATGCAGTCATATTGGTTGGATTACAGATATTAATGAGCCTGGATCTATTTATGGTAAAGGCTATTTTAAAAGATGATATTTTGGCCGGGTATTACAATGCGGCGGTTTCTTTATCTAGAATTTCCTACATGCTTCTCCAAGGGCTCGCGTTTGTACTACTTCCAAGCGTGGCAGCATTAACACGCCCCGGAGAATCTCATGACAAGGCGGTGGGCTTTATTCGCGATGCTCTTCGATACTTAATAGCCCTTATTCTCCCAAGCGTTGTTCTCGCTTCTGCCACGAGCAAGGAGCTTATCATTTTATTCTTCTCTGCAAGCTATGCCCCAGCAGCTCCCGTTCTCACTGTGCTTATGATCGGCCTTGGCGCATTGTCGTTTTATTTGCTTCTTGCGAATATTGTGGCTGGAGCCGGAAAAGCTCATGTAGCCCTTTACATTACCGGGGCAATGATAGGCATAAGTGCAATAGTTGGAACAATCACAATTCCTGCCTTTGGAGCAGTCGGAGCTGCGTGGCAAACAACAGTAGCCTCGCTTACTGGTCTTGCAGCTCTTGCAATATACACATTTAGAACGTTTAAAATTCCATATCCAATACAAAGTACGCTCCATATTATTATTGCCAGCGCGATAATGGTAGCCCCTACCTATATATGGAAAGCCAGCTCTCTCATGCTCCCCATTCAATATGCAGTGCTTGGCCTAGTGTATATTGCTATGCTTTGGATACTTGGCGAAGTAACAAAGAAAGACATAGAGACAATAACTTCGTTTCGGCAAAAAGAAAGTAAAGTGGTATGAAAATTTTTTGGAGCATCTGTATTAGCACCGTATGTATCTGCCTTGCGATATTTGGATGGTCTATCGCTCAACAAGGAGAGAGAGACTTGGGAACCCTAGAATCAATACACGGTGTTCCCTTCCCCAAGTTTGAAGACTCTATAGTCATTCTCGAAGAAATGGCTCACGCGGATCTTTTTTTACGCGAAAATGTTTTTGCAAAAAAATTAACCCTTACCATTTCATTTAACCCAGAAGATTCCACTACTCTCGATATTGGTGTTCGGGAAAATGAGTTCTGGTTAAGTTACACTCCTTATCGCTTATATGAAAAAGGAATTGATCCAGAAGGCTTTCAGACAAAAGAGATTGAAATCCCCTTAACTTCCGCACTTCAGGACGTTGATAGATCTGTTGATCTTATGTTCTTTTCTACTGAACAAGCAGAGACAAAGTGGAGGATTCACGCATTTCGTGCTACCGTTGAGCCAATTATGCCGACAATGAAAGAAGTGAAAAACTATATAAAGAGCATCATTATAAGAGAGCGGCCTCTCTAGAGCTGCCTATGAAGAAGACCATACACACCTTTGCTTGGGCATTCTTCTTTTCCGCTCTCTTGATTAGTATTGCGCGATATTTGCAGCCCGCCCTATTTTCTCCAGAAGCTTTGTATGCGACTATTGCTCTTGCTTGTATATTTAGCGTTCTACACATAGCAAGAAAACGATATGAATAAAAATACTATTTTAAAAATAGGTACAGGAATTTTGTTTATTGTAGCTACCTTTTTACTTTATATAATTAATGTAGATGAGCAGGATACATTTGCAAAACAACTCGGCGGACTTTCCTTTATTGTTGGTAGTTGGTTTTTGCTATGGAATCTTGTGAAAAAAAATCCACTAGTATCCTCCCTTACGCTTCTTATTGCAATTTCCTTGCTTCATTCCATATCCGCCCCCGACGCAGATATACCATATGCAATATTTATGGTTTCCTTTTTGGTCTTGGCGGTCTTTTTTTGGATCGCACTACGTATTGCTGGTCGCACATATCTTGCATCCTTTTTTGGCGCATGCTTGTTTGCTTGCTCTACTTGGCTCCCTCTCTCCTTTATATCTATTGAGGGGCAACAAGAAATCCTTTCTTTGCGGGATGCGCTTATTGACCCTAATCAAATAAGTGTTTCGCATAGTGCAGGAGGGTATATTGGAATTGCCGGAGCATTATTTGCAATTGTCGGTATTTGTATTTGGTTTTCCATGGTGATTCAAAAAAGATTTGTTTCAATGCAGATAGAAACTACTTTTTTCACCTTACTTGTTATAAGTATGGCCTTTGCGTTTATACCAGGCCCCCTAACATATCCAAAAGCAATTATTGCCGTAGTTGCGTCTCTCGCATGGTTTGCGTCATTTGGACTTGACCGGTTGCAGCGCTTTCTCGGTTTGCAAGATACTTTTGCGCAAACCCTTCTTATTATTCTTTTTGGCATTTCATTGCTTGACCTTATGCATATTGCAAGTCATACAATGCGATACGGAATTGGCATATGAGCAAAGAAGAACTTCGTGGCACTGCAAAAAAAGCAGGAATTATCGGACTAACTGCATTTATTGGGTCTATTGTTGGATTCTTTCTTCAGCTTCTTGTTGCATATCATTTTGGGGCAAGCGGCACAACGGATGCATTTTTTATGGCCCAGTCCACATCGGAATTATTAGGTAAGCTCCTTATGGGTGGGTCAATTACCGCAGTGTTTATTCCATTATTTGTTCATAGGCTTGCGCAGAAAAAGACAAAAGAAGCTTGGGATCTTGGGCTTAATATCGTAAATATAATGGCATTCGCGTATATTATTGCCATTATCATTATATGGGTAGGCTCTGGAGCCTTTATCAGAATTATTGCACCGGGATTTACCGGAGAAACATACACACTTACCGTATCGCTCTTAAGAATACTTCTTCCCTCGTTCTTTTTCCTGTTTCTTGTTGAGTTCGCAACATCAATGCTGCACTCCTTCAAGGAATTTGCCCTCCCAGCATCGTTGCGGATAGTTTCACCTGCAATTTCTATTATTAGCATATTATTGCTCGTTAAATCGTTGGGCATTTATGCCTTCGCAGTTGGTGTTGTTGCTGGGTCTTTCATTCAGCTTTTGATATTAGCTTGGGGCCTTACAAGAAAAGGAATGCGATATCGTTTTTTTATTAATGTAAAAGACCCCTCCATACGCAGTCTTGCGACGTTGGTATACCCTTTTATTTTGTCAGTTTTAATGACTCAGGGTGCTGGCATCGTGTACAGGGTATTAGTTTCATCTCTTACTGAGGGCAGCTTATCCGCCCTAAAATACGCTGAAAAAATTACCCAACTAATTACAATTATCTTTTTAAACTCAGTAACAATGGTGATCTATCCCCTGTTGTCGGAAAAGGCTAGCTTAAAGGATAGATCTGGAATGAGGGATACTATTGGGAGCTCGATGCGGCTTATTGTATTTACCACACTCCCCCTTATTCTAGCGGTAGCTATTTTAAGGCACGACATCGTTTCTTTTCTCTATGAACGTGGATCATTCTCTTCCCAAGATGTTGAGTTTACAAGCCTGGCACTTCTCTATTTAGTGCTCGGTCTGACAACTACAGGGATTAGTTCTATCTTGGGTCATGCTGTGCTTGCACTTCAGGAGACGAAGGCTGCTGTCGCTATAACTATTTCATCTCAAGCAGTGGCGATTTCTCTCTTTGCTTTATTTGTGCCGCATATGGGATTTGCGGGGCTGGCCTTGGCATCATCTCTTGTTCCATTGTCTTCAGCATTACTCTATTACCTATACTTGACTCGTTTTATCTCATATGCGCATCGTATTTTTATTCATCCCTCCTACCTAAAAACAATAACTATTTCCATATGTTCCGCAGGGGCAATTTGGGTAATTTCCACTATACGGCTCCCTTATGGATTAAGCATACTCATCCCTATTTCAACGGGATGTATACTATACTTAGCTCTTGCGTATGCATTCAAGATAGAAGAAATGCATGAGCTTATGGACATGCTTCAAAAAAGATTTAAAAAATCATCATCAGGGGTATGAAGTTTGCAGTTATAGAATATTCAAGCAAAACAAAACAAATATGGCGACATACACATGAGCGTCCTAACTATTTGTGTGACCCTGTTAAGGAAATAGATCCGACGAGCTTCGGCTGTTACGTTTCCGCCCTAGAGGGAGAGCATATTCCTCTCACGGCACTTATTTCCGGAGAATTAGTTCACCCCATTACCTCCTTTGTACGACGAGTAGAAAAGCGCCTTTTTGGATCATGGAATACCAATTATGACATCTCTTATCTCAAGCAGTTCGATGCACTGCTTGTAGTGTATCAAATTCAGGATGGGCATGAGCTTGTCGCATTTTTAGACAAGTTAAGAAAAGATCACCCAGAATGCGCTGTTATTGGCGTTCCTACTCAACCATATGGAATACTGCAGGATCATTGGAAAAAAACTCCCCATAGCAAAAAAGAAATACAAGAGTTTATGAAAAGGTGTGATACGTTCCTCACTATAGTAAGACGTACATTGCCCATATGGAAAAAAATGACTTCTACTGAAGTTATATATATGCCCCAGCCTTACCCGGTGGATTATGCATCGCTTATGTTTAAGCCAAGAGAAAAGAAAAGTAATATTATTTTTGTAGCGGGAGTTACCGGAAGAGACGAAATAACAAAAGGCCAGATAGTTGCGAAAAAGCTTCAAAAAATATTTCCACATTACAGAATTCAGATGGCAGAAATTCCTGGAATGGAGTTAGATGTAACAAATTTAAGCGGCTCTACATACGACATTATTCCCTTTCAGCCATGGCAAGAACATCTGGCAATGCTTTCGAAAGTAGCGCTAGTTATAAACACTGACTACACACAGACTCGCGGAAGAGTCCAAGTAGATTGTGCAGCCGTTGGAACTGTAAGTATAGGTGCTAATTCGGATGGACAGGACGACCTGTTCCCTAAACTTCTATCAGAACGAGAAACCACAGTTGACCAGCTTGTTCTTCAGGGGAAGCAACTTTTATCTGACTCTTCTTATTATGGCGATATTGTACGCACCGCAAAGGATCGTCTAGAGCAATATAGTTATCTTAATTCAAAAAATCGGATGGAGGCGCTTATTGTAGATATTAAAAAGAGGCGCATGGCAGTATGAAGAAATTCCTTATTCGCCATGTGGGAAATATGGGCGATCTTGTGTTTTTTGTACCGCCCATTCTTGAAACAATTAAAAAAAAGTACCCCGAGAGTCACATTACCCTTGTCACTGCTTGGGGATTTAAGGATAAATACGGAGCATGGGGAAAGCGAAACCAGGGCGGGTTTTCTATTTCGCTTATGATGACGAATCCCCATATTGATCAACTTGTGCATTTTCATGACAACGTAACCGATCTTAGTGGATCGCTCTGCAAAGAAGAGGGTTTGTCATTTCCAACTTGGAGTAAGAAATATTACGAGAAACAAAAAAAATCCCATAACTATGACGCAGTTTGGGAGCTTGATATCGGAATTCTTCAGGACGAAAACCCCATGAAGCATCTTTATGATCACATAGGAATGCCGGAAGAAACTAATACAAACTATAGACTCTACCTTACCAAAAAAGATTTAGAAGTGGCAGCGTCTGTTATGGAAGATTTTCAAAAACCAAGAATTGTTTTATTGGAAAGTATAGAAGGGAGAACTACCAGAGGGTGGGATCCAAATAAACTAGTAGAACTAGAGAAGCGCATCAAAAAACAATATGGGCATTCGCCAATTTGGTTCGGATCAAAATTTCTTCACGACTACGAAGGAAGACCTCTTACCCTCCGAGAAAATATTGCGACGCTTACATACTGTGATGTTGCAATTGGGGTACTTTCTGGGCCACTTCATTTTGCTGCTGCAGTTGGACTTCAAACAATCACCCTTATGTGCGATCAGCCCCTGTATCGCGCCGCGCCATCATACTTTTTAAATCGATACATCCAAGACGTCTCAAGGCAGCACGCAACGTTAGTAGGGCCCACGGGACCAGTATTCGGATTCCTAAAAGAGGGCTCCACAAAAATTAATCTGACCCCGGAAGAGTGGCGAGTTCAAGGATATGTAGATTGGAATAATCCGGGAAAGCAAAGTACAAAAAGCTGCCTTGCCGCGATCACCGTAGATGAGATAATGACAGTTCTACAAGATATAGTGCATACTTAACCTACATTCCTATGAAATCACCCTGGGTAGTTATTCCTACGTACAATGAAAAAGGCAATGTCGAACAGCTGATAAAGGCCCTATATTCTCTTTCTATAGAGAATATGAAGGTACTTATTGTTGACGATAATTCGCCTGATGGAACCTCTAATATAGTCGATAGCCTCTCTTCCGCATACCCAAACCTTCACCTGCTCGTAAGGAAAGAAAAACAAGGCCTTGGCCCGGCATATATAGATGGATTTTCGTATGCCCTGCGGCACGGAGCAGACGCCATTGTTCAAATGGATGCCGATTTTTCCCATGATCCATCCGATATACCCCGACTACTCCATGCGCTTCAAGATACGGATCTTGCAATTGGATCCAGGTACTCACATGGAATAAGCGTAATCAATTGGCCAATCTCTCGATTGCTTATAAGCGTAATTGGAAATATATACGTAAATACCGTAACAGGAATGCCCTTTAAAGACGCTACGGGGGGATTTAAGGCGTGGCGAGCAGAAACCCTTAGGAGTATCGATATGGAGAACGTGCGTGCCGATGGATATGGATTTCAAATTGCAATGAATCACCGGGCGTGGAAAAGAAAAAAACGTATTGTAGAAGTTCCTATTATCTTTACGGAACGTCGAGAGGGAAAATCAAAGATGAGTAAAGCAATTATACGAGAGGCGCTCTTGCTTGTCTGGAAGTTGCGATTGTTTGGCTAGGATATGAAAAATAAAACATGGCTAGTGGCGCTATGTGGCATCGTATTATTGCCCCTTATTCCTTTTTTATTTGGAAGGTTTTTTGCCATAGGAGACATGCGAGACGTTTTTATTCCAATTGAAACATTTTTTCGCAACAAGCAAATTATAGGAGAATTACCTTTATGGGATAGCGCAGTATCGTTCGGATTCCCCATTATAGCATCTGCTCAAATTGGCTTTTTTTATCCCGTATTATTTTTATTTCGATTTTTACCAATTTGGCTAGGCTTGCCACTTGTTATCGCTTTTCATGTTTGCGCTTGCGCAATAGGTATCTTTCTTTTTGCAAGGCGTCTTGGGATATCCAAGGATGGCTCTTTATTTACTGCGCTCTCTTTCACGCTTTCTCAGTTTGTTTGGCAACACATTACACATCTCAATATTTTTTTAAGCATCGCATGGCTTCCTTGGCAGCTTCTTGCAGTTCATACCATTTTTCAAAAGAAAACCACTAACGCAAAAGATATTGTTACTCTTATCGCCTTATTTGGGATTCCCTTTCTTATCGGCCAAATCCAAATCCCCTTTCTTATTATGCTTATTTCACTTGCGTACGGAATATATCTTCGTCCCCAAAAACGCATACAAGACGCAGTGTTCATTATTGTGCCTATATTACTAGGAACATTTTTGTTTGCTGCCGTTCAATTATTTCCAACAGCGGAACTTGCCATTCTTTCCAGTCGCGGTACAAGCGGTGGATTCGATATCATACGCGCAAACCAGCATAGTTACCCCCTGTATCATATACCAACAACTATATTCCCAAGATTTTATGGAAATGACGATACTTATTGGGGAAAGCGCTTAGAAATAGAGTATGGCTCATACATTGGAGTTATCCCTCTTTTATTTGCATTGTGGTTTCTCCTTCAAAGAAGTCGCAGGGGTGATCTGTCGGTAAAATTTTTCACCTGGCTAGGTGGAATCTCTTTTTTGCTGGCGCTAGGGAATCTTTCACCTTTTCGAATTATTGGAATCGAGCCATCCTTATGGATATTTTCCGCACCTGCTCGATGGCTACTTTTTACTACGCTTTCAGCATCTATATTTGCAGGCATGGCGTTAGACGCTCTTCAAAAAAACACTTCTCAGATACAAAAATTTGTACGCCTGTCATGTATTGCCATCGTTGGAGCAATGCTTGTGGGAAATATTGCATTATTTTTTGGAACTAATATTGTATCTTTTTTATCTAACACCAACACTGTTTCTTCAAAGGGTATGGAAAAAATCGTCCTTCTTCTTGCATCTGCCCAGAAAAATAGCGTATCTATCGCATCTCCGTTTTCATATATACCGCTTTTTATCGCTCTCGTTCTTTCCTTTGCCATCCCTTCAAGGCATGCGAAGCAGATTATCCTACTACTAACCGTTATTGATCTTGTATGTATTGCTAGCTTTACCACACCCACAATTCCCTGGAAAGACATTCTTTCTATCCCCGCCACAGTGCAACAGCTGCCCGAAGTAGTTACGACACGCAATGCTCGAATATATTCAGTGCGAGATGGTGGCGATACTGGTGCGTATTTTACAAATCCCGATTCTCGCGCGAATAATCAAACTCGAGCACTGCAAAAAAATCTCCTTGTTCCCATGGTTTCTTCTCAGTTCGGAATACATGGAATCGAATGGCCAGCATCCCTCGATATAGCGGAGCAAGGGGCAGCGCTTGAAAAATTGCACCCAACAAAGCCTTACTCAATAGAAGACACTTCTCTTGCCCAAGAGCTTACCATAGGGGCACTCCTTTCTCCCGGAGAAGGCGCCACCGCTATTGTTACTACCCTTCCTTCAAAATCACGCGTGGAGCGAATTAACGGAACAGCAAAGATTATTGCCGATTCATCTTCTGAAGTACTTATAGAAACATTTGGAGAGAAAGCATCCCAGCTGATTCTTCGTGATACGTTTTATCCTGGTTGGCGTGCATATAGCAATGATATTGAACTTTCTATTGTAAAATCTCCTTTGTTTTTTAGGTCAGTAGAAGTGCCAGCAGGAGAGCGCATTGTTCGCTTTGTATACCGTCCGATCCCCTTATACGTAGGCGCTGCAAGTAGCTTGCTTATACTTACTATCTGCGTTATTGTCGCAAGAAGAACACGCGTATGAAACTTCTTTTTTCTATTCCATCGGGTTATCACCTACGAGAGCTTGTATTACCCTTACGCCACCACCTAGAAAAATCAGGCATTGTATCGGAAGTACATATTCTAAGCCCCGGAGCAGCCGATTCTGCGAATATATTTACTGATTTTGGTTCAAAATTTATATTTCATAAAAACCCCGAGAAAGACGAGGGTTATGAGAAGCTTTTTACTGAAGTGAAGCCAGATATTGTAATTACTAATACAGTTGGACATGACGCTTTAGACGAGCCAATACTACGCATAGCAAAAAAGCTTGGAATAAAAACGCTTACATTTATTGCTAGCTGGGATAACGTATGGAAAATTGATCGCCTCATCGCTTCTAGTATTCCCATTGCTATTGCTGACAAGTTTATCGTATGGAACGAAATGATGAAATCGCACCTTATACGGATACTCCCCTCCATTTCAGAAGAGAATATTTTAGTTATTGGCGCGCCAAGGCTTGATTATTTTGCCCAACACGACAAAATAGCTTCAAAGGAATCCGTATACAAAACACTGGGGTTCGAAGATTTATCCCGCCCATTCGTTCATATTTCAACTACCGAACTTTACCCAATGGAATATTTAGTAAAAACAATTCGTCGCGGAATTGATAATGGAAGTATTCCAAAGAACCCATACATGTACGCCTCGGTTCATCCAGGAGGATCGATAGAGCGTTACAAAAACTTTGAGCAATATGGCGTTACTGTCCGCTTCTCTCCTGGCAGAAGAGAAAATAGTACTATTCCTTCGTTTAAATACGTGCCAACAGAAGAAGATGTTTTTCTTCTTGCGGGCATATTTTCCCATGCGGGGGTGCTTATTAATCACTCATCCACTACTGCACTAGAATCACTTATTGCTCACGTACCCGTCGTGAATGTTCGATACGGGATGATGTTTGATTGGTGGAATTGGAGGAGATCAATGGTGTACCGAGACTTCAAGCAACATTATAAAGATCTTATTTCCGATGGAGCAACATACGTAGTACGATCTAATCAAGAATTACTCAATTCAATAAGAGACGCGCTAATAAATCCTCATGCCAAAGACATAGAACGCAATATTACTGTAAAGAAAATGATCACCACAACAGACGGAACAGCCTCTGAAAAAGTTCTTAATTCTATAATAAGTCTATGAGAAATCGAGGTACAATCACTCTTGTTTTTGATGATGGGTACCAAGCTATATATGATGCGATCATCCCTCTTTTGAAAAAATATAACGTGCGAGCTGTTTTTGCTATTCCGATACATCCACCACAAAACAGCATTGAGGGAGAAAAATTAGCGCCCCTTGCTGATTGGCAGCATGCAGCAAAACTAGATGGACATGAGCTCGCGGCACATAGCTTGACACATACAAATCTTACCGAGCTTGCCGATAAAGCCCTAATAAAAGAGCTACAAGAACCATCAAAAATACTCTCTGCAACCACCCTCATATATCCAGGAGGGGCATACAACGATCGAGTGGTAAAACAATCTTCTAAATACTATACTGCTGCCCGAGGAGTTACTCGTGGATTTGAAACAATTCCACCCCGAGATTCCATGCGATTAAAAACAATTAATTTCAGTAAAAGGAATTTTTCTCCGGCACGGGCAAATACACACGCACTAAAAGCATTCATTGGAGACCTGTGGCTTATTGAGACATACCATATGGTATCCAAGAAGCTTTCCCCCCTTTCCCACTCCGTTCTCCTGGATGAATTCGAAGCGCATTTAGATTTTATTACATCGATTCCAATTCAGATTAAAACCATTTCAGATATTATTTCCTCGTAACTATGAAGCTTTCCGTTATAATTATCGCAAAGAATGAAGAAGCAGTAATTGCAGATGCTATATCTTCCGCATCGTTTGCATACGAAGTTATTGTTATTGATGCAAATAGCGTCGATCAAACAAGGGCAATAGCAATCAAGCACGGCGCAAAGGTTATAGAAAAATCGTGGGAAGGGTACGGAAAACAAAAAAACTTTGGCATTTCAAAGGCAGCTGGCGATGCTCTTTTCTTTCTGGATGCAGACGAGCGTATTTCCCCAGAGCTTCAGGAGTCTCTTATTCGCATACTCGAAAATATGGATAAGGACGTGTACTGGATTACAATAGAAGATATTTTTCTTGGCAAAAAAATGCCCCATCTTGCCGGTCACAACCCTCGTTTTATAAAAAAGGGCACCGCTTCTTGGACAGATAAGAATGTGCATGAGCAGCTCGTATACGCCTCAACAGGAACAGTTGTGCAGTACAAAGATGGGATATCCGGAGAAATTGAATCCCCCATTATTCACTATTCGCACCAAACGATAGCATCCTACTTAAAAAAAATGCATCAATACACTACACTAGATGCTCAAGATATGGAAAAAAATTCTGTGCATCGGTCTGGTAAATCAGTAAGAAAGTCGCCTTTTCTTCCATATAAACTGGCATCCAAGCAGTTCATAAAGCTCCTTATATACAAAAAGGGGATACTAGACGGTGTTCAAGGTATTATATGGAGTGGCCTTTCGGCGTATTATGAATATGAAATGGCAAAAAAATACCTTGCTCTATGAGAATTATCCATACAACTTTACGCTATCCTCCCGCAAGCGGAGGCGCAGAGGTATATGTAAAAAACTTAGTAACTCGAACTCGCAACGTGGAAGCTGGTCGAGATGTTCGCGTCATCTCAAGTGCCATGAGGACTCATGGCCCTATCACTCTCTTGCCGCCAGAAGAACTCTTAGATGACCCAATATACCTACAACGTCTTTTTACCTCTTCTACACCATTTATTTCATATCCCCGACTCCAAGCGTTATCGTATTATATTGATCATCATAAGCCGGACATTATAGAAAGCTACGGTTTTTGGTACCAAGCAGCTGATTCTTCTGCGCGATACGCAAGGAAAAATCATATCCCATTTATATTCCACCCCATTTATTACGAAAACAGGGTACGCAAAAAATCAATATGGCAATTGTATAAAAACACGATAGGGCGGTTAACTTTTGCGGCAGCAGATATCGTAGTTGTAATATCACCCTTTGAACAGAAATTAATAGAGGATTCCCACATGCCAGTAAAACGATTTGAGTTAATTCCCCCAGGAATAGACACTGCGATTTTTAATACGCTGGCAGACAATCCTTTTGCAGAGCGATCAATTTCAGGAACTATTCTACTCACGGTTTCCCGCATATCTCGAGCAAAGGGATTACAGGATATTGTTCGAGCCCTTCCCGATTTAGCAAAAAAAATTCCGGATATCAATCTGGTAATAGCAGGAGAAGACTTTGGGTACGCCCACAGCTTACTTGCAATTGCTCGCCATCTTGGAGTTGAGAGTCGGGTGCGATTTTTATGAAAACTGTCAGACAGTGAATTAGTTTGTGCATATCAACATGCGGATATATTTGTTCATGCCTCCTACTACGAAGCCTTTGGAATTGTGCTTGCAGAAGCTATGGCTGCGGGTTTACCTGTTATTGCTCGAAACACATCGGCCATCCCCTACGTTGTTCCACACGAACAAGCAGGCCTTCTATTTTCTACCCACGATGAACTAGTGCAATCCATTATTACCCTCTATACAACAGAGGGGCTCAAAAAACGCTTCGGCGCATATGGAAAACAGCATGTTCATCAGAATTTTACTTGGGATACATCAATTAAGAAGCTACTAGCACTTTATGAAGAATTCAAACCCTAATAGCATCATATTTCTTGCACTTTCCGGTATCGGTAATCTCGTAATGCAACTGCCCACAATTGCTGCGCTCAAACATGCGCACCCCGATTGGCACGTAACTGTATGGGTCGCCCCTCGAGGTACCGCGCAGCTCGCAAAAGCCCAGCCATACATAGATGAAGTACTAGAAATGCCGATAAAAAACTCGATCATGGGGCATATATCTACCATTCAACTATTAAGAAAACGTAGGTATGGCAATGGCATTGTCCTGTCGCCAGGGCAACTTATGAAGAGCGCTGGATACCTGTATCTCGCTGGCGTTCCTATGAGAATTGGAAATGCATATCCATTAGGGAATAACGCGAAATCATCTTTTCTTCTTACGAATGCAATCAACGAGAATGAAGATCTTCATGATATTGAACAAAATTTACAGCTCTTGAATCCACTAAATATTTATCCAAATCCCGTACCCTTTTACTCTATTCAAATTCCAAATACCAACAAAAAAGAAGCGAAGAGAATTCTGGATGAGTATAACTTTAAACCAAATACTTCAATAATAGGCATCCATGCAGGATCTGCTCCCAACTTTACCTGGAAACGTTGGCCGCTTGAACGATTCGTAGAAGTTGCGATAGCTCTTCTTGAGAAAGATAATAATGTTAAAATCTTGCTGTTTGGAGATAATAACGAGCTGGAACAAAATGGAGAGATAGAAAAAGCTATACATAAGAAATTTCCCGACGCAGCCCGAACAGTTTCGGCATCACTTATGACTACCGCATCGCTTCTCAGCTACTGCAAATTTCTTATTTCAAACGACAGCGGACTTATGCATCTTGCAGCAGCCTCCGGCACACAAGTTATCAGCCTTTTTGGCCCAACCAGCGAAATTCAAACCGGCCCACGCGGGAAAGGTAGTGTAGTAGTACGCGCGCCAGGCACAATACCCGTATACAACACCGAACTTGCGCCAAGCATGGGAACAAATCCTCACGAAACAATGCTAGCAATTACCCCTAAAATGGTGTTGGATCAAATATCTTCGTAAAATTCTACGTGCTGTTGGGCAATTTGCTCTGGACGTAACGTGTCACGCACAAAATCGCGCGCAGCAATTCCTATTTCCTTTTTATCATAATGCCCCATTGCAAGTGCCGTTCGAAGAGCTTCCTCTAAGCCCGAAAGTGAATTTCGCTCAAATAAAAGCCCTGTTTTTCCATGAGTAATAATTTCCGCTGGGCCACCTACATTTGAAGATATCACAAGTTTGCCTCGAGCCATTCCCTCAATAACAGTCCTTCCGAATGGCTCAACCCAGAGATGCGGTGCAACAAATATTTCACATTCATTAATCATTGCCTGTAATCGATGGTACGGAACATGGGGAATAAAAGTAACTCTATACTGAAGCCCCCAGGTTGCGACTAGGCGTTCATACTCTTCTCTCTGTGCTCCATCACCCGCGATATATAGATGAGCCTGTCGAGAACTTGCGGCAATAGTGCGCCATGCGCGCAATAAAAGGAGAACCCCCTTATACATTTCTACCCTTCCAGCATACAGCACATTACCATTTACCCCCTTTTTGAGAGGTTCTGATAAAAAATCTTCTGAAATGGGGTTATAAATAACTGCGGTACGCTGCGAAGAAATATCTGGATATTTCGCGATACTGTCCTTCTGAGCCCCTGAAATAAATATCTGCTTCGGGAAAGACGCAAACGCTTGTTTGCGATATTCCTTATTGTACATATATTGCCACATACGAAACGGCTTTCGAATAATTGACGCCTCTGCAATACGATGACAATGAAATAGTTCGTGCATGCCTTGGCAACCCGGGTCGATATTACCATTGGCCTGAATATTATTAGTACATCCCGCTATTTGAGCATAATCACGAGCAGTAACTACCATATTAGGAAGACGAAAGCGTGAAAGCATGAGCGCACTACGAAAGTCATGAGCATGGATAATATCGTAAGAAGCAAAATCCCGAACCGCTCGAGACAATATTACTGACGAACTAATACTGTGAAATCGTTCAAATAGGGGCTTCATTTTTAATCCAAGCGGCAATGAGCGCACATGAATACCGTCAACTTCACGCACAGCGTCGCTTGGCCCATCCGTAATAACATCGACAGTATGCCCGAGCTTCGTTAGCCCTTGCGCAATAATATGGGTAGATATTTCCCCTCCCCCCTTAGACTCAGGGGGATACTGAGCAGATAAAAACAGGATTTTTGCCATAATATAGATACGTATAAAGCGTAGCAGATTTATGAAAAACTCCCTATATACTTCAGGTATACTTTTAAGTATATGCAACGCCCAAAGAGCATCATCTCTACAATCCTTATAAGCACAGCCATATTTGCGATAGGGTGGGTATTTTATACTACGCTTGGAGAATATGACCCCCAAACATTTCAGGAGCTCCATGCGCCAACTACGCCTCTTTCTATATCAAAAGAAGCTCCACTAGTAATCAAGTTTCCTTACCCAGAAAAGCAGCCAAAAGGCATTATTGTATATGCTGCCGATGAAGCAAGTGCCGAAACACTCATAAATGCACACATACGCAACTCTAAAGGAGCCATTATTGCAAAAAAGTATTGGCAGCACACACACTTCCCTCAATCCGGAGCACCTGCAATCCAAATGTTGTTTACTCCTGGACTCTTTCCCAAGAATGAATCCTTCGAGCTTGTAATTTCTCCGTCGCACAAAGAAAAAATAGCGCTTCTCTCCAATGCAATGCCAGAAGATTCTCTTCAGGCACCAATCGTGCTTTCCATTATATACAAAGAACCAATTAGTCTGGGCGCAACTATAGGAATAATAATTGGGACTTTCTTGGGAATATCTTTTGTGCTACTCCACAATCTACCCATTCGCATATCTTTTAAGTGGCTCATTGTATATGGGATTATTATTCTGTGCTCCATAGCAACGCTATATCCCTATATTTCTCACGGGGGCCAATGGGGAATCAACGATTGGGATTATCGCTACTCTCTTGCGCATATTTATAGCGCAACAATCAAAGAGTACCATCAAATACCTTTCTGGAATCCATATATTTGCGGAGGAGCTGCGGGACTTGGCGATCCAGAATTTTCCCTTGTTACCCCTTATTTCCTTCTTCAATTCCTCCTAGGAGAAGAAATGGGGACAGGCATATCAATTATATTGTGTTTTATTATTACAGGCCTTGGGGTTGCGCGGCTTGCAAAAACATTACAACTCCCCCCACTCGCGGCCTTACTTTCAGCAATCATTGTCCTTTTTAGTAGCGCGTTACTACTAAAAACAGCAGAGGGTCACACAACGATTATTTTTGCATTTATGTGGATACCATGGGCACTTTTTGCTTGGCTAACAGCCTACAGGGCGCCAAGACCTGCCTACTCAAAATGGGCATTTCTTTGCGGAATATTTCTTACCTTGGCGCTGCTTCAAGGTGGAATTTACATTTTAAGCTACACCGCACTCGCATTTGGTGCCTTTATAGGGCTTGCAAATAATAGAAAGAAAGCGTGTTTAATATCACTTTTTGCAGGAACTTGGATGATTGGTCTCGGAAGCTTCCAATTAATTCCTACCCTCTTTTGGTTAAAGCAATTTCCAGATCAGGCATTTGTTGGATCAACTTATACCTATGCAAGATTTTGGGATATATTTTTCGGTCGATACATGCAAGGGGTGTTTGTTCTTAAAAATCAACTGAGCCTATGGCACGAATATGGGGCATATATCGGGTATGGAACATTCGCGTGCGCTCTTCTTGGTATTTCTTATGCGAAGCAATCCAAAATCGTTCGTGTTCTTATTCTTGGCATGGTTATAACACTTATCATGTCTTCAATTGGGCCATTGCTCGCACCAGTACTTGCTTATTTGCCCTTTATTCCCCGATCGAACATATCAAGACTTGTTCTATTCTCCATTCTCTGTGGAGGCATATTGGCCGGCTTTGGAGTAAAAAGGGTTCTTTCTTTACGATCCCCATACCACGCAGGAGCCTTATTGATTCTATTGGGCTTTATTTCTATTGACCTTATAAGTCTTGCATACCCTATCGCTGAGCAAGGCTTTGTTATCCCTCCGATCACCGAAAATATTCCGCGGACATCAGCGCCAATCTCGCATTTATCTGAAATGTATGAATTTAGGCATCAGGGTCGGGACGTTCCTCGTTCCTATGGAGCTATCCTAAAAGGATATGGTACATCATCTTTTTGCGCAGTTTTAGGGCCTAAAAATAGCGTAATTACAACCGCTGCGGGAACAATAGCGCCTGCATACCTATCCTCTAGCGAGAATACTTCAGTAAAACTTCTATCATGGTCACCTAATACGATAAAATTTTCTTATTCATCTGAAAACAATACGGTCATCACCATAAACACAAACTATGCAAAAGGTTGGCATTCAAGCTATGGCAAAATAAATCCAGACGCTAGCCTTGTGGGCGCAGAATTACCCGCCGCGCTAGATAAAGAAGTTTCCATTACCTACACTCCGCCCGGGATTTTCATTGGCGCAATTATAAGTTTATCGACATTCGTCTTTGCCGCTTTTTTCCTAAAGAGGAACATTATATTAAAGTAAGCTCCTGTATACATTCTCGGTAGCACTTGCAGCTGCATCCCATGAAAATTTTCTTGATTGCTCTATTCCTTTATTGCTATACCCCTTTGCATATGCATCATTATTCGCAAACTTAGAGATACTCTCCGTAAAACCGGTAACGTCATCTGGGTCATGGAGAACGGCCGCATCCCCAACTATTTCAGGAAGAGATGTAGCATTTGAACACACAACAGGGCACCCAGAAGCCATTGCTTCAAGGGGAGGGAGCCCAAACCCTTCGTGCCGAGAAGGGAATAGCAGGCAAGTCGCGATGTTGTATAGCTCATTAATTCTTTCTGCTGAAACATTGCTCACAAGCTTCACATTATCCCGCAATCCCAACTCATCAATAAGCTTAAGCACTTCTACTCTTCCCGAAAGAATCCCAGGGTTCCCCACTTTTACAAGGAGAATATCGGGGAATTCTTTTTTTAGAGAGGCAACAACCCGAAGAATTGTCTTTATGTTTTTTCGAGGATGCTCCGATCCAACAGAAGCAATAATAGGGCCTTTACCCCCTATTCCCCATTCCCGAACAAGCTGACGATACCCTATCGTAGAACGAAAATTTAAAATTCTTTTATATTCAGCCCCTACGCCATTATGAATAACAGTGATAGAGGCTTCCGGTATACGAAAATAACTCATGAGTGATCGCTTTGTATATTCAGAAACTGCAATAATACGATTAGCCGCCGTGATACCTCCGAGAAGATATGTGTTCAGGAGTCGCGCATTCTGATCTTGCGGGTTTGTCAGCTCGATAATATCATGCACGGTAATAACAGATGGCCGCTTTCTTTTAGCAATAAAAGAAAGCGTTTGATTTGAAATATCATATACATCAAAATCCGGCAGATGCCGAGCAAGACGAATCCAAGAAACACTCTTTGATCCAAATATTCCAGGCCATCGTGAAATTGTTTTTACGGTATTTCCGGATATCTCTAAAGAATTTTTCTCGCCATTTAGCATAATAAGCGGGCTGGAGATATCGCCAGACTTTCCTATACGACGCGCTATCTCATACGCACGCACACCAACACCGGAATGAGCAGCGGCATTCGTAATAATTCCCACATGAGCCTTCATAGAACGCTTACACGCCTATATACATCCCAAGTCTTTTCCGCAACACCCTGCCAGGAAAACTTTTTTGACTGCAACAATCCATCAGCACGAAGCTTATTAGCAAGATTGGCATCTTCTAACACTTCTCGCATGCGAATCGTAAGCATCTGAATAAAAGAATCATCATTCATACGCCCATGTAAATCTGATGTAGAAAATGGAACGATAATACCCGCATCGCTCACAACCTCCGGAAGCGACCCTCCATTACTTACAATAACGGGCGTTCCGCATGCCATAGCTTCTTGTGGAGGAAAGCCCCACCCTTCATAAATAGACGGCCACACAAAAAGATCTGCATCTGAGTAAAGCTGTGGCAAGTCTTCGTACGGAACGTACTCTCGAAACTCCACACGATTTTCAATATTAAGCTCTTGCGCTATACGGTCCGACTCATCATGCTTATGCGCAGACCTGCCAGCAATCACTAACTGATGAGGAATTTCTTTCGAAAGTAAGGCAAATGCTCGAATAAGTGATGAAATATTCTTCCGTTGATCCCTCGTTCCAACAAATAAAATATATGGCTTCACCCCATTCTTTCTAGGACGAGGATAAAAATGCGAACTATTAACAGCAAGAGGCGTAACAGTTATTTTATCTTCGGGAATTTTATAATATTGAATAATATCGCGCTTGCTTTGCTCAGAAATAGTTATAACGTGGTCCGCATGATTAGATGCGTGCCGCAGAACAGATGGCCAATACATTCTTCGCAAAAAAGATTGGGTTTCAGGAAGAAACTCAGGAATAATGTCATAGATAGTAACTACTGTTGGGATACCTGTGCTACGCAAAGGAATAGCAGCCTTTGTATAGTGGACCACGGAGGGGTTTTTTGTTTTTACATATTGTCCAACTGTAGCAGATAGCCAATAAGGCAATAATAATTCAGAAGGCAAAGGGAGAACGGTTTCTTTTGCTGAAGAAAATGATCCGGAAACGCCTTCTGAGCCGTAGATCAGTTCGAAGGATTCTTGAGAATGCGCAGCAAGCAAATGAGTAATGAGCTCACGGGCATATGATTTTACTCCACCGCTCGTAGCAGAAAGCGCTCTTGCCTCAATTATTACGTTCATAGAATTTCTTATGCGCTCGAATTAAAATCTCCTCAATGCGAGCAGCGGTACGGTCAATATAATAGTTCTCTACATCTTTCTTGTTTTTTGTACCCATCTTGTGGCGCAAGTGAATATCGTTAATAAGAGTTTGTACTGCGCGAACAAGAGCGCGAGCATCATGCGGAGCAATTAAAATTGCATTTTCTCCATTCTCCAAAAAATCTCGCTGCCCACCATCATTCGCAGCCACAATTGCGAGTCCGGCGTTCATTGCCTCCAAAAAGACAATTCCAAATCCTTCATGCTGAGCAGCAGAAACGTATATATCTGCTATGCGTAGCAATTGAGCCTTTCTCTCTTCTTCAACCTGTCCGAGCAATTGCACTCTATGGGAAAGACCATATTTCTTAATCATATGCGAAAGCTCTGCCTTTAATGGCCCATTACCAATAATGACAAGCTTTGCTTCTGGTATATCCTTCCATGCAGTAAGCAATACGTCATACCCCTTTCGAGGAACAAGCCTTCCAATAGACACGCATACTATATCCTTATCGGAAAATTTCAGTTCTTTGCGAGTAGCTTCTTGTGGAATAAATCTCTTCAAACCAATAGGAACTACTTGAATATCCTTTTTTACTCCATGCAGCTCTATTGTTCGAGTTTTTGTATCATGAGAAATTGCCGTGCGAACAGTTGCCCGAGCTGCAATCCATCGAATAATCATTCGAAAAAGAGCATGCCGATGAGGAGAAATTCCCTTTGAAGGATCGTAGATATCTCCTCCAATAAATGTCAGAACAAAAGGAACCGAAAACAATTTTGATAATAACGCAGCAGGCAACCCCGATGGAATAACGAACTGTGTATAGATAATATCGAAAGATATTTTTTTCATCATGAACACTCCCGCAAAAAACGCAACTGGAGCAAATGTGATTAACGAAAAGAAAGACGCGGTAGGCAAAGAAAATCTCCCAAGCACAGGAACTCGATGAATGTGCACTCCATCAACAACTTCAAAGCGAGGTAGTGTCGGAAAAGCCGTCGTAAGAACATGCACAGTGTGTCGCTTTGCTAATTCTCCTGCAATATCTGCAGTTGCAACCCCACCCCCTCCGCCCAATGGCGGATATTCAAAATTAATAATCAAAATATGCATATTGTATGACCTATATGCCGCTTAAAAGCGGATTTTGAATAATGATACTCCGGGAACCCGCATTTGAGAAAGAAACCTCAAATTCCCCAGCAGGGATAGGAAAGCTGTACAGCAAGCGACTCCCTTGTAGTTCTGGGTCCATAGTATTTCCATTTTGGTCTTTCAGGACAAGCATATTGCGTTGCGATTCATCTGGCAGATCAAATGAAAGAGTAACTATACGAGGGCCTGAAAACATATTTACAATTTTTACCGATGCCATTGAAGGGATTTCCGCAAAAACACTTTCTCGCTTTGGGTCGAATCCAACATTATCCCATCCGTCACCTCGAATCAAGAACATTCCGTCAGTTTTTTTTGCTGCTTCGCCAATCTTCCTTGTATACACATCCGTATCTCCGAATGATTGTCGATTAAAAGCCGACACATCTTCAAGAAACTCTAAAATGGAAAGATTTTGTAGCTCAGAAAGAGAATCGGCATGCACAACAATAGCCCCAATATCGAGCCACTGCATGGCATCAGGAAGAGTTTCTGATATATCTTGTCCAAAAAACTCTTTGCGCATTTCCGACAAATCAGTTGTGCGAAGAAATAGTAATTGGCGAATAGCCGGAACAGACCTCTCAAGATCAAACTCATCAGGAGCCTTTCCTCTCTCTAGGGCAATGTTTCCAAAAACTTCTTTCTTATGAAATGCGCTCGCATACAAAGACCGTGAGGCTGCGGTATAGTTTGTGGCGGCTGGCAACTCTATAATTCTAGACTCCCGTACACCCTGCAACGCCTCGTATGCTGGAGATAATGTTGTTGATTGCATAGGAAAAGGGAAAAAAGCAAACTCCGCAAGCAAGAGTACGCCTATCAACAATGTGGCCTTTTGGGGTAATTTATTTGTTGCAATAACCCAACCAAATAAAACTACCGTTGCAAACCCAACCATAACACCGGATCGGGCTATAACTCGAATGGCAGAAAAAACGGGTGCGTTTACGAGAATTGCATACGGAAGCGGCATATTAAACTCATTGCCAAACATATGCAGCACAGGACCAAGACTCATAATTCCAAAAAATAACGCAACTGTCACCCAAAGCCTTTTCTGCTTTATTGGAATATGCTTAGAAAAAAAGAGGATCGGTAACAACACAACAATTCCCAAGTATTGTACGGATTCAGCAATATTTCCCGTAAAGTACTGTCCGAAGAACTCATAAGAAGCGCTCCCCCATATAGGGTGAAATGGCGCAGGGGTTATAAAAGAGAACAAATCTGCAGAAAAACGAATAGTTTGTATAACCCCTAAGTTGAGCGCCTCGCTTTTTTGAGTAGCCAAACGAATTGTTGGCACAAAGGGCAGCACAACACCCAAACCAGTTATCAAAATTAGTACACATACGGCACGCACGTGCTCCTTTGCCGGCGCATACAACTCTTTTCTATATACAAAAACAGCAATAAGACCAAATAAAAATAGCCATACGATATAATGATGTTCAGTCCAAGCCTGCAATGTTAATAGTCCACCTAGAAGAATTGCCATGCGAATATTCCAGGTACGAACAAATACAAGCGCTGCGGAGGCTATAAAGGGGATCCATTGCCCCTGCATTGCCCCAAAGTGCCCTAGTGCATGCGCAACGTGATATGGCATAAACATATATGCTATTCCCGCCAATATGGGAGCAGGGCTCCATATACTTTTTCCTCTCGTAAGCGTTTGCACAAAAAGAGCCATACCATACCCAGCGAGGATAAAAGATAGTAACCAAACTATATTATAGGTATATGGCTGCCCAAGAAATGCGTGAAATGGCGCCCAGGGCCATGTTGAAAGGTTTGCAAGCTGAGGCTCACCTACCCCCAGCACATCCCGCATAAATGCCGAGAAACCACCCGAAGACTTTACCTCCATTCGCCACATAGTCTGCCAGGGGTCCCCACCAGACCCTGCGACATGCGTCCCCAAAAAACGTATAACAGGATACGTCATTAATATGGCAAGAAAAGAAAAAAGGGCAATCGCCGCAATGTGCTGCTTATATACGGTCTTCATCATCTATACTATATATCAAAAACATAGGAACATCCCGTATGGAAAGTATTGCCTTTGGGCTCTTTTGAGATAGCTCCTCAAGAAGACGCTTGCCTTCAACGTCGAACGAGATGCGCGCTGGAAGACTAGCCGGTATAACAATATCTGTTACATCCTTATCCATATTGATAAGCATTCCCCCCGAAGGAAATCCACGTATAGCATCCCTTTTGTTTCCATCTAGGTAAGGGGCGACTAAACTGTCCATTGGAATAGAGTATACGGATCCTTCGGCACGACTATTAATATAATCAGCGATAAGTCGCGAACCATTCCCCACATCGACAAGCAATCTCTTTCCGTTAGAAGACGGAAATAAAGCATTATAAGAAGTGATCACATGAGGAAAGTAGGGCCAAACAAAAATCCCCTGAAGCACCAAGAGTCCGCCCACCAGTATTGTTTTCGAAACATTTCGATGTCCAATAAACCAAACCCAACCCCAAGCACCAACAAAAGCAAATAATGCCAACACGGGCAAATTTTTTCGAGCATGATCGCCATTCAAATAAAGCAATAGAACCCCATGCCATACTCCAGCAATAAGTAATACATCAGGTGCGAAGATTTTCCATCCTTGCCTGCGAATATCCCTTATACGACTCACGATATACAAGATACAGCCGATTGTAGCGAATGCAGATAGAGTAAAAATAAATAATGGGGGGTGTGCGCCTGGCCAATTATATATTTCTTGAACAGTTGAGTGTAATTCTGCGCGAGCAAGCACGTCTGTAAGCCTAGTAATGGGATGTAGAACAAAAGGAGGCCACATAACGCAAGCCGTAATAAACGCTCCCAAAATCCATGCAATCATACGGATAATTTGGTCTTTGATATTTCCCTTGGGAATATAACTAGCTAAAATAAGTGCAAGAGGAGCCGTAATAAGCGCTGGTGATTTAGAAATAAAGGCCAGAGCAAACCATGCCCCAGAATATACTGTCCACTTCATACTTTTTTGTTCATAAGCAATTATTGCGGAGCAGAGCATTCCTACAACCCCAATTGCCATAAGGACATCAACACTTACTGACCTTGAAATTCCCCAAATCCATGGCTCTAAGCCAAGAAGAACTACCACTAATCCAGCTGCCCATTTTTTATCATGAAAAAACTGTATCCTAGAGACAACAATTGCCAATAGAACTAAAACACAGCTGCATACAATACCCCAAACATACCGCGCCCAAACTGCAGCCTCGCGCTTATTGTCAGTAGGCCACCCTTCGTAGGTACCCGAAAGACCATGATATGATCCATAAAAATTCATAACTGGCCCAACAGTAGTCATGAGAGTGATTGCCGGATGATTAGAAAGTGGATATCGAACCGCTCCGGCAAAATCCCCCGCGAACAACGAATCAACATATGCCTGCGACCTATCTATCCAAGGCTGTTCGTCTTGAATAAAAAAATCATCAGCGACTAGAAGCCTAGGAAGAAATATTGCTGCTATAAATACTAGCTGTACTAGCCGAGCATTCTTCATATGTTCTTTGCAATAACAATAAAATCCAATGCCTTTTCTACATTATTCTCATCAATATAAAAGTTTTTCGTAGTAATATTGCTAACTTCCTTAGAATGTTTCAAAAAACTTATTTTTTTAATCATAAAATATGACACAAAAGCATACACTCCCATAAGAATCGGCCTAGGAAGCCACGTGCGCGCACGAAGTACATCTAACTGTAAAATAGCATCTGATATTTTCTGCTTACTTTTGCGATACTGCATAACTACATCATCCCCAAACACTCCATACAGAGTAAAATCCTTGAAGTTTCTGCCAAATAAATCTTTTATTTCTTTACAATCAACCTCATGAACATGATAGGGATTGAAACTTGGGAAAACTTCAGTATTTGGCGTACTGACTAAAATTATTCCCCCGGGCTTAGTAACATTCATCAATGATCGCAAAAATACATCATGATCCCGAACATGCTCAATAGTTTGAAAACAACAGACTACATCAAATCTTTCTTCCCGTAATACTTTTGGGGCATTTAAAAGATCCCCCTGCACAAAAGCCGTATTGGTATTTCCGTAATTTTTCCTAGCTTGTAAAATAGCATCCTTGTTATAATCAAGCCCTATAGCACGAGAAGCTTTTTTCCCCAGCAAAGAAGTTCCATACCCTTCCCCAGAAGCTACATCAAGAACTGTCTTACCATAACAATACTCTGAGGCAAATTCGTACGCTTTCAAGCTTTGTTGATACGTAACATTAAAAATCTTTTTTGGTAATATTCGCTCTCCGCTATACATAACAACCTAATTCTTAATATGATGAATGTACGTAGTATCAATATCCCCATCTTGGCGTGGCCAGGTAAAGACTTCCGATTTTGTAATCCCATCATGCGCTTTTAGATATGTAACGAGATCTTTTACTTCTTGCTCTCCACTATCAACTAAAACATCTATTTTTTTATCTTTCATATATGCTGCGAGCTCTTCGGAAGTAGCTTCAGGCTTTGCCGAAAAATAAATTCCTCTTCCAGCGTTTAATCCGTCCTTAGGACTATCGACGCTTCCAAACATCATGTATGCCATAAGGTAGTCAGCCGATACCGCAACGCGATTAGACTTATGACGTAATGACTGAAGAGCGCTATATAAGGAATATCCCCTTCCATTGTTTTCCAATCCCCGAGAAACCCCTTCCTTGTATAAAAGAGGCGCGACATCAAAAATTGCGAGAACAAGAAGGATGCTTAGCAATACCGCTGCTATGCCCCTAGTAAATGCGGGAGCTCTTTTAAATAAAAATTGAATTATTTGCCAAACACCCACAGCTCCCCCTGCCATACAAAAGAAATAAAAGGCGCTCATAGGAGCTACATACCTGCTATAGGTAAACCACCAAGCAGGTAACACGGGATATAGAATAAATGCAACAAACAGCGGTACCGCTTCCTTGCGTAAAGAAACGATAATCCAAATAAACCCAAAAGACGCTAATGCGCTCAGCCACCAACCCAAAGACTCTGGTAACTTCTTTGCCTCTTCGCTTATTTGCTTATCTTCTGACCAAGCATCTGCAATTACCCAAGCGTTTCCAAAACCCGAACTTGCAACAATGCGGAAATAATCCTGAGGTAACGTCTCAAGGCTTGCAACTTCTTTTGCATCCCTTGCATACCCAAACTCACTGAGCGATCCATTAATATGATGAAGCACTGGTATCCAAAGCAAAGTTCCCACAGCTAAGGGCAAGCATGCATACAATACAAGCCTCCAAGGCATTTTAAAGCGAAGAAGGAGCAGCAATAGCACTGCAGTAGGGCCACCCTCGTATCGAGTAAACACCATAAAAGCCAATACAAAGCCCGTCCATAGAGCCCAGGCCTTTGTAGGAAGAACCACAGTGACCATGTACACCGAAAAGACAATCAAAAACAGAAAATAACTATCCGAAAGCGGCCGAACCCCATTAATAGTAAGGAGTGGCGCAACGCTGGTAAGAAGTAGTGCTGCGGCTAAGGGAAAAATGGGCCATTTAAAATGGCGCCCCAATAAATATAAAATTACCGTAGTCCCTGCAGAGGCAATAATACTGATAGCAATGCCAGTGAGCGTTGGATCGAATCCAAGCTCTGTGCCAATTAAAATTGCTATCGGAAATCCAGGCAAACGTTTTTCTTGCATTGGATAATCCAAATAACGAATATTACGAGCGATGCTTTGGAAATTAAACACGTCTCCAGCTGGCATAATTCGTCGCTGGGTTGCAATAATAGTTCTCTCGCCCGCGACAGCAGCAACGAGCGCTACTATAACGCAGAGCTCTAAAATAATGCCCATCACCTTCGGCTCCATAAGTTTCTGTGCAAAAGAAACAAATCCCTTTTTTGCAGATTGCAATAGTGCTTCTGTCATAATTGTGTTTCAGTATACCACTTGACCGTTCGATCCACTCCTTCACGTAAAGATATTTTTGCCTCCCAGCCTAGAAGATCCCTTGCCTTATCTGCCCGAAGCAACCAAGAATCATCTGTTAATGATTGCCGTTCAGACTGTACCCGGGTAATAGCTTTACCAGTAGCATCTTCTACCGCAGATAGAACATCCTCAAAAGAATATGTGCCTGGAGAAGCTATGTTGCAAGCTTCGTATTCGCTGCCCGTACGAAGCGAAGCTTGAATAAACGCATCAACAACATCATCAATATAGGTAAAGTTTCTAACTAGTGCCCCAGAAGAGATAGTAAACGGCTTACCTGACAGCGCAGAAGCAATAGCAACGGGAATAAATCGAGATACTGAATCTCCCGGACCATACACGGGAGACAGGCGAAGAGCAGTCGTTGAAATATGGTTTCGCCATGCAAATAACTGACAAAAATATTCTGCAGCAGCTTTTGTTGCGGCATAATCATCCCAAGGAGAGAGCCTTTCTTCCTCTACATGAGGAACGCGGCCAGTTGCATACTCCTTTGCAGAAGCAGCCATAACAAACGCAGTAACCCCAGCATCAATACTGGCATCAAGTATATTTTTAGTCCCACCAATGTTTACCTCTATCATCCGCTGCACATCTTTCTCATGCCCGAACGTACCATATGCAGCCAAATGAAATACTACCTCGGGCTTTACTTCTTTCATGAGAGAAGCAATAAAAGGCTTATCAGTGATAGTACCCTCATGCATACGACCCTCGTTCAAAAGATTACCACCCTTACCGCCAGGCAACCCCAATCCATGAACATCTATTCCCTTTTTAATAAGAGCAGTAGCTAACCTAGCACCAATAAATCCCGTGCAACCAGTTATGAGCACTCGGGAGTATGGAAGATTCATATAGTATGAATTTTGGGGAATGGCAAGATAATTTTTGCTCCTCGCTCTCGATACGGGGAAAGCTTTTGAATAATTTCATCCTGAAAATTATGCGCGAGTATCACGAAGTAATCTATTTTTTCTTCCGCTAATTTCTCCTCAGAAAACACAGGAATATGAACTCCTGGAAGAAATCTATGTTGCTTCAGGGGAGTGCTATCTACCAAATAATCGATAATATCCCCATCAATCCTACAATAGTTAAGCAATATAACCCCTTTTGCAGGAGCACCCACGCCTACAATTTTCTTCCCTTTTATTTTAAGTTTTTGCAACAAAGTCCGTAGCGATGATTGGTACCCTCGCACATAATCAGCAAATTTCTCAAACGATTCCCTTTTATCGAGTCCGTGTTTTTTCTCCTCTTTTAAGATCTTGGCTATTGCTGGAGAAATATCATGCTTTTTACTTTTTTCATGGGTTACATAAATTCTGAGTGAACCTCCTTGGGTTAAAATCTTTTTTGCATCAAATATTTTCATTCCATGTCCTTCGAAGAATTGAACCAAGGGCTGCAGTGCGTAAAATGACAAATGCTCATGATAAATTACGTCGAAGAATTTATGTTCGAACATTTCCAGCAAATGGGCAAACTCTACGATAAATACGCCGTTTGGAGCAAGCAACTCTTTAACCCCATTGGTAAAATCATGAATATCGTGCGTATGAGCAAATACATTTGTAGCCGTAATAATATCGAACTGCCCTTCTTTTTTCTTTACTTTTTTTGCTAACGAATGAGAGAAAAACTCTGGCAACACGTGCACCCCCTTAGTTTCAGCAATCAGCGCAACATTTTTTACTGGATCAATGCCAAGCGTTTTGGTGCCATGTTTCTGAAACTCAAGCAAAAGCGTGCCATCGTTTGCGCCAATATCAAGAACTTTTGATTTTTTTGTTAAACGAAAATTTTCTTGAACCTCTTCAGCCAATGCTCGAAAGTGGGTAACCAAAGGGCTAGATGCCGCGGTTAAATAGTGATACGTAGAAAAAAGCTTTTCTGGCGCAACAACCTCATCAATCATCGCCAAACCGCAATCTTCACAACGACAAAACCGGAGCGGAAACATTTCTTCAGACTGAAAGTCTTTTACCGTCTCAGGAAATCGATTCGGCGCAGGCATCATCCCCAGATCCAACACAGAAACAATATTTCGTCCATTACATATCCTACAAGCTGTTATACGCATAGTTTTAGAACATTGGTTAGTAGTATATATAGACACTACACAAAAAGCGTACAGTTGAAAAGCTACCTATAATCGAGCAAGGGTGGTCAACATTTCGATCGTATATTTGATGCCTTTTTTTAAATTCATTTGCGTTACGCCTGGCTCATACGTACAAACAACGGGTATTTCGCGAACAGTAAATCCATTGCGCAGCGCCTGCACAATTGTTTCAAAACTAAACAAGTGATCATTAGAATTTTTCATTACATCAACCTTTTCCAAAAAAGGACGTGTATACACACGAAAACCAGAATGAAATTCTGTAAGACTACTTCCAAGTACCATATTTGCAATCATGGTAAGAACCCTATTCATTACATACTTAATAAACGGCATTCCATTATTCAATGCATTTTTCGAGGTCATCACGCGAGACCCTAGTAGCATCCCATCAGTTGGGCTTAATGCAGCAACTGCTTGAGGTATGACCGAAGGATCATACTGACCATCCGCATGCAATTCAATAAAAACATCTCCCCCAGTCTCAAGGCCCTTTTGGAGCAAAAATTTCATATTCCCTCCATATCCCTTATTTTTTTCATTACGAAACACTATTGCAGGCAATGTTTTTGCATATTCAAATGTATCGTCAGGAGATGCATCGTCTACAATGATTATTTCAGAAACTGCGTCTTTCGGAATCTTATTATACGTATCAACTACTCTCCTACCCGCTCGATACGAAGGCATTAATATAACAACTCGAGGTTGTACTCCACGCTCATTCATAGAACTAACAGTACCGTATGAGCAAGAATGCAGTAAAGAGCCCTTCCGCCAAAGAGCTTATTTAGTCTTTATTTTTCAAAATCTGAATAACAATAATTCCAAGCAATAACCCAATCGGCCACGGAGGCAAAAAATATACTTTATAAGGAAGGCCTATTTTTCGTGCTAGCAATCGTAATGCCTTCTTTGAGTAAAACTTTTGAAAATTTCTCTCTTGGCTCCACGGCCAAAAACGTCTCATGATAGCCGGGCGCGTTACCGCATAATGCAAACTATGAAGCGAATATGCGTACGGGACACTCATGACAACTACCCCACCCCTTTTTACTGCTCGTATATGCTGTTTTACGATATCAATATCGCGATCAAAAAAATGCTCGATCAATCCCGCACTCCACACTACATCAAACTCATGCTCAAAGGGTACGTCGTTTACATCCGCTTTTACAAACCGTGCATTTGTAACCCGAAGCCGTTCTTGCTCACGAGCAGCAATAGCTAGCCCTTCCGAAGAAATATCTAGTCCCACTGCTTCCTTGATATGGGGCGCAACCATCAAGGTAAGCTGCGCTGTTCCGCATCCCAACTCAAGAGAACGGCCCTGACTATCCACATGAGGCAAAATTAGCTTTCCCAACATTCGATTATACATAAGCCGAAGGCGCGTAATAAAACTCCCAGCAGCTGCCGTTTGCCACACCTCGTCCCAAATTTGCTCTGTTTTAATATTCATGAAATACTTAAAAGCAATATACAATGCCTACTGAAAAGAACAATACAGACGTACAAACTTCTTCCAAAACGCAAGAAGCGCGCGCCGTAACCCATTGCCGAGTATGCAAAAATGATGCATTAGCGCCCGTTTTATCTCTCGGCAATCAATATATTTCTGATTTTGTCGATAGTATGGCAGAAAATGCAAGCGCTCCGCTCGAATTAGTCATCTGCAATGCAGCAGAGGGCGGTTGTGGACTATTGCAGCTCAAACATACAGCAGATCAACCGGCGCTCTACAGAAACTACTGGTATAGATCAGGAATAAACCAGACTATGCGCGATGCGCTTGCAGACATTACAGCAAAAGCATCAAAAATAGCAGACCTACAATCTGGCGATTATGTCATTGATACGGGCAGTAACGACAACACTCTCCTCAAATCCTATAACCGATCAGACATACACCGCATCGGCTTTGAGCCAGCAACAAATCTTATGCCCTATGCAGAGGATCCAAATATTACTGTTATCAATGACTTCTTTTCCGCGCAGCCATTTTTAGAAAAAACAAACGGAAAACAAGCAAAAATTATTACCAGCATTGCAATGTTTTATGATCTTGAAGACCCCAATGCGTTCGTTGCAGATATTGCCAGCTGCTTAGCAAAAGATGGCTTATGGATTATTCAAATGGCTTACCTGCCGAGCATGCTTCTTGATAATATTTTTGATAACATCTGCCACGAACACTTAGAGTACTACTCCCTTCTATCCCTAGAAAACCTGCTTTCTCGCCATGGGCTAAAAGTAATTGATGTTGAGCTAAATGATGTAAACGGAGGAAGCTACCGAACATACATAACGCACGAAGACAATACGGCCATAAAGCCTATTCCTGGAGCAACAGAACGCATAGAAGCCCTGCAGAACCAAGAGAAGACCATGCAGCTCGACACTCTAGCCCCTTACTTGGATTTTGCAAGAGAGGTTGAAACGATTAAAGAAAAGGTAACTTCATTTATCAAGAAAGAAGTTGAAAACGGAAAAACTGTATACGTATACGGAGCTTCAACTAAAGGTAATACATTGCTTCAATACTTTGAACTTGATTATACCGTTATTACCGCAGCAGCTGAGCGAAACCCCGATAAATGGGGCAAGAAAACAGTCGGAACACTCATCCCTATTATTTCAGAAGAAGACGCTCGAGCAGCAAAACCTGATTATTTCCTTGTTTTACCTTGGCACTTCTTGTCTGAGTTTAAAAACAGAGAACAAGAATACCTGCAATCTGGCGGAAAATTCATTGTCCCACTCCCCCGCTTCGAAATCGTTGAAGGGTAAGTCTACGAGCCAAATTTAATCTTCCAAGGCAAAAGGAAGGATTCGAAGATTCGTTTTATATTCATTTTAGAACTCCCCTGATGGCGCTCTGGCCATGCGACAGGGTGCTCGGCCATCCGAAACCCGCTTTTATATGCGCGGTACTTTAATTGAAATAAAAACCCATACCCTTCCGTACGCACCCGCTTCATACTTAATTTTCGCAATGCATCTGTGCGCATAGCAATAAAGCCGGCGGTGCAGTCAGTAATTGGCAGTCCCAATACTGTGCGTACATAAAAGTTTGCAAATCGGCTCATGATTCGACGCCATAAGGAAATATGAGGGAATGCCTGCTTTCTCGCATACCGAGAACCAATCGCAATATCTGCTCCATTATTGAGTAGTTGCAATAGAGCAGGCAATTCTTTTGGCTCATGAGAAAAGTCAGCGTCCATGGTAATAACTGCGTCATATTCCGTACCCGCGCTCACAAGATTAAATCCATCTATATATGATTGCGCAAATCCTCGGTTGCTCGTACGAACCAGCACATCAATAGTAGGATAATTTTTCCTAACATCTCGAACAACTGCAGCGGTACCATCAGGAGAATTATCATCCAATACAAGAACATGAAAAGAAGGGTCAATATCGTAAATCCTCTGAAGCGTGATTCGTATATTATCAGCCTCGTTATATGTCGGGATTAAAATAATGGTTCTCTCTGGTGTAATCATAAAAAGCCTCTTATACGCAAGTATGGCAGACTCAAAAAGGAAATACCACCAACCCCTACTATTTGATATAGTTGAACAGTGAAACACCAATCCCTTATAGGCTACAGCATGCTTGCCCTCTTGGCCGTAGCGCTTGCGGTGAGGCTATGGGGTATTAACCACCAAATCTATACCGATGAAAATAAAGTAATAACCCCATCGGTTCGCCTCGCACAAGGAAAACAAGAACCTCTCTTATACCCCAAGGGGTCTTATTACCCCCACCTGTATCATTACATTCTCGGGGTAGCGTTTGTTCCTGCGGCGCTTTTTGGAGCGCCATACCCTAGCCCAGACACATCAGTAGACACCTATACGCTTATAGCGCGAATAGTAACAGCACTTTTTGGCACCGCAACAGTATATGTCGTATATCGAATTGGAAAAGAATTGCGCAATCCAAAACTTGGGCTTATTGCCGCGCTATTTTTTGCATTCCTTCCTCTTCACGTAAAATATTCCCACTATACCCATGTAGACATCCCCTTAACCCTTGCAACAACACTGGCGGTTTGGGCAGCAATACGCCTGGCACAAACAGGAAGATTGCAATGGTATATTCTTACAGGAATATTTACCGGACTTTCTGGTGCAACTCATTATACTGGCCTTACCGTTGGCATTGTTCTACTTCTTGCGCATGCTGCAACTATCATGCAACACAAAGCATTTGCATTACGAGAAATATTCTCACGCAAAATACTACTTGGACTCCTTATCATTCCGCTAGCCTTTATAGTGGCAACTCCTTATACAGTGATTAAATGGAAAGAAAGCACTGAAATATACAAGCAACTACAACTTCGCGGAGCCGGTGGAGATTTAGGGTATACTCGCCCAGACTTTTTTTGGCCACTTACAACATTTTCTCCTGATTGGGGCCTTCCATTTACCGTATCTGGCGTCTGGTGGGAGTTTAGCCCCTATATTGTGACCCTAGCTATTATAGGGGTATGTATTGCTATCTATAAGCGCAACTGGCAATTCATTACCATCATAGGAGCTGCTATCCTCATTATGTATATTGCAATTATTGGAAGACTGCCGCTGTATGCAATAAAGCGATTACTGCCGCTAGCTCCCCTTGTATCACTTCTTGCCGCATGGGCAGTGTTTCATATTTCTCAATTGAAAAAACCAAATAGTTTTATCGTTCATTGCTTTATAATTGCTGGAATTTCTTTTGTAGTACTGCAAAATATTGTTCTAGCGATAGGGTTTGACATTGCTTACGCAGGAGGATCGACCCATAGCAATGCAGTTGCTTTCGCAAAAGAACACATCCCCCATGGAAGTACTATTCTCCAGCACACGCCCATTAAGCTTATTGATTGGAATGATACTAATTATAAAACTGTACGAATCGATGAAGTATATGCAAATTTAAATGCAAAAGATCCCGAAGTTTCCCACGATAGAGCAAAAAGCATCTCCTACTGGGTAAAAGAAAAAAATGTTCAATATATCGCAATGGATAGTCGCATTGTTGATCGTTATTTCGACCAAACATCTTCTCGGCTATACCCCGAAGCAACAGCTTCCTATCGAGCTTTCTATGATGATATTCGAGCGCGCGGAAAGCTTGTATACCGCATCGATCCTCAACTTTGGCATATTGCGGGTCCTCGCGTAGAAATATACGATGTGAGCCATATAGAGTAACGTATAAGAAATGACCAAACCTATTCGTAAAATTCTTGTGCTAGCCCCTACCCCCTTCTTCGCGGATCGAGGATGCCATATGCATATAGCCGAACAAGCATACGCCCTTCAGCGCAAGGGATATAAAGTCCAAATAGTCACCTATCATCTCGGAAGAGATTTGCCAGGCCTCCATATTACGCGCAGTGTTCGCGTACCATGGTACAAGAAGCTAGGTCCCGGGCCTTCATGGCATAAGTTCTATGTTGACCCCCTTCTCCTTATTACTGCATGGAAAGCGGCGCTACAATTCAAGCCTGATATCATTCATGCCCATCTTCATGAAGGGGCAGTGCTGGGGTGGATCCTAAAAAAAATCCTCAATATTCCTATGGTATTCGACATGCAAGGAAGCTTAACCGGGGAACTTATTGCACATAACTTTCCGCTCGTGAAAACAACCTGGCTTACGAATATGTGGTATGCCATCGAAACGTACATCGACCATATGGCCGACGCGGTACTTGTACAATCAACTGAAATGCGCGAGGAATCGGAGAATAAATTTTTAATTCCAGTAGAAAAAATATTTATGGCATACGATGGAGTCAGCACGCAAATGTTTACTCCAGGGGAACGAGACGTTAAACTCGCCCACAAGCTTGGAGTGCCTGACGGGAAAAAAGTTATCGTATACCTAGGCGGTCTATCCCCCCATAAAGGTGTCGACATCCTCCTAGAAGCCTTCCCTCTTGTGCTACAAGAAGTCTCTGATGCCTTTCTTCTTCTTATGGGGTACCCAAACGAAGAACATTATCGTAAACGAGTAGAAGATATGGGGCTTACCTCTTCTGTAAAAGTTACTGGAAGAGTTATGTATGAAGACGCTCCTGCATACCTTCGTTTAGGCGATATTGCAGTAGCCCCAAAAAGGTCTCAGACCGAAGCGAATGGAAAAATTTATAACTACATGGCAACAGGGCTGCCCACCATAGCATTCGATACTATTATGAATAGAGAAGTGCTCGGTAATTTAGGGGTATACGTATATGACTTTAATAATCCCCAAGGCCTGGCAAAGGCAATGATAGAGCTTTTGAATAACGACTCCCGACGGAAAGAGCTCGCAAACAGCGTGAGAGAAAAGGCAGTAAAAGACTACTCCTGGGACGCAGTGGCGGAGCGAATTACTCGAGCCTACGAGGCCGCTATCAAAAAATGACCCGAGGGGTCATTTTTGCGCAATAGCAAGAATATTTTTACGGAATATTTTTGTCTCCGTACGCCCATAAAATCGAAAAATGGCATAAAAGATTCCATCAAGAATACTAGCCAACACCCTGCATATACCGTTCACTATTGGATTTTTTGTTACGTAAATATCGGGCCCACTAACGTGAACTTTTGAATACTTTGCCATGAACAATGCCTGCCGCAGGCTATTTTCGTTAAATCCGTTCTGATGAGTAATATCAAGATACCTACTATCGTTTCCAAGTAACGGGTTCCCCATATTAGGCACCTTAATAAGAACAACTCCTCCCGGTTTTAATGCATCACGCATCGCTTCAAGCATTGCCCACATTTCCGGTTTCGTTTGATGCTCTAACACGTCATTGAGCACGAGCGCATCTGCGGACTCCTTATTCTGCTTAAGCCAAGTAACAATTTCCTCTTCAACTACCGGAAACTTATGCGAACGGCAAAACTCAATAACCTCATGCCCAACATCAACCCCCAGAATATCGTTATAGCCAGCGCGCTTTAGAAAGAAAAGCACATGCCCTAAACCGGTACCTAAATCAATAATTCGAGCTTTTTTATCTTTTGGTAAAAATGGCAAATAGTTCTTTCTAAAGTACCGCTCTTGAAATAAAAAGTTGTCGTCATCTTGACGGCCCGCTCGCCCAAAGTGAGTAGATAAATAATGCGCGTAAGCTTCTCGTACATCCATAAAAGACAGTATGCCTCAACGAAGGTTTACTTGTCGAGTGCCATGATATACTACTAAAACATGAAGAAAGAATGGGTCATTTTTGCATATATCCTCCTCGCTGTCGTCACTTTTGCTCCGCGGGTTTTCCTATTAGACGCATTCACCTCTCCTGACGAGCCGCAATGGGAACGAAATACTCAAAACTTTGTTGAAGGGCTCACGAAGGGAGATTTAAAAAGCTTATACCAACAAGCACACCCAGGAATTACAACTCAATGGCTAGCCGCAGCAAGCATCACCGCTCCTACTTGGGGAGAGAAACGTCTCCCCCTCACGCTATTTTTAAGTATTTCTGTCTTATACATTACCTATATTATT
>CAYPSL010000001.1:23706-44278 GCA_964413615.1 uncultured Candidatus Saccharibacteria bacterium | reverse complement strand
GGAGTGCTTTCTGTTATGCCTGGATACAGCGGAGGGGAGACAAAAAATCCTACGTACGATGAAGTGTGTTCTGGCACAACGGGACATGCGGAAGTGATTAAGATTGAATTTGATACTGATCAGATTTCTTTCAATGATTTGCTTACCGTGTTTTTTGCTTCGCATAATCCTACAACGCTCAATCGGCAAGGGGCCGATGTTGGGACGCAGTATCGGTCGATTATTTTGTATACAAGTAAAGAGCAGCAGCTTGAGGCGGAGAAGTTTATAAAAGAGCTAGATAGTGATGCAGCAGGGCAGAAGATTGTAACCGAGGTTGTGCCGTTTCAAGAATTTACTGCAGCCGAAGAGCGTCATCGAGAATACTATTTTAAAAATTCTACCCAGGCGTACTGCCAACTTGTCATTAGTCCAAAGTTGGAAAAGCTTCAGGCCAAGTACGCTTCCCTTCTTAAAAAGTGATATTCCTACTTGCAATTTAATTGCATCTGTAATACTGTGTGAAGTATGACAGATTTTGCACAACTTCTGCGCGCTCAAGGAAAGCGGGTTACTCCTGCCCGAATTGCGGTTTTAGAGTTATTGCAGCAAGAAAAGCGCCCCCTAAGCGTTGAAATGATTATTCATGGATTGGGTGAAGGGGTAATGGACTACGTAACTATTTACCGTACGCTTACGCTTTTAAAGGGTCTTGGGCTTATTCGGCAGATTGATTTCCAGCATAATCATGCGCATTTCGAGTTAGCTGCGCTTGGGGATCATCACCATGTTGTCTGTGTAAAATGCAGCAAGGTTGCAGACGTTATGCATTGCAATATGAAGCGAATGCAGCAAGCTGCTTTGCGGGAAAGTGGTTTTCGGGCAATTACCGAGCATGCCTTAGAGTTTTTCGGGGTTTGTAAACAGTGCGCTACGGTATGATAAAGAATATTCTCAAAAGCATAGTACTTCTTACCCTGTTGGTTGTCGGCGGATATGGAGTATTCCTCCGCGTATCTTCGCGGGATTCACTTGATACAAGCTCTGATAAGCTTTCTGTTGCAACAACATTTTACCCGCTTGCCTATCTTGCAGAGCAGATAGGGAAAGATGCTGCTCTTGTTACAAATCTTACGCCCCCGGGAGTAGAGCCTCATGACTTTGACCCTACGCCTCAAGACGTAGTGCGTCTGCATGCATCTGAATTATTTTTTTATAACGGCGCTGGGTTTGAATCTTGGGTTCCTAAGCTGTTGCCAGAGCTTAACTCTGTTCGTTCGGTGGATGTGAGTGCTGGATTGAACCTTCTTACTACTCCGGACGGAGCATTCGATCCGCATGTATGGCTTGATCCTGTGCTATATAGCGCTCAAGCTGATGTGATTGTGGAGGCAATGCAAGCGGCAGACATTAATCGTGCCGAGCTATTTGGAGACAACGCTCGCGTGCTAAAGCAGCGTCTTGCGGAACTTCACGCAGAGTTTACGAAAGGACTCGCTTCCTGTAAGCGGCGCGATATTGTAACTTCCCATTCTGCTTTTGAGTATCTTGCAAAGAGGTATAATGTACGAATGGTTTCCATTTCCGGACTTTCTCCTGACGAAGAGCCAACCCCTGCTCGGCTCGCTGAAATTTCCGATTTTGTACAGGAGAACGATGTGCGATATATCTTTTTTGAAACGCTTGTAAGCCCGCGGCTTGCCGAAACGATTGCTCGTGAAACGGGAGCCCAAACAATTAGCTTTAATCCGCTTGAGGGTTTATCCGAAGAAGAATTGCTGCAAGGTAAAGATTATATATCTGTGCAGCGGGAAAATTTGCAAGCGCTTCGTACCGCGCTTGAGTGCATATGAGCAAAGCCCTTGTAACATTTGACCACGTAAGCTTTTCGTACGGAAGCAACGTCGTGGTTGATGATGTTTCTTTCGTTGTGCGTGAGAGGGATGTTATTGGGTTAATCGGACAAAACGGATCAGGAAAAACAACGTTGTTAAAACTGATGATAGGCCTACTTAACCCAGAACGGGGGACTATATCAAAAATTTCCGGAGATAGCATTGGGTATGTTCCCCAAAAAGCGGCGCAGGCAGATGCTCAATTTCCATTTACGGTAGAAGAGGTGGTATTGCAGGGGCGTACAAATGGCATAGGGTTGTTTCGTCGATTTACGAAAGAAGATTATGAGGCAGCGGCAGCTGCTCTTGAGGCGGTTGGTATAGGTGAAAAAAAATCCAATCTTATGCGAGAGCTTTCTGGTGGGCAGCAGCAGCGAGTATTTATTGCGCGAGCAATTGTTTCTGATCCTAAGCTTTTAATACTTGATGAGCCGACGGTTGGAATTGATGAGGGTTCGCAAGAGGAGTTTTATATTCTGCTTTCGAAGCTGCGAAAAGAAAAGCATCTTGCAATTATTATCGTTTCTCATGATGTAGAGGTTGTACTTCAGGAAGTTACTCGCGTGCTTTGTATGAATAAGAGGCTGGTGTATCACGGAACTCCTGAAGGGTTTTTGGAGGGTAATCACACCATGGAGCTGTACGGGAAGGGGAAGAAATTTATTCGCCATGAACATTAAGAATTCCTATGCTTGAGATTTTTGAATACAGCTTTATGGTTCGAGCATTTATTGCCGGATCAATTATTGGGATTCTTGCACCATTAATCGGAGCGTTTTTAGTGGCACGCAGGTACTCGCTTATTGCTGATAGCCTCTCCCATGTTTCTCTTGCTGGTGTTGCTCTTGGGCTTACGCTCGGGATATATCCTGTATATACGGCAATTGCTACCTCTATAGTTGCAGCGTTTTTTATTGAAAGGCTTAGGAGTAGCAAGCGGCTTTCAGGAGAGTCTGCGCTTGCGATTTTTCTATCAGGAGGGCTTGCGGTGGCAATTACGCTTATTGGACTTGCACGAGGGTTTAACGTGGATTTATTTTCGTATTTATTTGGAAGTATTACAACGGTGCGTGAGGTGGATGTGGTTGTAATTTCTGTTTTAGGAATAGTTGTAGGCGGGACTATTATCGCGTTGTACAAAGAATTGTTTTTTCTTTCGTTCGATGAAGAAGTTGCTATTGTAAGCGGTATTCCTGCAAAGGCATTAAATGGAGTGCTTATGGTAATGACGGCAGTTGTTGTTGCTCTTTCTATGAGGATTGTGGGGGCATTGCTCGTTGGGGCGTTAATGGTAATTCCGGTAGTTTCTGCAATGCAGATTGCGCGAAGTTTTCGACAAACTATTTTTTATGCGATAGGGATAGGATTTGTTTCGGTTATTATTGGATTGTTTGTAGCATATTATTTGAATATTCCTGCAGGAGGGGCGATCGTGCTTACGTGTCTTGCAGTGCTTGGGCTTGCGATGATGTATAAAAGGTAATAAAAACGCCCGGTTGGTGAATACCAATCGGGCGTGGGGTTTTTGAAGGAGGAGGGGGGTGTTAAAAGACGAGGTCGAGGATATCTCGCGGCGGATCTTTCATGTTGAAAATCACCGACTCCATCACGATTTCCTCGAACTTTTCGATGGACTGGCAGCTGTTGTCGATACTGGCGAACGGAAAGCCGCATCGCTTCATTTCCGCTTTCCAGTTCCGACAACTTTCAATCCGTTCGTTGTAGTAGGTTTCGGGTTGGCCGGGGTCGCGCTTTTTGAGGCGTTCCCGGAGAACGGTTTCATCGCTGACGGAAATGAAGATGGGCATTGCTTTGCTGGTGTATTGGCGGAGCGTGATGAGTCGCTCCGGCACTACGTGGATTAGGGACGGGTACTTGGCTTTCAGTGCGTCATTCACCGATTGCTTGGTGGTGCCGTACAGATTGCCATTGTATTCCGTGGTCCAGATGAACTCGTCCGCTTTTCGCATCTCTTCAAAATTCTCGGGCGAAACATTTCTGTATTCGCCGGGGCGGTCCGTTTCTCGCGGTGCCCGAGTAGTGACGCTTTCCACCAACTTGAATTTGGGATCTTCCTGCCGCAGTCGATCGATGATGGTCGTTTTTCCTGCTCCTGATGCTCCGACGAATGCAAAGATTTTGAAATAGGGGTGTGTTGCCCTGGCCAGTGTGTGCAGCTTTTCGTGTTCCTGCAGCTGTTGAGAGGATACGCTCATGAGCTCCGTGCTCCTTCAAAATGGGGGTTGTAGAGAACATCCAAAACTATCGCAGACCTTAGTGTATGCTAAAACCCAGAAAAGTCAAGAGTTAAATTTTTTTCATTTACCTTACGCTTTTGGTCTTAAAAGGCTGTTTCCAGTCATTACTGAGGGCTTTTCGATAGAAAATAGCTCTAATATAGTAGGCGCAATATCGGCTAATGTACCTTCTTTAAGCGTATAATTCTGAAGGGTTAAGAGGCCTGGGACGAGGTTAGTGGTGTGAGCGGTATGCTTTTCCCCAGTTGTGGGTTCTACGTTTAATTCGGCATTTCCATGGTCTGCAGTTATAAATACGGCGCCGCCTTTTTCTGTTGCCGCATCTACTACTCGCTTCAGCTGAATATCTACTTCTTCTACTGCCTCTATAATAGCGGGAACATTCGCGGTGTGGCCTACCATATCCGCGTTTGCGAAGTTAATGAAGATGAAGTCAGTTCCGTTTTGAATAGCTTCAACGGCTTTATCCGCAATTCCTTCTGCTCGCATTTTGGGCGCGAGATCGTGAGTGGGAACGTCTTTTCTGCTGGGCACCATGATATGTTCTTCTCCTTCATGCGGTTCTTCTCGCCCGCCGTTTAAAAAGTAAGTAGCGTGCGGATACTTTTCTGTTTCTGCTATGTGCGCCTGTTTCATCCCCGCAAGGGATATCTGCTCGGCGAGTGTGGTGGTAATAGTGTCTGGTCCGAATGCAACTATATTGCCTAAGTCTTTATCGTATTCCGTAAGTGTTACGAAACATAGGTTTTGCTTTTCTGCACGCTCCATAATTTTTTTCGATAACATGCGCGCCCGATCTGCTCGAAAGTTAAAGAAAAATACTCCATCATTTTGAGAAATGGGGTAGCCTTTACCGGTATCATCTAAAAATACTAACGGCTCTGCGTGCTCATCTAATACTCCATCTTTATAGAGTTCTTCAAATACTTCTGATGGCTTTTTGGATACGCACACGTTTCCCTTGCATTCAAATAATGCCTCTTCTGCTTTTGCGAGACGATCCCAGTTGTTGTCTCGATCCATGGCGTAAAACCTTCCGGAAACGGTCGCAATGTTGCCGAGACCGATGTCGTCCAGCACGTCTTCTAATTCCCGGAGATACTCTTTTGCGCTTTGCGGGGGAGTGTCGCGCCCGTCAGTAAATGCGTGGATTGCAACTTGTTCTACCTGCGCTTCCTTTGCGGCGCGCAAAAATGCGAATAGGTGATCGTGGTGGCTATGTACTCCACCAGCAGATACGAGGCCTTGTATATGGAGCGTGGAGTCATGCTTTTTTACATGGTTAAACAGTTCGATAAATGCGGGATTTTTTGCGAATTCCCCTGATGCAATAGCGTTATTAATGCGTACTAAGTCTGTGGCAAGCGTTTTGCCGGAACCGATTGTCATGTGCCCAATTTCACTGTTTCCCATTTGCCCTGCAGGGAGGCCTACCATCTCTTCGCTGGCATGGAGGATGGTGTGGGGGTAAGTTTGCCAGAGCGAATCCCAAAAAGGAGTCTTTGCTGCGGCTATGGCGTTATCTTTTCCGCTTTCGCTATACCCCCATCCATCAAGCACGATCAGTACAATAGGTTTCATACAGGGAGATTATTTTTTCTTATGCGCGGCTTTGTCGAACCCTGCTGAATCTCCGAGTGCTTCTTCTATTCGAAGCAGTTCGTTATATTTTGCCACTCGGTCTGTTCGAGACAGTGAACCAGTTTTAATTTGTCCGGTACCAAGGCCTACTGCGAGGTGGGCAATGCTCGTATCTTCTGTTTCTCCTGATCTGTGAGAGACAATAGAATTCCAGCCGTGCTTTGATGCGAGGTTAATAGCATTGATAGTTTCAGTGAGTGTTCCAATCTGATTGAGCTTAATTAAAATTGCATTCCCGGCTTGTTCTGAAATTGCTCGTTGTAAGAAATCAGTATTTGTAACAAGTAGGTCGTCTCCTACTAATTGCACTTCATGGCCGATTGTTTGTGTGAGATGCTTCCATCCATCCCAATCATGTTCCGCAAGGCCGTCCTCAATGGATACGATAGGGAAATCTTTTACGAGCGATTCATACCATGCAACCATTTCTTCTGAAGTGAGGGAAGAATTTTCTGTCGCAAGGTGATATTTTCCATCTTTGTGTAATTCTGACGCAGCTACATCGAGTGCCAATACTACGTCTTTTCCAAGCGTGTAGCCGGCACGTTCAATTGCTGTTGAAATAAGCTCGAGGGCTTCCTTGTTTCCTTTTTGTACGCGTGGCGCATATCCACCTTCATCGCCGACGGTTGTAGTGTAGCCTTTTTCATGAAGAACTTTACCGAGCTGTTGGAATATTTCTGCCCCCATCCGGACTGCATCAGAAAATACTGCTGCCCCCACCGGCATAATCATAAATTCTTGAATATCTGTAGAACCCGCGGCATGCTTGCCTCCATTAATGATATTCATCATTGGGAGCGGCAATGAGTGCCCCGTTGATCCGGAAAGCTCAAGCAGGTGTGTGTAGAATGGTTTTTTTGCAGATGCGGCTGCAGCTTTTGCTACTGCGAGCGATACTGCAAGAATCGCGTTTGCTCCTAAACGGCCTTTGTTTGGAGTGCCGTCTAGGTCTATTAAGATTTGGTCTACTTCTTTTTGCTTGCTTGCATCTTTTCCAACAAGGGCGCTTGCTATTTCGCCATTAATATTGGCAACAGCAGTTAACACTCCTTTGCCCCCGTGCCGTTCCTTGTCTCCGTCTCGCAATTCATGTGCTTCATATGTTCCTGTTGATGCTCCGGATGGAACTGCTGCTCTTCCAATTGAGCCATCTTCTAGTGTTACGTCTGCTTCAACGGTGGGATTTCCTCGTGAATCTAAGATTTCTCTTCCGCGGACTGATTTGATAATCATAAAGTAATAAATGGCTATAAGTAAGAACGCCTCTAGTATATCTGAACGTCAGTTTCAGTAAAGTGATCAAAATATTGTATGCTATACAAACGATGAACAATCTTTCACCTTGGATTCATCAACTTAATCGGAGTCGACCTGCTATTCCGCTTGATCGAGCCGTTGATACAGATATTGTTATCGTGGGTGCAGGGATTGCAGGGATTGCAACGGCATATTTTTTACTACGAGATACTGACAAGAAGGTTGTCATGCTTGAGGCAGATAAAGTAGCTCACGGGGCTACTGGGCACAATGCGGGGCAGATTACCAGTTACTTTGAGCGTCCGCTTGCGAGCTTGGTAGAAGAGTACGGGCTGGACCTTGCTTCCCGTGGGCAAGAATCTATTGAATCCGCATGGGGGCTGCTGGAAACAATACATCATGAGGCTGGGCTTGTAAGTCAGTTTTATCGATTTACTGGCCATGCGGGATGCTGCACGTTTGAGCAATTGCTTGCGCATTTAGAAAATAATTATCATCGTGAGCAAAGCCGCCGGCTTGATTTGGAAAGTATTCTTGTGGCCGAAGAAGCTCCTTATATAAAGAAGATTCCAAAAAAATACGCGAATTTATATGCAACGATTCCCCATGCTGATCTCCTTGAGATTTTAGAAACTCGCAATGCTTCGTATACGGCAATTATTTCGTACGAAAAGGGTTGCATGAACAGTGCTCTCTTTTCCGAAGAGCTGGCGCTGTATATGAAAGAAAAGTATCAAGATAGATTTTTGCTATACGAAGCAAGTCCAGTAACAACGGTTGCGCTTGCAGAGGATTCCGCACGGCTCCATGTGTTGGATCACGAGGTTCGTGCAAAAAGGGTTGTGCTCTGTACGAACGGATTTGAAAATTTCAGCATTATAAATGAAGCGGGGGAAGATATAGATACTCGCTTTCATCATACGATTGAAGGAACAATAGGCTACATGGCTGGATATTTCGAGCCCCTTGATCGAGACCCTATTGCAATTAGTTATTTTCCTGATGCGAAAGAGGGCGAAGAGGAGTTTCCGTATTTTTACCTTACTCGCCGTCCGCATGATACGCGTGAAAAAAAGCAGCACAATTTATTATGTATTGGCGGCCCTGAAGCAACAATGCCAGACACGGCAGTGTATTCTCGGGAGGATGAATATAACGAAGATGTGCGCCGCGGGATTGATGAATTTTTGAATGAGAACTATCGGCATACTCCACCAGAAAAAACTCAGTATGCGTTTTTGTGGCACGGGCTAATGGGGTATACAACAAGCAAGGTTCGGCTCATTGGGCCAGAGCCCGTAAACCCTGTATTGCTGTATAACCTGGGGTGTAATGGTGTTGGTATTTTGCCCTCATTATTTGGAGGCAAGAGGATTAGTGAAATTCTTGGCGACGTAGCAGTTTCTCCCTCGATTTTTGATCCTAAAAAGAGCATGCTATAGGTATGAATATGAGCTGGGCAACGTACGCAATATTATCCGCGGTATTTGCATCGCTCGTCGCGATATTCGGAAAGATTGGAATTAAGGGGGTTGATAGCAATCTGGCTGTCGCACTTCGTACGGTAGTAGTTGTTTTATTTGCCTGGATAATTGTTTTGTTTCAGGGGAATGCCGGGGATGTTATGAAAATTTCCAAATACTCTTTTACCTTTATTATTCTATCTGCAATTGCAACAGGGCTTTCGTGGCTATTTTATTACAAGGCCTTGCAGCTTGGTGAGGCGTCGCGCGTAGCGCCGATCGACAAGCTATCAGTTGCGCTTACTATTATTCTTGCGTTTGTGTTTTTAGGAGAAAAGCCAACCGTTGGAAATATTGTGGGCGGACTGCTTGTTACCGCAGGAGTGCTCGCAACGGTATTTATTAAATAATATTTTTCTATGCAGCCAAAACAAGACAGCGAATTATCTCCAGAACTTCTTGAGGTTGCTCGCAACAAGGGAACCGAAGCGCCATTTACGGGAAAGTATGTAGATAATCATGAAAAGGGAAAGTATATGTGTGCCGTATGTGGACAGGAGCTTTTTTCATCTGATACAAAATTTGACTCCGGGACTGGGTGGCCAAGTTTTACGGAACCTGCAAATTTGGAGAATATAGAGCTTCGGGAAGATACTGACCTGGGCATGGTTCGTACGGAAGTTGTCTGTAAGAATTGCGGGGCGCACTTGGGGCATGTGTTTGATGACGGCCCGGAAGAGGCTGGCGGCAAGCGCTACTGCATTAATTCGGTTTGCCTGGATTTTAAGGAGTAAGGGCGATATTCGCTCGTTATAGCGATATATTTGACAATAAACTTGGTTTGATATATTATTGCCTGATTATATCTAATTAATCAGGCTCGACCGGACGGCATACTTTGTGACCCTCTAGGAACCGGGTCACATAATCTATGTCAGGATTCACTTCCCTTGGCCTTGCGCCATCAATACTTAAAGTGTTGGAACATCTCAAATTTGAGAATCCAACTCCAATTCAAGCACAATCTATCCCAGTTGCCGTACAAGGCAACGACGTGATTGGTATTGCTCAAACTGGTACAGGTAAAACGCTTGCGTTTTCCCTCCCAATGATCCAGCAAATTGCAAAAACGAAGAAGCAAGGACTGGTTATTCTTCCAACTCGAGAACTTGCAATTCAGGTAGATGAAACAGTTCAACGACTCGGAAAGGCATTTGGCCTTCGAACCGCAGTGCTTATTGGTGGATCTTCTATGTATCACCAGGTTTCTGCACTTCGGAAGAATCCGCATGTGATCATCGGAACCCCTGGCCGAATTATTGATCATTTGCAGCAAAAGAATCTACGGCTTGAAAGCATCGGCATTTTAGTACTTGATGAAGCTGATCGAATGCTCGATATGGGCTTTGCTCCACAAATTAAACAAATCTTAGAACATGTTCCGCGTGAACGTCAGACAATGTTGTTCTCCGCAACGATGCCGCAGGGCATTGTTCAGATTGCTTCAAAGTATATGAAGCAGCCAGTACGCATTGAGGTTGCGCGTCAGGGCTCTGTTGCTACTGAAGTTGAACAGGAAATGTTTATTGTAAACAAGCGGCAGAAAGACCAATTACTCGATAAGCTCTTAGATGAATGTAAGGGAACTGTGCTGGTGTTTTCTCGTACAAAATACGGTGCGAAAAAGATTTGCAAGGCAATTCGCCAAATGGGGCATACGTCTGCTGAAATTCATTCCAATCTATCGCTTTCACAGCGTCGACGCTCGCTCGCTGGATTTAAGTCCGGAGACTACCGAGTACTTGTTGCAACAGACATTGCTGCGCGAGGAATCGACGTAACAAACATTGAACTTGTTATTAACTATGATCTTCCCGAAAATGCTGAAGATTATGTGCATCGTGTAGGTCGAACTGGGCGCGCTGGAAAAGCTGGAAAAGCTATTTCCTTTATCGCTCCTGATCAGCGCCACAAAGTGCGGCTCATTGAGCGGCTTGTGCAGATGCAGATTGTTGTATCTCCTCTGCCCACCCTTCCTCCTGAGCGTGCTTATGCTGCGCATAGCCAATATATTACAGAAGACAAGAGAGTTTCTCCGAATCATCGTCGAACAACATTCAGATATGACCGACCGAAAAAGCGGTTTTCTGGACATCGATCCCACAAGGGGGGCCGACCTCGTCAGGCATCTGCTCGCAGTGGCCATGGCAAGCAACCGAGAGTTCATCTATAATATTTCTTTATGGCTCCTAATATTCGAAACGTAGCTATTATTGCGCACGTTGATCACGGAAAAACTACCTTGGTCGATGCGCTTCTTCGTCAGTCTGAAGCATTCTCTACAAAGGAGTCGACTGGCAATTTAATCATGGATAGTAATGAGCTGGAGCGCGAACGCGGAATTACTATTTTTTCCAAAAACGCATCGGTTCAATACAAGGGGTACAAAATTAATATTATTGATACTCCTGGGCATGCTGATTTCGGAGGGGAAGTAGAGCGTATTATGAGCATGGCCAATGGTGTACTTTTGCTCGTAGATGCAAAGGATGGTCCGATGCCACAAACGAAATTCGTATTAAAAAAGGCGTTAGAGGCAGGCCATGTAGTTATTGTGGTGATTAACAAAATCGATGTACCGGAAGCTCGTGTGCAGTGGGTACTTGATCAAACATTCGGACTATTCGTTGACTTAGGTGCAACTGATGAGCAGGCAGAATTTCCTGTACTGTATGCGTCTGCAATTAACGGGAAGGCTGGATTGGAGCCGGATCTTTCTTTGATGAAAGATGTTACTCCTGTGTTTGATTTTATTATTGAGCACATCCCAGCTCCTATTATTTCTGATGCGCCAATGCAAATGCATGTAGTGAATGTTGTATATGATTCATATAAGGGGCAGATTGCGCTTGGTCCGCTAAAGAGCGGATCTATTAAGAAGCTGCAAAAGGTTATGCGCATTACAACAGATGGCACGAATGTCCCTTCAGAAGTTTCTGCTGTTATGACATTTGATGGATTGGCTCGAGTAGAAGTTCCAGAGGCTGTAGCAGGGGATATTGTCGCAATTGCTGGTATTGAGCCTGTGAAGATTGGAGAAACGATTGCGGACTTTGCGTCTCCGGTTGCACTTCCGACCATTACCATTGATGAACCTACTGTAAAAATGAGCTTCTCTGTAAATACGTCTCCGTTCGCTGGTACGGAAGGGGAATTTTCTACTGCTCGGCATATTAAAGCCCGACTTGAGCGAGAAACATTAAGCGATGTGGCGCTTCGCGTAGAAATTGCTCAAGGAACAGATTCCATGTTTACCGTATTTGGACGAGGCGAACTCCATCTTTCTATTTTGATTGAAAAAATGCTTCGCGAAGGGTATGAATTCCAGGTTGGGCGGCCTCAAGTAATTATTATCGAGAAAGAAGGAAAGAAAATGGAGCCATTTGAAGATGTCTATATTGAGTGTCCAGAAGTTGCTACTGGTACTGTGATTGAAAAATTGAGCAAGAGAAAAGGCGAAATGAAAGACATGCGCGTAGAAAACGGTACAGCCCATATGCACTTTTTGGTCTCAACTCGAGGGCTTATCGGGTATCGATCAGCATTCTTAACGGATACTCGGGGCGAAGGAGTTATTAACACGATTTTTCATGGGTATTTGCCATTTTTGGGAGAACTTACGCTTGAGCATCATGGGTCGCTTATTGCGCATGAATCCGGAGTGAGTACGACCTATGGGCTCGTAGGCGCTCAGAGCCGAGGCAAGCTCTTTATTGGTCCTCAGGTGAAAGTGTATGAAGGTATGATTGTTGGACAGCATTCCCGAGCAGAAGATTTGGATGTAAATATCTGCAAAGAAAAGCAGCTTACAAACATGCGATCTGCAGGAGAGGGCGTGTCCGAAAGTTTTCATCCACCAGTTCAAATGAGTCTTGAAGAGGCAATTGAATATTTGGGAGACGATGAGCTATTGGAGGTAACTCCGCAGAATTTGCGTCTTCGAAAAATGCACTTAAAAAAGAGCGATCGCAAGCGAGGAAAGAAGTAATAATGAGAGGTTACTCCTCGTGATACAATGCCGACATGAAATATGTCGGCATTTTGTTGCTTAGTGGAGGCGTTTTTGCGGCCATACTTCTTTTTCTTGCACCGCTTGCTCCCTACGCTGGACAGCTTCATACTCCTCATGAGCGAGAGCAGCGGCTTCTGTTAAGATCCGGAGAGCAAATTGGCCAAACCTTTCGCATGGAGGCAAGGCGTCTTTCAAAAGTTTCAATATGGGTAGATTCTACAAAGCCGCTTCCAAAGTCGGGCGATATAGAGCTTACCGTTGAGCTGGGCAACGTAACCGCGCGGGCAGCGTACCCTGTTGCAAATATTCCGCCTAGTGGGATTGTTGTATTTTCTTTTTCGCAATCTATTGTGGGCAGCATCGGGCAAGAGGGGCGTTATATGATAAGTCTTTCCGGTGTACGAGAGGCGCTGTATTTGAAGTTTGAAATCGATGCTCAAAAATATCCGGAAGGAAAGCTTGTCCATGGAAGCTCGACAAAGCAAGGGGATTTAGCATTTCAGATATTCTACTATCGTCCAGCATTGGGAAATTTCGGAAAGCAATGGGGATATGCCGCTATTCTTTTGGGGTGTGCAGTAGCGTTATGGGGTACTCTCAAAAAATATCCGCATACAGTAAAGAAGGTTGACGCAAGAGATATTGTGCTTGGTTTTGCTATAGGGGGTGCGGTGGCTATATTTTATATTGTGCTTCTTGTTCGTCCTGGGTTTTGGATTGGGCCAACCGATTTTACAAAAGATGCATCATATATAGCTTCAGGTGCTGATGCGCTTTTGCATGGAGTATGGCCTATTTGGCACCATGCTACCTGTGGCGGATTACCGCTCATGGGGAATGTGGAGGGGAATATACTAAGTGTGGGTACACTATTTGCGCTTGGTGGAAATCCGCAAATGGCGCTTATGCTGACAAATAGTATTGAGGCGGGCATTGCAGCTGCAGGGATGTACTTATTGGCGCGATTTTTTAGGGCAACTCGAATGGGGAGTGTCGTTACTTCTGCTATATACGCGCTTTCACCGGTGTATATGTTCAAAATTTCAGTCGGGTATTCCATGCTGGGCGCTTTATTTGCCTGTGCTCCATGGGTACTTCTGCTATTTGGAATTGCACTTCGTAGGCAGAGCGCTCACGCCGCTATTTTATCCGGTTTTATAATTGGTTGCGTTGTACTTCGTGGCGAGGCTCATGTTGTAATTATTCTCGCTCTCCTTGTTGCGCTATGGGCTTTTTACGTAGCTGTTGTATCTCGGCGCATATATCCAATAGTTCTCCTGTTCGCGTGTGCGAGTATGGCATTTTTTACTTCTAGTATTAAATTGCTTCCATATATTGAGCATATAGGCCACGAGAAAATTTCTTTAAAGCCGTATGTTGCTCCGTTGTTGCAGAATAATTTGCTCGTTGAATCATTGCTAACCGTACAGCCGAACCATGAGAGCGTGCCGGTACTGCATGGGAAGTTTGGGGAGGTGTGGGGTGCATTTGGTTCGTATGTAGGAATTGTTCCTATAGTATTGGCAACTATCGGAGTGTTCGCCTGGAAGAAGGAATATAGGGTACTTATTATTCTTGCCGTATGTTCGTTTTTATTAGCAGAAGGAACCCTCTTTGAGTATGCATTGCGCTTTGTATTCCCTCTTGATGCCCTTCTTCGGCTTCCTGCTCGGAATATGATTCTGTTCGTATTGTTCATCGCTCTATTTGCGTCCAGGGGCTTGGATGCTGTTACTGAGCATATTTCTTTGCGATGGGTTCGGTACGTACTAGTTGTGAGCGCTATTGTGTGGGTAGTATTTGACGTAGGGTCCGCAACTGTAAGCGTTGTAAAAGAGTCTATTGTGTATGCAGATGTTCCTCTTGTGCAAAAACAAGAACGTACTACATTAATGAATTACGCTGTAAATACAGCGCATGATAAAAATGCGAACGTATTACTTGCACGTGGATACATATTGCCCCAAGTATGCGCGGATCAGGATCGAACAGTTTCTTTTATTAAAGACATACAAGATAACACGTTGCTTGCGAGTGTGCCCGCCTCTTTGGTGCCGAATGGGATTGTGCTTACGGTGCCGCCAGGAACTCGAGATGTAACAGTGCGAGAACGGTTTAGCAGTCTTTGGGTTTCAGACGGCGCTTCTCTTCTTCCTGCGCATGATGGTTCGCTCCATGTAATTACGCATGATGCTGTGGGAGGGGAAGTACTAGTAAGACAGGTTTCTCCTACGCAATATGTACAGCAAGCATTGCTTGTAACTATTGCGCTCTATTTGACCCACCTGTTGTTGTATGAAAAAGTAAGAGTATGGATTGGGCAAAAAAGGTAGCACTTATTTTAGGCAGTATTTCGCTTTGCCTAGCGATTCCTTTTATCCCTACAACGTATGAACGAGTGATTCATGAGGGCACGGATACATTCGAAACTCACCATGCGTTATACGGGAAGAGAGAAAAAACGGTTTCCTCTGTTGCAATTTCCCCATTATCTCGCGTGGGGCTTATATTGGTAAACCTTAAGCGCACAGAACAAATTGCTTCGGCCCATGTTCGAATTGATGTAGAGGGAAAGGGTTTGGTTGCAGAAAGTACTATTGATATGAAGGGTGTTCCCGATGATACGGTTTCTTGGGCGCATGTGCCTGCTGGCAAAATTGAAAAGGGGGATACGTATACCGTTACGGTTTCTGCTCCTGATGCTGTTGTAACGGCTCCGGTAGGGGTGAGATTTACAAAAGAAACAAAAGAGCTTGCGCTTGTTGCGGGGGAGGGTATTCCATTGTGGGAGTATGTGGCTCGTTGGCAAGATGCTCGCCCAGAGCTTGCTCATCGTGCGCAAGCGCTCGCAGTTGGCGGGGTCGTTCTGATGAGTATTCTTTTTCTTATTGAGGTGCTTCCAAAAAAGATACAGCGGCATGCGTGGGGTATTTTGCTTGTAGCGCTTGCGATAGGTTCAATCTATATCCGTCTTCCGCTGACGGAATCCCTTGAAAGCGCATACGGCGGTGATGCGTTTAATTATTTATTAAAGAGCAAGGCGTGGCTCGACGGATACGATCCGTTTGCTGCGGACCCTCGCAAGGCGCCATTGTATGCCCTTGCGGTTATGCCGGGGGTTGCAGGATTGTTTGATTCTATAGGATTTGGAAGATGGGTTAGTATGGCATCTGCTGCCGGAATAAGCGTTTTGTCAGCACTGTTTCTTCGGAAATTTGGGCTACCGTATTCATTGGCATTAGCTGGTGGGATTTTGATATCGGTAAATCGAGATTTGCAGTTTGAGTCTATTCAGGTGATGTCGAATACATTATATGCATTTCTTATATTAGGCGCAGCGTATGTGTTTTATATTGGAAAGCCATACCTTCTCGCGGTGGTATCTTCCCTTGCTACGCTTACTCGATATGAAGGAGCTGCCGCGCTTGGAATCCTTGTTCCTGCAAGCTACTTTATAGAACGATTGCCATGGAGACGAGTGCTCACAATAATAATTCCTATTGCTGTGCTTGTAAGTATTCCATTTCTTATGTCTCCATTCTCTGGGACGCTCGGGGTCCGGACATTTTCAGATATTGCCGGAGATGATGGATTATATGTAGCGTATTCTTTGGATGATTTTGCAAATAACGCAATTTCATTTAAGAGATTTTTCGGAAGAGTGTGGATGTTTACTCCGCATACGGGAAAGCCATTTGCGGGGTTTGCTGTTGGCCTTCTTGTTGGGTTTGTTGGAATGTATGCAAAAAAATGGAAAAGTTCTCCATTAATTGCGGCAATTCCATACGTGCTTGTTGGTGTGATGCTCTATATCGTGGTGCGAGGGGCCACGGGGCATATTAAACATTTTGTTGAGCTTCTGTGCGCATTTTCGGGGGTAGGGGTTGCCGCTGCGCTATGGAAGGATTGGAAAAAAGGCGGCGCTATCTTCCTTATGGTTTTAGTGCAAATTATCGCAATTACTGCAATTTTACCGAAGGAGCGGTATTACTTACAGATAATTCCTTTTGTTTCGATGGCGCTGGTGGGAGGGATATTCTTTCTTGGTGGGGCCTCGCGCAATCGCAAAAGAATTATCGGGCCTCTTCTTTGTGTGTGCGTGGTCATTGCTCTCGCGCGCGTAGATGAAGAGACTGCACTATCTGGGCAGATTAGTGATTATAACGAAAAGTCTACGGCACAAACGGTGCTGCTCCGTGCGGCGCGGTACATGCGCGGAACTTCTGGAATTGTGGGTGTTCCTGATGGCAGTGATTTGCAGATACGTTCCTACCTTCCCAATAGCAGACTTATTATGTTTACCAGCGCGTTTAACACTCCAGAGCTTCAGTACAAAAAAATACAGGAAGCTGGAATTTCTTATATTGTTCACACGAAAGAAAACCCGCATTTCTCAGAACTTCTAGAGGCGTATCCGGATCATTTTTCGGAAGTAAAAACGTTTACCACAAGATGGTCTGACGATACATCTACGCTATATCGTGTATACTGATAAGTAATGAACATTGATCTTCAGGGAGGGGGAGAGCAATATACGTCTCGTGTGAGGAATGCAAACGTGGTGCACCAAGAAAGCCTTTCTCCGCTTGAGCGCTTGGCGCTTTTTACTACGGAGCATATTGGTACAATGGGCTTCTTCTTTTTCCTAACTTTTGTTACCGCAGCTTGGATTATATGGAATACGTATGGTCCGAAAAGTTTGCGCTTTGACCCGTTCCCCGCGTTTGTTCTGTGGCTCTTTATTTCAAACATTCTTCAGTTGCTTTTAATGCCCCTTTTAATGATTGGCCAAAATTTACAAGGGAGACATTCTGAAGTCCGGGCAGAGGCGGATTACGAATTGAATGTTCGAGCGGAAAAAGAAATTAAGCAGATTCTTCATCACCTTGCAAAACAGGATAAGCTCATGCTTGAGCTTCTTCGCAGAGTTGATGAAATAAAGCAATAAAACAGCCTTGTAAGACAATCTTCTTTGCGTTTTAGGCCTTCCATGACACACTTTAATGACGTTATGGAAGTTTCTACACTAGTATCTCTTGCCGACCAAATGGGCCCAGCAGGCCTGTTTGTTTGTATTGCTATGCTTGTATGCCTTGTGGGGTGGTTTTTTATGAGGTTTTTTATCCGAAGAGGCAGGCGGCTCCTCAGGTTTTTATTTTCCTTACTTTACGCTATCGGGGGCGCAATTGCATCCCATGAAGATGTGCGGCGCTGGACATCCTCCCACCCCAGGACGATGGCATTTTTGAAAAAGCGCACTTCTCGAGAAACGTTCGGAGGACTAACTCTTACTCTTCTTACAATTGCGTTTGTATATGCCCTGCTCGCGTTTATCGGGGTTGTTCATGATATTGCAACCGTGAGCGTATTTGCAGAAGCGGATGTGCGGGTAGAAAATCTGCTTTACGCGTATCGTTCGGTTCCCGTAACGGCGTTTTTCCTTTGGATTACTATGCTTGGGAGCTGGCAGGTTGTTGCAAGCGTTCTTGTTGGTGCTTCTATCGTTTTATATACACACAAGCATGAACGATTTATTATTCCACTTTGGGTTACGGTATTTTTTAGCGAAGTTATCGGACTTATTAGTAAGAACGAATTTCACCGCCCTCGGCCAGAAGGCGTTGCCGTATATGTAGAGCAGTCATTCTCGTTCCCGAGCGCTCATTCTATTGTTGCGGTTTCTTTGTATGGATTCCTTATGTATATTGCGATGCGCTATGCGAAAAAATGGCGGCACAAGATATACATATGTTTTTTTGGGGTCGCAATTATCGCCTTAATTGGGCTTAGTCGTTTGTATGTGGGGGTTCATTATGTAAGCGATGTATGGGGAGGTTATTTGCTTGGGCTGTTGTGGCTTATTATCGGTATTAGTTTGTCGGAATGGCTTTCGCACTTTAAATACCATCCACCTTCTCATTCCGCGCTGCAGTCTCGAAGGCTTGCGTATGTAGGAACGGGGATCGCTACCCTTATTATTGGCGTAACATATATTTTTATGGGCAGGTCGGGTATTGATCTCATTCTTTCTAACCCGCCTTCCTTTGAGGTTTCAAATCGTACGACGAATTCCGCGCTGCATATTTTTACCGATGGGGCGCCTCGATATGCGGAAACTATAAGCGGCAATCATCAAGAGCCTATCGCATTTATTATCACAGCGCCTTCGGAAGAAGCCTTTACGAAGGCCTTTGAGCGCGCAAGCTGGCGGAGCGCAGAGCATTTAAGCTCCAGGTCTATTGTTCGCATGATTCGTACGATGATCACGAGCGGATCATACCCCACAGCTCCGATGACTCCTTCATTTTGGAACCAAGAGGTAAACGACTTTGCATTCCAGAAGCCTACTCCGGCAGACTCTATTGAAGAGCGCCATCATGCGAGATTTTGGCGTACGGCATACGTAACAGAAGATGGGAAGCGGGTATATGTTGGAACCGCGAGCTTAGATACCAATATTAAGTGGTTTATTACCCATGCGATCGCTCCTGATATAGATAGTGAACGAGAAGTCTTATTGCAGGATTTGCTTGCAGGGGGCGATGTGGACCATGTTGATACGGTGCAGCTTGTTCCGCCCGTGCTCGGCAAGAATATTTTTGGCGATCTCTTTTTTACAGACGGGAAAGCTCACGTACTAGAGCTTAAATAAGAATTTATTTGGCAAGCTCTGCTTCAATAGCGGCAGAAATAGAGTCAACAGAATACCTGTCTACGTATTGGGATTTGTTAATGAAGATAGTAGGGGTTCCGGAAACTCCAAGCGCATTTCCATCCGTAATATCTCTCTGTACGGCGTCTTCGTGCTTGCTTGAGCTAAGCGCTTCTTTGAATGCGTTTTCATTAAGGCTAAGCTGCTTTGCGTAATTTTCAAGATCTGATGACGTAAGATTGAGCTGATTTTCAAAGAGAGTATCGTGATATTCCCAAAACTTTCCTTGAGAGCCTGCTTCTATTGCTGCTTCACTCGCTAGGAACGCATGTTCGTGCTGAGAAAGTGGGAAGTGTCGGAACACGAATCGTACAGAACTGTCTTTATACTTTTCTTTCACTTCCTTCAGGAGAGGGTGGACACTTCCACATGCAGGGCACTGGAAATCTCCAAATTCTACGACGGTTACTTTTGCATCCGCTGGGCCGGTTGCAGGAGAGTCTTCTCGTACAAGCCGTTCTGCAAGCGAGTCAGGGACAATTTTTTCCGGAGCGCTGGAAGATTTTTTGCTGGTAATGTATGCGCCTCCTCCGATTACGAGAACTGTTGCTACAAGGATGCTAATAACGAATTTTGCGTCTGATGTTAATGCCATAAAATAAATATGAAAGTTAGGTATTATGCTTCGCTGCTAAGTTCCAGGTTATTATACCTGCAAGCAGGGTCAAGATTGCGCTTGCTACACACCATGAGCACCACGCATCAATAACGAACGCTTCTACGTAGGTTAAAAATGCAGACACTCCAACCCCGCTGCTAACCAGAACGGCAAGTGGCAGCATAAGCTTTTTCTTTGTTTCTTCATTCCAAAGCGACCCCGCAATTCCAAGGAGTAAGTAAAATACTATTCCGTATGCAGGCGTCGGGATTCCTATAAATGAAGAATATTTGCTTGCTTGTGCTGCTTCGCAACCATGCCCGCTCAAGCATGTGATAGGCGTGGGCGATACATAGCTAATAAATAAATATCCAGAAACAATCAGTCCTAAAAACGCGATTCCTACAAGCCCTTTATGCATACATCCAAGTGTATATCAGTCTACGTACATTAAACAACAAGTATTGACAAATACCAATATTTAGGTGTATAATAATATGTTATTCGTAGAGTGCGTCGAACAGAGCTTATTTGCTCTTTTCGGCGCTTTTTATTACTATGGCTCTATGTCAAAGCCACGAACTATGGAACGAAAGGTGCGCCAACGCCGGAAAGCAACGCTTGCAAAGCTGCGTGAAAAATATGCGAAGGCGAAGACTGCTGATGCAAAAGAAAAGATCCTTGCAAAGGCTCG
>CAYPSL010000001.1:0-23606 GCA_964413615.1 uncultured Candidatus Saccharibacteria bacterium | reverse complement strand
TGCTTCATTTCTTCTGCGGCTTTTTCGCAACGGATTCCGCTCGTGCAGAACATAACAACAGGCTTATCTTTTGGAATGTTGGATTGTTCTACAAATTTCGGAAATTCTTGGAATGATTTTGTATCAGGAATAACCGCATCTTTAAAGCTGCCGATATTTGTTTCATACCAGTTGCGGGTATCCAGCACGGTTACGTCTTCTCGTTCTAACATTTCATGAAACTGTTTCGGAGGCAGGTGGCTTTCCGGGCTTTTCGGAAGAATTCCTGGTTTTTTGAGCGCAACGATTTCATTGCGTACGTCTACCTTGAACCTGCGGAACGGCTTTACTTCGCTTTCCCAATGTTGAAATGGAAGCTCTCCAAACTGCTTTTCTAGGTATGCTGTTATCGTTTCAATTGCTTCAGCAGACCCAGCCACCGTTCCGTTGCAGCCTTCGCGAGCAACTAAAATAAGCCCATTCATATCGTGGGTTTTCCCGATTTCTAAAAGATCCGTTCGGATACGCAAAAGCGAATCTTCGGAAAGATCCTGAAATACGTACCATTGGGTCATGAAATACTTCATAGAGTAATGTATAGCAGGCAATGAATAGTTTTTCTAGGTGCTCCAGCAATATTTGACTTAATATAGTTATAAATGTATAGTATAGCAACTGTTCTTTTCCAATTGATGTGTATTGGAAGCCCATGGCACCGGGGAGGGCCGATATCAAGAGCTATAAGCTCGCGATCAAGGAGATTGTCATGAAGTATGGTGATTTAACACTCGGGCAACTTGAAGCGCTCGTTAATAGGGTGGGTGGCAAGAAAAACGCCCTTAAGGTATTAAAGGCTCGCAGTGTGCAGGTGGAATTTGTGGAGCATGATTCGGTAAGAATTGTTGTTACTCCAACAATGTTTAGCCCTCCTGAATTGAAGGTTTGGAAAACGATCAAGCTCCGCGCTGTTTATGAGAATGGTGATGATTTTTGTAGGGCGGTTATGAACAGGACGTATCGTCTTGGCAAGGAGGCGAGAGATATTCTTCGAAGTAAAGACTTTACGTTTACAATTAAACCCAAGGAGTTGGATCTCGTTTTTGTGCCATTTAGGAGCCTCGGAATTGATGATTATTGGCGATACGATACGATATGCGATCTAGCTAGAAAGCTTGGTCTTGAACTCTGTCCTCCTGAAGTCGGCCCGTGGTTGCGAATGGGATACCCTGAGCAGCCTATGGGAGAGACGATCGTTATTGCCATGAATGCGCTTTTTGATACGACTGGCAATTTGCGCATCTTCACGCTTTCTCATAAAGATGATGGCACCAAATGGCTAAGCACATATGCGGGCCATTCGGGTTATACATGGAGTCGTGATCGTCAATTTGTGTTCGTTTTACCTAGAAAATAACCCTTCCTCATTTAAAGGAATGTTTCCATGGTTACTGCTCAAGAAGTTTCGGTTTGGAAAATGATCAAGCTCGGCACCGGCCTTAAAACCGCTGACGAGTTCCGCAAGGCCATCAAGGACAATGATCTGCGTCTCGGCGATTGGGCATCCGACATTCTAGGTAAGCCCGCCTTCACCGCCGCGGAACAAGAGTCCGAAGTCGATCTCGTCAGGATGTCGGTGAAAGAACTCGGCTTCAAAGGCAATGCGCGTTTCCATGAGATCTGCGCTCGTGCCAAGGAGTTGGGACTCGAACTGTGTCTGGCTGAAGTTGGTCCCCAACTGCGCTTGCAGTACCTGGACCAGCCCAAGAATGAGTGGCCGATCATCGCTATGGAAGCCATTTGCGATTCGCACGGCCTCCTGGACGTCTTCAGCGTCGGACACGACGATGGTGGTCGGTGGTTGAGTGCCTACTATGGTCATTCCGACTCTGTCTGGTTTCCTGACCACCGGTTTGTGTTCGTTTTGCCTCGGAAGTAGTTCGTCGCCTCGTGTACGTTGTACGCGAGGCTTTTTATTTACTTTGGTTGAAACTTTGCACAAAGAGCTTTTACTTCCTGTGCGATTTTTTTGATGTCTTTAGATTTTTTGGCTTTTTCTTCGAGTTCTTCAAAAGGCAGGTCTTTCCATTGGTTCGCAATTGTCATGGCTTGGCGGACCCATTTCGCAACTTGTTTCATTTCTTTTATTTTCATTCCGCGAGTTGTAAGCCACGGGGTACCAAGGCGAAGAGCGGATGGGTTGCGAGGGGGTCTGGAATCCCACGGCATGGTGCTGTAGTTGGTGGTAATCCCGGCGTAGGCAAGCACGCGCGCAAATGGCCGGCCAAGAATAGCTTCTTCTGAAAGGTTAATAAGCACAAAGTGCTTATCTGTTCCGTTGGTTACTAGTTGGAATTGCTGCTTTTTGAGTTCCTCTGCAAGAGCTGCAGTATTTTTGATTACTTGTTGCGCATATTTTTTAAATGCTGGCTTGAGTGCTTCTCCTAATCCTACCGTGATCCCCGCAATGTTGTGGTTGTGCGGACCGCCCTGCAAGCCTGGCAGTATTGCATGGTTTATTTTCTTGATCATGTCTCCATGCGCAAGAATAATAGCTCCGCGCCCAGCCTTTAGGGTTTTATGGGTTGTCATGGTTACTATGTCTGCAATTCCAACTGGGGAGGGGAATGCTCCGCCTGCAATTAACCCTGCTTCATGGGCTACGTCTGCCAAGTAGAGTGCGCCAACCTTTTTTGCGATCGCTTTAATTTTTTTATGATCAATAACGCGTGGGTACGCAGTGCCTCCGGTAATAATGAGCTTTGGTTTGCGCTCTTCTGCAATTTTTGCAATTGCTTTGTAGTCGAATTGGTGGGTCTTCTGGCTTGTTTTGTATTGCACAGGGCTATACAGCATGGCGCTGATATTTACTTTGCGGCTTCCGCCTTCATATACGAGGGATCCGCTTGTTACATCGTCGCCGCGCTTGGCAGCATCGGGTTCGAACGACCACCCATGGGACAAATGCCCGCCGTCGGGCAAGTACATTGCAAGCATGGTATCTCCCGGTTTTAATACCGCTAGGTACACTGCAAGGTTTGCATTGCTGCCGGATAATGCCTGCACGTTCGCGCTCCAGTTTTTGGGAAGTGAAAATGCTTTTTTTGCACGTTCAATTGCAAGAGTTTCTAATTCGTCTACATACTCTGCTCCTTCGTAGTAGCGTGCATGAATGTTGCCTTCTGCGTATTTATGGGAAAATACAGAACCCACTGCTTCCCGAACAGATGGCGAAAACCAGTTTTCTGATGGAATCATCGAAAGCGTTTCTTGCTGCCGCTTTTCTTCTTTTGAAATAATTCGAAATACTGCTGGATCTGTTTTTTTGAGGGCTGATTTCATATGCGAACATAGCGGCTATGGGTAAAGCGGGGAAACTCTTTTGACTTCGATAGATGCCAACTATTTGGATCTATGGGAGGGAAGTAGGAATCTCCTTCGAACGCCTCGTGAAGGTGAGATATATACATCTCGCTCGCGAAAGGCATCATTTGATCATATATGCTTGCGCCCCCTATGACAAAAACTGTTTTTGCACTCTCGCATGCTTCAAGTGCTTCCTGAATATTTCCGCAAACGGTCACCTCTGGAGATGAGTGTTTGCGCATGGTGCGGCTTATGACAATCGTTGTTCTGTTTGGCAGCGGCCGGCCGATTGCTTCGTACGTTTTTCTTCCTACAATTACAACATGGCCCAGCGTTGCTTTTGTAAACAGCGCCATTTCTTCAGGAATATTCCAGGGAGTAATTCCGTTTTTCCCGATGACATTATTTTTTGCTACTGCGGCAATGAGGATGAGAGAATTTCTCCCCTTCTGGTTGTTATGCATTTAACTTCTCGAGTTGGGTGAGCTTTTCTTGGATTTTTTCTTCTTGGCCGCGGCGTGCAAAATCATATTCTCCCATGTTTACTCTCATGTGCTCCGCGATAAGCGGATATGCTTCTTGCAACAATTTGAATTTTTCTTGTTCAACATGTCGGTAGTCGGGGTGGCCTTCGGGAATTGTTCGAAGCTCCATTTCCCAGAAGCAGGAGCGAAGATTTGTCCATTGCATGAAGCGGACTCGATATGCCATTGGTACGGCATATTGAGCAAGGACGGCATCGTGCGCAGCTATTTCCTCGTACACAGCCTTTGCGGCATCCATTGCTGCTCGGTAGGATTCATCCAGTTTTGCATCGAGTAATTCTTGGGGAGTGTCGTACCCGTGGCTTGTAGTAAACAGCTGGCGCTGCTGAGTTAGCATTCGATGGCGATGCAAATCGCGCCATGCTCCGATGTTCATGGTGATATCGAATCGAACATACGTGTTTTCAAACGCTCTTCCTGCTTTTTGCCAGCGTTGCGTTCTTCCGGAAAGATATGCTTCTAAAATTTCTTTTTTCTCTTTTGTGTTCAATATTGCAACAGCGTTTAGGGTATCCTCCCAGGAAGCAGTATTTGTATCTGCGCTATATAAGATGCCGGCGATTACTTTGTCTTCTCCGTCTTTATCGTATTCTACGAGCGATACGGTAGCTTGGTTTGATTCTAGCGCTCCGTGCAGTTCCTTTGGAAGAAGTTTTGCAACGCGGCTATTTTTTTGAGCAATGTATTCTTGGTATGCTTCTGCTTTTTCTTTATTGTCTTCATCTTTTACTCGGCGGAGGAATGAAGGGGCTATCCTGAAAAGTTCTTGGTAGGTAGCCTCTGCTGCCCAGCGTACTTCGCCCAAATCATGCTTCATGGAGCGGCTCACTAGGTATTCAAATGCCTGCCCATTTCCGAAGAAGGCAACCTGGGAGAGGGTGGATACTGGGAGTAGTCCTCGTACGGTATCGAATGCTTTTTTCTCAATAACGTTTTGTGATTCTTCTGGGAATTGTTCCGTTAGGTACGTTTTTACTTTTGGAATGAGGTCGGTGTATGTATCGAATAGTTGATCCATGGCAGCGGTATATTTTTCTTTCAAGCCAAGCGTTTCTAGTGTTGGGTCAGTGTAATACCTGTACGAGCCATTTACTTTTTGGGAGTAATTTACGTATCGAGTTGATTTTTCGATAGGTGCAAGACCGATGCGCTGGTCTTCAATATGCTTGATGGCAAGCTGGGATAAGCTGGAGAATACGACGTGCATGCCTGCCATTTGGGCGATGGAGTCGTCTCCGTATTGTGCAAGCCATTTTGCATAAAATGATCGAGCTTTCGGGTTTGAGAATATGGATTCTATCGGGTTGCTATGCAAGAACGTAATAAAATCTTTGAGGGTTGTTCCGTATTTCTTTGCTTCAGCGTCTCCTGCTGTATCGCTTAAAAAGGGAGTGAGGTATTCTCCTAAGAAGATTTTTCGCAAATCTTCTGGGGCACGGCTTGTGCGAGAGCACAGCGCACCGATTACTTCTGGAGAGAAAATAAGGGCAGCATACACGGATTTATCGAGGTTGGTAAAAAATGGTGCTACGCGCCAAGTTTCTTCTTCGTTATAAGCGTCCGGCGCAAAGGACGGAGCGAATGATTCTAATGGAAGGGATGTTTTCATAATTGTAAGTATTCCATAGGCATCGTATGAAATATAGTTGACAAACGAGTTGAAGTGAGAGTGTAGTTGATGCACGTAAAGCGTCTATGGCCGAAATAGAAACAAAAAGAGAACTTGAATACTTGTATGGTCTTGAGCGCTTTGGAATGAAGCCCGGGCTTGCTGTTATGGAGCAGTTAATGGAAGCGCTGGGGCATCCTGAGCAGAAATTTAAAAGCATTCACGTAACAGGAACAAACGGCAAGGGCAGTACTTGCGCAATGATGGAATCTGTTCTGCGCCAGGAGGGGTATAGAACTGCGATGTATACGAGCCCGCACATCTATACATTTAATGAGCGTGTGCGACTAGGTGAAAAAAATATTTCAGATGAGGAACTTGTGGCTTTGGTTGCGGAAATGCGAATAATTATAGAGAACGAGGGAATTCAACCAACCTTTTTTGAATTTACAACAGCGCTCGCATTTTTATATTTTTCTCGTTCCGATATAGACATTGCAATTATAGAAGTTGGGATGGGCGGAAGGTATGACGCTACGAATGTTATTACCCCTATTCTTTCCGTGATTACCAATATTGGATTGGACCATATGGATTATATCGGTCCTACAAAGGCCCATATTGCGAGAGAGAAATCTGGAATTATAAAAGAAGGAGTCCCTGTTATTACGGGGGAGGCAGAGGAGGAAATGCTCAGTATATTTCAGGAAGAAGCTGGCAATCTTCATGCTCCGCTTTTGCGTTCGCGCGATAGTGTTACCGGAGAGGTTGTTTCTCGGAATTTAGCCGAGCAAGTTGTTGCTGTTGAGGGAGTGTATACGGGCGAGCTGCATCTTCCGCTTTTGGGAGATCATCAGGTGCGGAATCTGGAAACGGCGCTTACGGCACTTTATAGTATGAATCAATTAGGCTTTTCTATTCGGTGGGAGAGTGTTGTGCTGGGTATTGAGTCTGTTGTGTGGGAGGGGCGATTACAGATATTGTCTCGTGATCCGCTTGTTGTTATTGATGGGGCCCATAATGCTGATGGCGCTCGTGTGCTATATGAATTTTTGCGGAGCTTGCATCGGTACGATGTTGTGATATTTGCGGCAAAGAAAGGGAAAGATGTTTCGGACACTGCCTCAACGGTTCTCCCGCTTTTTTCTCATGTGATTATTACGAAAGGTTCCTATATGCCAGAATCTCCTACTGTACTTGAGGGGAAGTTACGAGAAAAAGGGATTACGTCTGTGAGCATAGAGGAGGATGTGGGGGTTGCGATTGAAAAAGGGAAAAAGATGCTTCCTGTGCAAGGAGTGATGCTTATTACCGGTTCTCTATATATGGTTGCCGATGCATTGGCGTATCTGAAGACAAAGGAGGTATAAAGAGGAGGTATTCTTTTTATGATGAACAAAACTTTTATTATTGCTGCATGTATCGCGCTCGCGGTGGTCGCTATAGCCACCATGGCTCCGCTTTCAACTTCCCCGGTGAGAATTATTCAGCTCCATGATGCTCCTGATTCCATAACGCTTGAACCAGGGCGCCATATGTCCCAGAGGCTGCATCTTTCTAAGGGGACGTATTCTGCAGTTTCGGTGTTTTCTGATGCTTCTCGGCTTGAGGGCCGTGTTCTTCGAGCAATTATAAAAGATCGAAAGGGCAATATCATTACGAGCGGATCCGCAAACACAACCGCGTATCTTTCTAGCGAGAATGTTATGAAGATAGAAATACCGTTCCCGTGGTTCACGGTAGGCCACGATGATTTTTATGTGATGGATATTTCGCTTTTACACGGAGAAGCACTTCCGCTTCGCATGATGGCGCGAGATACGAATATGCCGAAAGTCCATAGAGTTGCAATTGACGGAGAAGTGCAGCAGGGCATACTGCCACTCCTTTTTATGAAGCAAGTTCCGGCGGTGTTCGGGCTTAAAAATGGAATGATAATTGGCGCTGCATTTTTGCTTGCTGTTGCGCTGATGTCTTTTATAAAAAATGAGCGAAATAAGTATATTGCGGCGATTTTTATTATTATTGTGTTCGCACCCCTTGCAACTATGGGGTATTTTTTGTTGCCGGATAATCTTGGGATTGCTGATTGGGATTTTTATTTCGCTCTCCATGATTCGTATCGCGCTGCACTGGTAACTCATCATACATTTCCGCTTTGGGATCCGTATCCGTGCGGCGGTACTGCGGGACTTTCCGATCCCGAATTCCCTCTTTTTTCTCCAACATTTGCGCTCGAGTTTATTTTTGGCATCCCGCTTGGTGTTCGACTAGCAATTGCACTTTCTGTCATTGTTGGCGCAACAGGCATGCTCACTCTAGCTCGCGTGCTTGGTAGGTCGGTGGAAGCTGGGCTTATCGCTTCGCTTGCGGTTGCCTTTGGGACTGTGAATTTGCTGGAGATTACGGAAGGTCATGTGAATGTGTTTGCCGCAATGTGGATTCCGTGGATTTTATGGTCATGGCTTTTAATGTATAGAGGAAAAGTAAAACCGTTTGTATGCGGGGTGTTTTTAGCACTTACGTTTTTCGGCGGCGGTATTTATTTGCTGATGTATACAACGCTTGCGTTTGTTGCGCTTATGCTTTTTGTAAAGCATCGCAAGCAAGCAGCGCTTATGACGATTCGTGCGGCGGCGTGGGCTATGGGGTTTGCCGCGTTTAAATTGGTTCCCGTATTGTTTTGGTTGAAGCAGTTTCCTGATGATGCGTATGCGTCATCTACATATACCTTGCCTTGGATTGTCGATATTCTATTTGGGCGCCATTTGCATGGTTCGTATGTAATTTTGGATCAGGCGAGCGGATGGCACGAGTATGGAGCATATATTGGATATATTGTATTTGCGCTCGCATTAATTGGACTTTCCTATGTTCGACAAAGTCGAATTGTGAAAGTTCTTGCGTTTGCTTCTGTCGCGGTGGTGCTTGTTTCAACAATGGGGCCGTATTTGAAGCCGATATTTGATTTGCTTTGGTTTTTCCCTCGTTCTAATATTTCTCGAATTATTCTCTTTGCGGTTATTCCTCTAGGCTTACTCGCATCGTATGGCACAGATAAACTAGCATCGATGGTTTCTCGGAGCACTGCTCGCATTGTGCTTATTGTGTGCGTGGGGCTTATAGCGGTAGATATATTTAGTCTTACGTATCAAGTTTCCGAGCAGGCGTTTACCTTACCCCATGTTGTGCCAAGTATTTCTCCTGCGCCATATCCCATTGCATTTACGCCTGATCGATATGATGAGAACGGTGATGGGTCGCGTACTACGCGATCATTTGATGCGTATAAGGCAGGATACGGAACGATGGTGTATTGTTCCGTACTAGGCCCTCGCCCCGCTGTCCGTACTATATATGACGAAGGAGATACAAGCGTAGTATCTGCAGTTGACCCCGCAGCGAAAGTAAAGCTGGTTTCATGGAGCTATAATCTTGTGCGTGCACATGCGATAATTCCGAATGAAACGTTTGTTGTGTTGAATACAAATTACGCAGACGGCTGGACCGCGAATGGATCTAAGGCGGACATTGTTTCCGATCTTGTTGCGATGAAGGTTGCTCCGGGTGAATACGATATTACCTTTGCGTATAATCCGCCAGGGTTATTGGTTGGAGTTTCTATTTCTTGCCTAACATTTCTCTTTTTGTTCGTAAGAACGGTTATAGAAAAACGTTCAAAGAAGGTATAAAAAATTCTTGCGAGAGCAGCTCTTTTTTGGTACCATAGTGTACTAGACGCTTTAGGAATAAAGACGCTCGAACATTTATAATAAGTAACAACATATCATATGAAAAACGTCACGATTTATACCACTCCTTCTTGTGGCTGGTGCAAGGCAGCGAAGCAGTATTTTGGGGAACATAACGTTACTTATAGCGAAAAAGACGTAGCCGCAGATCCTGCTGCTCGTAATGAAATGCTGGAGAAGTCAAAGCAAATGGGGGTTCCGGTTATTGATATTGATGGCAATATCGTGATTGGTTTTAATCAGCCTCGCTTAGCAGAGCTTCTTGAGATAGCGTAAGGCCTTCTCTTATTTCTATGGCAGACGCAAAGCAAATGTCAGTTCCGATGGCGATCGTTATCGCAGGCGCTCTTATCGCAGGCGCTGTGTATTTTAGCAAGGTAACACCAGCAGTGGCGCCGGTTCCGACCCCTGCGCTTGAACAGGCTCGCCCTACCGCTTCTCTTGATATTCGCCCTATTACAAGCGAAGACCATATTCGCGGTCCTGAAAATGCAAAAGTTACAATTGTAGAATATTCTGATCTTGAGTGTCCATATTGCAAAGTATTTCATGAAAGTATGCTGCAGCTTATAAAGGAATACCCAAACGATGTTCGCTGGGTCTATCGCCATGCTCCTATTGCTCAATTGCATGCAAAAGCTGCTGCTGAGGCGAATGCTGCGGAATGTGCCGCAAAGCAGGGAAAGTTCTGGGAATTTACTGATGTGGTATTTGCGGCGACTCCAAGCAATGACGGCTTAAACCTTGCTGACTTATCGAAGTACGCGGCGCAGGCTGGCGTGGCGAATGTCGCAGAATTCCAGGCGTGCGTTGACTCTCAAGAGTTTGCATCTAAGGTGCAGGCAGACTTGGATGATGGCTTGAAGGCTGGTTTGCAAGGGACTCCATTTAACATGGTTATAACTGCAGATGGAACAAAAACTCAGCTTGGTGGAGGCGTTCCTTACGAACAGCTCAAGACTGCAATTGCACCTCTTTTATAGCCGCCGGAGCGGCAAATAGGTGGTTCGTGGTGTTGGTATGAAAAGTATTATTATTGCTACCGACACATGGGAACCCAATGTAAATGGGGTTGTGACGAGCCTCCTTTATACGAAAAAAAACTTAGAAGCACGCAATTTTCGAGTTCGGATTGTGCATCCTGGCGAATTTATGTCGCTACCACTACCTTCTTATTCCGAGATACGCCTTTCGTGGGCCTGGAAACAGCAATTAGATGAAATAGTGCAACAAGAGCGCCCAGATTATATTCATATTGCTACGGAAGGGTCATTGGGATTGGCGGTTCGCCAAATGTGCATACAAAATAAATATCATTTTACAACTGCATACCATACGAAGCTTCCGGAGTATGTATCAATGCGCCTCGGGGGCTTTGGAGGGGTAACGCAAAGGTACTTAAAATGGTTTCATAATGCGGGGGACGGAGCAATGGTAAGCACGGAGTCGCTCAAGCGTGAACTTGTTGGCGAGGGATTTGAGCGAGTTGTTGTAACTCCTCTTGGGGTTGATGTGGATCTGTTTTCTCGAAATCCTTATTCAAACGCCTTGCCCGATCTTGCAAGGCCGATATTTGTATTCTTGGGCCGTGTTGCAATGGAAAAAAATATCCGTGCATTTTTAGACGCAAACATACCTGGTACAAAAGTGGTTATTGGCGATGGGCCAGATAAAGAAAAACTAGAAGAAGAATTTCGAGGAAAAGCTATGTTTACGGGATATAAAACAGGACAAGAGCTTATTGATATTTTATCGGTTGCTCGTGTTATGGTTTTTCCTTCTCGTACTGATACGCTTGGATTAGCAATTCTTGAGGCACTTGCTTGCTCCTTGCCCGTTGCGGCGTTTGATGTTGGCGGGCCAAAAGATATTATCACAAATGGGGTTGATGGTTATATTGGGGATACTATAGAGGAGTCTATAAAAAGTTGTTTGAATTTGCGGCCAGAAGATTGTAGGGCAAAGGCACTCCAATTTTCTTGGGAGCGAAGCGTTGATGCCTTTATGGAAAATCTTGTTCGGTTACGTGGCTAGGAGCATGCTTGCCGCCATGATTGCGACAAGGAGATAGCTTGTTGCATCTTTGCTGGCAAAGAGTACGGGGTCATCGGGTAATTTTTTGTGCAGCGCGAGGTACCATATGCGCGCAATCCATACTATAAGTGCGGGAACTGCTACCCATAGCATTGATGGAGTAGCGTACAGGTGCATAACCGAGGCACTTGTGATGTAAAAGGCCAGCACGACACATGCGAGCGCCGCACATATAATTCCGATTCCTGTGAGGACATTTTTATCTCGCTTTCCATACCCTCTTCCGTGGGCGATTTCCTCATTGTTTTTAAGCGCAATAATTTCCGTTATGCGTTTTACGATTGCAAGGTTTAAGAAGAAGCATCCGGCAAATAAAAATAACCATGTTGATGTTTCGATTCCCGTTGCCGCACTACCCGCGATAATTCGAAGCACATAGAATCCTGCAAGAATACCTATGTCTAGGTAGGGAATTTTTTTTGCCCATAATGAGTATATAATGTTGATGCCCGCGTATAGTCCGATAATAAGCGCAAACGAAATTGGCAGAGTAAGAAGCGCAAGTACAATACTAATAGTAGCGAGCGATATTCCGAGTAGGGCTGCTTGGCTAATAGCTAATTTTCCTGCTGCGATTGGGCGCAGGTGTTTTGTTCGATGAAGGCGGTCTGAGGAGATATCCATAATATCGTTGAATACGTATATGCTGGACGCAAAAAAACTAAATGAAATAAAACCGATAATTGCATGAGATAAGACAGGTCCTTGTAGCGCCACATGCGCGGCTATTGCAGGGATAAAAAGGAGAAGATTTTTTAGCCACTGATGGATGCGAATTTCTTGGAGGATTATTTCAAGCGATAGTGGTTGCTTTGAGGAGAATTGTGCCTCTATCGGTATTCGTTTTTGTACGAGCGCTACAATGTCTTTTGGAGCATCTACGATAATAGCGCTTGCGGCAACATTCCATACGGAAAGATCTTCGCGCGAGTTACCTGCATACGAAAACCCTTTTTCTCCAAATCGTTTTTGCAGTACGCCGTACTTCGACGATGCGTTAATGGGTGATTTGCGCGTGCTTGCGATAACTTCCTGAAAGATTCCTAGCTCTTGCGCTACTTTTTTTGCAACAGTTGCATCGCTCGCAGTGGCAAGGATTAAGGGCCTCCCTTTCTGATGTTCTTTTGTGAGCCATGCAAGGAGCTCCTTGTTGTAGGGGAGGTGTAAAGGCTCTTGGGCAGAATATTGCCCTATGCGCTCTTTCACTGCTGCTCTGCTTGTGTAAGCGCTTACTAAAAGGTCGAATATGCGAAGCGGATTTTTTTTGAGTGATCGTATTCCAAGCTCAAGGATGGAGTTTGTCGGGGTAAGGGTGCCGTCGAGGTCTACGCAGAGGGGGAGTTGTTGGGATTGTGACATATTTCGATCGTACCATATAATAAGATGGTATATGGCAGTCGATTTTCAGGGCCTTCTTGTCGAAATGTATTGGGGTAATACGATCCTCCAATACAGCATTGCTGCGTTGATATTTGCCGTTTCTGTACTCTTTATTATGCTTGTTCAGAAGATATTTCTGCTCCGGTTTACAAGCTTTTCCAAAAGAACAAAAACATCGTTTGATGATGCTTTTGTACAAATGCTTGCTACTATCCACCCTCCGTTTTATTGGTTTTTAGCGTTTTTCTTCGCGTTGCAATATCTTGCAATCGAGGGAGTATTTCAAAAAATTGTTTCTAATACGTTTGTCATCTGGGGATCTATCCAGGTGATTGTTGCGCTTCAGATTTTTATTGATTTTATTATTACGAAAAAAATAGCGAGCAAGGGGAAGCATGGAGACATTCTTGTTTCGGGAATACTTAGCGGGATCGTAAAAATTGCATTATGGATGCTAGCGGGCGTGTTTGTGCTTTCTAACTTAGGCGTGAATGTAAATTCCTTAATCGCAGGGCTTGGTATCGGAGGAATCGCAGTAGCTCTTGCAGCTCAGAATATTTTGGGCGATCTTTTTAGCTCTTTGGTGATTTATTTTGACCGTCCGTTTTCTCCAGGTGATTACATTGTAGTTGGTAATACGAGCGGAACGGTTCGAAAAATAGGCATTAAATCAACTCGTATTCAGGCTCTTTCTGGGGAAGAGATTGTTGTTCCAAACAAAGACATTGTTGCAGCAAGAATTAGTAATTTAAAGCGCATGACTGAGCGCAGGGTCTCACTAAAAATAGGAGTACAGTACGGTACGGGCACAGCAAAGCTTGCAGAAGTGCCATTGATACTCGAGGATATTGTGAGCGCTTTGCCCCATGTTGTCTTTAAAAGCGCATACCTTACTGATTTTGGTGATTCTGGCCTTGTGTTTGAGCTTGTGTACGTGGTTACGAGTCGTGATTTTGCAGTGTATCGAGAAGCGCAGCAGCAGATTATTCTTGCTATTTTGCAAACATTTGAAAAGCGACACATCGGCCTTGCCTTGCCGGTCCCTACCGTTCGTATTGCTTCGTAGAAAATTTTTATGCTCGAGCTATTTCCTTCTCGTACCGTTATTGTATCGGTAGCGGGATTTGAGATTCGCTGGTATGGGTTTTTGTACGTTGTTGCATTTTGGTTTGCGTGGTTTGTAGCTCCATATCTTGCCCGGAAGCATGGCGAAAAAGATTCTCGAGAGTTGTGGGGCACTATTGTTGCGTATGGAGCTTTGGGGGTGGTTGTAGGTGGAAGATTGGGGTACGCGATATTCTACGAGCCAGGATTTTTCTGGGAATATCCGCTTGCGATTATTCAAATATGGCACGGAGGTATGAGTTCTCATGGGGGGTTTATTGGGGCTGCACTATTTGTGTGGCTTGCAACACGTTTTTCTTTTCGGAAGCTTATTGCAATTGCAGATATTGTGGCTATTCCGTCCGCAGTTGGAATAGCGTTAGGCAGGATTGGGAATTTTATAAACCAAGAATTATATGGAACAGTAACTACGCTTCCTTGGGGAATGTTGGTACCGGAAGATTCTTTATTGCATCATCCGATTCAAATATATGACGCACTTGGTATGATGGTTCTTGCTATTGTTTGTTTTATGCTCCTAAGCCCTAAAATTTCTCGAGGTGTTGTTTTTGCTTTATTTATTGTTTGGTATTGCATACAAAGATTTCTTTTGGAGTATATTCGATTACAGGAATGGCAAGGAGCATGGGGGCTTTCGTATGGTCAAAATCTAACAATTCCTCTCCTGTTTGCAGGCGTGCTACTCTGTATATATGCCTACAAGTACCGAATTTACGGAACGATACAATCAGTTAAATCCTGAGCAAAAAAAAGCTGTTGATACTATAGAAGGCCCTGTAATGGTGCTTTCGGGGCCTGGTACGGGCAAAACGCAAACGCTCGCAATGCGCATTGCGAATATCCTTGCGCAAACCCAAATGGATCCTTGGAATATTCTATGCCTTACCTTCACGGAATCCGGAGTCGCTGCTATGCGGTCTAGGCTATTGTCTATTATTGGCACTGCTTCGTATTATGTTCGAATTCACACATTTCATTCGTTTTGTAACGATATTATTTCTGATCATATTGAATTGTTTGCAAAGGCGAAGACATGGCAACTTGTTTCGGATGCGGAACGCATCGGACTATTCCGCTCTATTATAGATACGCTTCCCGCAAAAAGCCCGCTCAAGCCCTTCTTTTCTCCCTATATGTTTTTCCGGGATATTATGGGGAATATTTCTGACTTGAAGCAGGAGGATATTTCTCCTGACGATTTTGCAGAGATTGTATCTTCGCTTGATCGTTTCCTTCAAAAACTTTCAGATCCATTTCAGGTATTTTTTGCATATACGCCAAAAGAAAGAACTGATGAGGCGTGTAATGAGTTAGAGGCGTTCACTATGCAAGCATCTAAAGAAGCAAAGCTCTCTGAATCTTTGCAGATGTTTATTGCTCATATGTTTGATCAGTATCATGAGCTTGTAGGGGGGAGTGATTCTGTGCGAGAGCAAAGTAAAGCGAGAACGGTATTAAAAAATACTTTGAAAAAATGGTTTGAAAAAGAGTCCGGAGCTCTTGCGAAACAAAAAGAAATGATTTTAGTGTATCGGGAATATGAAAAAAGTCTTGCCGAGATGGGGAGATACGATTACGAAGATATGATTTCCATGGTTGTGCGTGAGCTTCGCGTAAATTCAGATCTACTGGCAACATTGCAAGAGCAATTTCAATTCATTCTAGTGGATGAATATCAGGATACGAATGGCGCTCAGAATGAGATAGTGACACTCTTGGGATCGTTTGATGATTCCCCAAATATTTTCGTAGTTGGTGATGATAAGCAGTCTATTTATCGATTTCAGGGCGCGTCCCTTGCTAATATGTTGTCGTTTTATGAAAAATATAAGCGTGCAGTCCAAATAATTTCATTGACGAAAAATTATCGGAGTCATCAATATATTCTAGATGCAGCCGATGCGGTTATCGCGAACAATAAAGAGTCGCTGGCAGCACATATTCCCGGAGTTCATCAAAATCTTGTTGCACAAAAGAGCGTAACTCCAGAAAAAATATCCGTTCTTACCAGCTCTTCGGAAGATGAGGAGTCGTATAGTATCGCAAAGCATATTGAAGGATTATTGGATAAGGGGGTGCCGCCTCATCATATAGCGGTGCTGTATCGATATAATAAGGATGGCGAATATCTTTACGATACGCTGCGCAGAGTTGGTGTTCCTGCTCGGATTGAAATGGGGGAAGATATTTTTGAATCAGTAGTCGTTCAGCAATTCATTGCCCTTTTGGAATGGATTGCATACGGCAGAAGCGAAGAGCAGCTTGCGCGCGTGCTGAGCTACTCTTGGTGGAATATTGACGAAGTGGATACGTTAAAAACTATCCATTTCGCGGGAAAGCATCGTATTCCAATGTATGAGGTTATGACGAATGCGGATTATTTGCACAAGGCGGGGGTGCGTGAGAATGAAAAAATCCTTGCGTTGGGGAAGCGCCTCGCGCTATGGCGAAAGCAGGCAGCTTCGCTTCCGATTATGGAGTTTCTTGAGCAAGTCTTGGTCGAATCTCGTTTTTATGCGGATATTTCACATCTTCCTAATTCAATAGAAATATTGCGCAGCGTAAAAACGTTTTTAGGGGAAGCAAAAAAAGTTTCTCGCGGGAACGTCTCATTTGGACTCACCGATTTCGTGAAGCATCTTTCTTTCATGAAAGAGCACGATATAGGCGTGCTTACTCCGGAGTGGGAAGGCGGCGGTGGGGCTGTTCGTCTTATGACGGCGCATAAAGCAAAGGGGCTTGAGTTCCCCTATGTAATTATTGCTCGGCTAAACGATAAACATTGGGGAGGAGGAAGGGATCGTTCTCATGTTCCGCTTCCCGAAGGGCTTGTTCGATACGATTTTATTATTGCCAGCGATAATAATGAAGATGAACGAAGGCTCTTTTATGTAGCAATAACTCGTGCAATGCAGGGATTGCTCATAACTCGATCCTCGCATTCATCTACCGGAAAAGAAACAGTTCCTTCATTATTTCTTTCTGAAATTCCTGACCAGGTGCTAAATAAAATGGTGTATGAAGAGTCTCCGGATGATCAGCTTGCGCGACTTTCAAAAACTCTTACTGATCCAATTATTCCAAAAACAAGCGATGCCGGGCGCGCATATATTGCGTCATTATTGGAAACGTATTCTATGAGCGTGACTCATTTGAATAATTATCTTGAGTGCCGCCGAAAATTTTATTTTAGAAATATTCTTCAAATTCCTTCGATAAAATCTCGCAGCTTGAGCTTAGGGAGCGCTGTGCACGGTACTCTCCGAGATGTATTTGAATACGCGAAAGAGCGGGGTGAATTGCCTGCTAGTACGTGGATTTTTGATGTGTATGGGAAGTATGTTCAGCGAGAGGCGTTGTCCGAGACTGACAAGAAAGACGTTCTTGAGCAGGGTATAGCTGCGCTTACGGGATATATAGCGCATTATGGTGATGCCTTCATTACCCCGGGTATGACGGAATATAGTTTTCGTAAGCATGGGGTTCATGTTTTAGGCGTTCCGATTACGGGAAATGTGGATAAGATAGAAATTATTAATACTGATGAAAAGATAGTAAATGTTGTTGATTATAAAACGGGAAACTCTGATACATGGAGGGAAAAAATGCGCAAAGATGGTAATTACGTTCGTCAGCTTATTTTTTATAAGTTGCTTTGCGATAATGCGCCCGATTTTCCATATACGATGGAAAGCGGAGAAATTGACTTTATAGAGCCGAGTAAGGGTGGATACATTAAAAAGCGCATTGCGATACAAGAGGAGGACGTAAAGCTACTTTCCGGAGAGATTGTCCGCGTGTGGCAGGAAATTCAGGAGCTTGTATTTTTGGATCCAGATGCTGGTTGTAGAAAAGATACTTGTGAGTATTGCCGAGGGTATTAAAAACGCTATGGCAGCCCTGCGCACGGAGCGGTATTATTAAGAGCATGAAAAACACTCTCTCGATTATTATCGGCATTATCGTCATTGCATTGATAGCTTTTATAGCCCTTAGGCCAACATCTAATAGTATTCAACAAACCATTACAGCAACTCCGGCGCCCGTAGCTACGACAATTACGTTGGGGCAGGAGCCGGTACTGGCAACTCCTGCATCGTCGCCATCTGTTGAGCCTAAGACTATTGCCATTTCTATTGATGATGAAGGGTTTTCTCCTTCTACTATTACGGTTCCCGTAGGGGCAACGGTAGTATTTACAAATAACGGTCAGGCAAATCACAGGCCAGCATCTGACCCGCATCCGACTCATAATGGTTTGCCAGGGCTCGATGCTGGGCGTGAGCTTGTAACTGGAGAGTCATATTCTTTTGTATTTACCAAGGCTGGGACGTTTGGTATGCATGATCATGTGCGTCCGCAGGTTAAAGCTTCAATTACTGTACTAGAGTAGAGAAAAAACCAAGCGCTTTCATGCTATAATAAAAGGCATGATTGATCGCATTAGCGAATCCATCCTTCAATTTCTTGTGGAATCTCGTGAGCTTCCGCTCGAAGATGGCGCGCGTATTCGTGAAGCTATTACAAAAGGGGAGGGAACGATTTTTGAATTGCTTGTAACAAAAGAAAAAGTAACCGAAGAGCAATACACGAAAGCCTACGCCAGCGCGCTTTCTGTACCCTATATTGATGTGCGGGATTTGCAGATAGAAAAGAAAATTCTCGACATTATTCCAGAATCTACGGCAAAGGAGCACTTTATTGTTGCGTATGAACAAACTCCCGATGCCCTTAAGGTAGCAATGGCCAACCCGAACGATCGCCAGATCGTCGAGTTTATTCATAAAAAGGTAGATAGGCGTGTAGAGGTTGCTCTTGCGAGTACCACGAGTATTCGGGAAACATTGGCAAAATACCAGGGAACGCTCGAAGCGGATTTGCAACAAGTTATCGCAGAAGCAAAGAAGGCTCATACGAGCGATACTGATTTATCGAAAGCTGCAGAGGATTTGCCTATTATTAAAATTGTAGATTCTATTTTGCGCCACGCGGTTGTGCGAGGAGCTTCAGATATTCATATTGAGCCAACGGAAGACCAGTTGATTGTTCGGTATCGTATTGACGGTATTTTGCACGACATGATGGCCTTGCCTAAAGCTGTTCTTCCTGGGGTTGTTGCGCGTATTAAAATATTAAGCAATTTAAAGATTGATGAACATCGGCTTCCGCAAGATGGAAGATTTAAACTTGAAAGCGATGATTTTGATATCGCTTTTCGTGTATCTACATTGCCTATATTTGATGGAGAGAAGATTGTTATGCGTTTATTGGATGAGTCTGGAAATGGGGTAGTGCTTGATGGTCTTGGAATGAGGGAGGCTAACCTTAAAACCTTTCGGGAAAATATCCAAAAGCCAAATGGAATGATTTTAGTTACCGGACCTACTGGGTCTGGAAAAACGACAACGCTCTATGCGGCGATGAGCGAGCTTAATACTCCGGAAGTAAACATTAGTAGTATCGAGGATCCGATTGAGTATCGTATGCAAAGAATTAATCAAACTCAGGTGCAGCCCAAAATAGGCTTAACGTTTGCAAATGGTCTTCGTGCATTGGTTCGCCAAGATCCTGATATTATTATGGTTGGTGAAATTCGAGACGAAGAAACGGCATCCCTTGCAGTAAATGCGGCGCTTACGGGACACCTTGTACTTTCTACCCTTCATACGAATAGCGCTGCTGGAGCAGTGCCTCGCTTAATGGATATGAACGTAGAACCTTTTTTGCTATCTTCTACAATAAATCTTGTAATGGCTCAGCGATTGGTTCGCATGTTGTGTGATCAATGCAGAACTCAAATAACGCTTGATCAAGCAATGCTTGATAGCTTGAAAGAAGTAATGGATGTTGATCATATGCTTGAGGTGTTAAAGCGAGAGGGCGTAGTTGAGGCGGGTATTTCTTGGCAAGTGCTCCCGGTATTTAAAGCTCCTGGATGCAATAAATGCCAAGGGGGGTATAAGGGGAGGATTGGAATTTATGAAATGTTTGAAATGACCCCGTCACTTCAAGGGATGCTTACGTCTACGGTTACTTCTGATGCATTGGAAAAAGCAGCAAAGGAAGAGCAGAAAATGGTTACGATGCTTGAAGACGGAATGATAAAAGTTGTACAGGGTGTAACGAGTGTGGAAGAGGTTCTTCGCGTTGCTAAGGAATAATTTTCTATGCCTCTTTATACATTTACAGGAAGAAACGAACACACAGGTGCGCTGGTTACAGGCAATCGAGAAGCTTCTTCGTATTCAGTATTGGGAGAAGATTTATTACAAGAAGGTATTTTATTAACTTCATTTACGGAGCAAAAAAAGGGAACAAAAACTTCGCCGGTTGGCTCTTTGTTTTCGCGGGTGCCGATTATTGAACGGGTTTTATTTGCCCGATATTTTGGCTTAATGCTTCGGGCTGGATTAGATATTAAAAGCGCACTTGCAACATTGCAAAAGCAGACAAAAAATCGCGCACTATCTCAAGCTATTCAGTCTGTGTACCAAGGAATAGAGCGGGGGCAAACGTTGGCAAATAGCATGAGGCCGTTTCCAGGCGCGTTTCCAAATTTATTTATTAGCTTTATTCAGGTGGGGGAGGCTACGGGAAAACTCCAGGAAACATTAGAGGTTCTTGCTATTCAGCTACAGAAAGATTTTGAGCTTAGGCGAGCTGTCCGCGGAGGGATGCTGTATCCACTTGTTATCGTTGGCGCTTTAATTGCGGTTGGGATTGCGATGATGGTATTGGTAGTGCCCAAGCTTGTTGAAATTTTCGAAGGGTTTGACGTTGAGCTTCCGCTCATGACGCGAATCCTTATTGCTACAAGCGCAACTCTTAATACTTATTGGTATATATTCCTTGCGGTGGTTATAGCACTTTCTGTTCTTGGATTCTATCTTATGAAGATTCCTGCAGTGCGTATGGCATATATGAATTTTTTGCTTCGAATGCCGACTATTGGCCCGATTATAAGAAATATAAATATTGCTCGGTTTGCACGTAATTTAAGCTCCCTGCTTACTAGCGGAGTAGCGTTTACTGAGGCTCTTTCTATATTGGGCGCGAATACTCCGCACCTTGTATACGCAAAGGCGTTTCGGGAGGCAGAGCTTCATGTAAAGCAGGGGCGCACGTTAAGTGAATTTTTCGAGCAACGAGGGAAACTGTTTCCTCCGCTGGTTATAAACATTATGGGAGTAGGCGAGCAAACCGGAGAACTCGATGCGGTGCTAAAGGAAGTCGCACTATTTTATGAAGGAGAAGTTGATCAGACGATGAAAAACCTCACCTCGGTAATGGAGCCTATATTAATGATTACTATTGGTCTTGCCGTCGGTGCGCTTGCGATTTCAATTATTTCTCCTATTTATAGCTTGGTGAATGTTATTTAGGGTATGAAGAATGGGTTCACCTTAATAGAAATCTTGGTCGCAATGTTTTTCTTGGCAATTGCGGTTATTGCAATTGTTGGCGTTTCTGTACTTTCGACAAGATCATCGCTTCGGGTTGAAAAGAAGGTAGTAGCTCAGGCTATGGTGAACGATGCTATTGAGGGTCTTCACGCGCTTTCGTATGATCGAGTAGGCATTGTTCCAACCGGAGCAATACTTCAGGCAAATCCGGCACTTCCGTATGGCTCGGTCGAATATGCTCAAGAAGTTGTAAAAAATCAGCAAACATACAGTGTTATTACAAGTATTATTCCTATTGATGATCCGGAAAATGGAACTGTTTCGGGAATTCTTGATTTTACTACTGCGGATTATAAGAGTATTCGCGTAGAGGTGCGACCAAAACTCGGAGGCACTAGCAATGGAAGCCCTATTGTTTCTGCGGTAACTACAATTGCGAATTGGCCTCCAGCAGCATGTACTCCCGGAGATCCTACTGCATGCTCCACCGGCCTTTCTGACACTCCTCCTTCTTTTACATTTGAAACAAAAGAGCAGATACGGACATTTATAAATAGCTTGGGGATATATACTAGTATTCCCGAAAACGTACCTATTCAGGAAGGCTTGTTGTATTACGATACCGCGACAAAAAATAAGATTTGCGATTTGAAAGGGTACACGTCGGTAGGTACGGATACTTCAGGTACTCATACGATTGGGTCTCGGTATTTTGATACAAAATGGAATTCTGCGACGAATAATTTTGAAACAAACTTATCCGGAAGCGGTTCTAGTATTCATATCGAAAAGCTTACATGCACAAGCCCAAAGCCTGTTGCAAGTTGTTCGTATCCTGTTGCATGCCCGGCATCAGGGAGGTGTTCTGATGCGTACTTGAAGCGCGGATTTAATCCTGCAGGGGTACAATACCAAAGTACCTGTAAAAGCTCCGCGGATTGTAGCGCTGGGTATACGTGTAATAGTGGAAGCGGGGTATGCGAGGTCGCCTCTCCTCAAAAGTATCAATTTGCAACATCGGAAGATCCTCAAGTTTCCGGAACTGCATCCGATTGCACGAAGAAGTATCCACCGGGGGGTGGGTGGGAGTTCCGTAGCAGGCAGACACTTCTATGCGCAAATGGTATTTGCAATAGGGACGTGTGCCTATGGAGGAAGCCAGTAGCAGGTGACCGGCAGTATTACTTTAAGCGTGGACCTGGCACTAGTACGTGTTCGGCAACAGATTCTGCTGTTTCCGGAAGTACGCTTATATCAAGTGGGTGCGTAAATTCTACTACTGCTTGCCCTGCATATGATGGCGCTACCGGGAAAACGACTAAGGCTGATTATTGTTTTTACGAAAAAGTAGCATCTCCCGCTGCTATGGACTTAACCCTAAGGAGTGTAGAGCAGCAGGGAGTTATATCTGAAACTAATAGCGCGAATTGCGCAACGTTTAACCCTTTTGGCGGAGCGATATCGGCGGAAAATATCAATGCAACAATTACGATCGACGAAGTGTATAACACGAATAGTGGAGACACTCTTCCAAATTCGTATTTTGGAAATGGAGATGTGCGCGCAAGCGGAGAAGAATTTCCATTAATTGTTGGTGGTAATGCTATTACTGACCCCGTGTTGCCCGGAGAGGTCCCCGGAATATCCGTACAGCGCTTTAAGGGATTTTTGTTTATTTCTATTAATTCTGACAGTACTTCTGGGGCAGAGGGGGCTCGCGGAACTATTACAATTGAAGGGTCCACATTTACCTCTATGCTTACGGGGACTACTATTGAGGGGCTTGAAAATACAAGCGGGCACCCTGCGCAGCTTGGAAATATTTCCCGCGATGAAGCTATTATCACGTCCCCTACTCAGCTGAAATTTACCTTTACTGCAGGGCCGGACAGGGACGGATTTTTGTTGTTCTACCCCGTGTATCCATCTGCTCCGCCAGTTATTAACCCGAGCCGAGTGTGTGTAAGTGACGGGCCTACAAGCTCTTCTTGTAAGAGTGATTTATGTTTATGGAGAAATACGAATCAGTGCTTGCTTCCTGCTACTACATGCACAAGAATCGAGTATGATGCCAGCAAGGGTACGCTGCCCGAAGATCAGGGATGGACAAAGAATGTAACACCGGCAACGCTCGGCTTATCTGCTAGCACTTCTGTTTCAACGGATGCTGCTTCCGGGAAAAAATTTATTAGGCTTGTTGATTACAGCGCGAGCGGATATATCGATTATTCATACGCAGCACTTAACCCTTCGGCAATTATGGATCAAGATTGGACGTATGAAATTACTATGCGCCCCCAATAGGCAAATCCGGGGCCGCTTGCTGTCGGACCAATTCAATTTATCGTTGCGGATG